>CANSTH010000046.1 GCA_947649875.1 uncultured Parvibacter sp. | reverse complement strand
GGCAAGGTAGAGTGCGGCGTGTGGGTGTACGTGCAGGACGGCAAGGTGATTCGTACAGAAGGCGACGATGATTGCTTCCTTACTATGGGCAATCACTGCTCGAAGGGCCAGGCATCCATCCAGGCCGCTTATCATCCCGACCGTATCAAGTACCCCATGAAGCGCACCAACCCCAAGGGCGACGACGACCCCGGTTGGACCCGCATCAGCTGGGACGAGGCATATCAGACCATTGCCGACAATATTTTGGAGATCACCGACAAGTACGGCCGCGAGTCTACCTTTACCTGGTGCGGTACTGGCCGTCAATGGTGCATGCAGTCCGACGCTGGTATGGCGCTCACCCATTTCGGCACTCCCAACATTGTGGCCGCATACCAAGTGTGCAAGGGCCCGCGCCATTTCAGCTCGCGCCTTGACAATGTACAAGCTTGGTCGTGGTCCGAGGTAATCAACCACTCAACTAAGTTTGTACAGTGGGCTACCGACCAGTCGATATCAAACTACGACGATGCCAGCCGTACCGTTGTGGACGTTGCCCGGTGCGCCGATGCCTTCATTTCGGTGGATCCGCGCCAGAGCAACTTGGGCCGCACCGCCAAGTACTGGCTGCCCATCCGTCCCGGCACCGACAACGCCATGGGCCTGGGCTGGTGCCACGTTATCCTGAAGAAGGATCTGGTGGACTGGCCGTTCGTTAAGCGCTGGTCCAATGCGCCCTTCATCGTGGTGCCCGACATGGCCCCCACCGGTTATGAAGAGCACGTGCAAAACGGCGGCTATCCCTGGGCGTACCAGACCCGCCTGCTCACCGAGGCGGACATCGATCCCGCCATGGTGGACTGGGAAGTGGTGGGCGATGGCGATCCGCAGCGCTACCTGGTGTTCGATCAGTTGAACAACCGCTGGACCTACTGGCAGGCCCATCCGGCCGTGGGCGAGGCTCATTGGGAAGGCGAGAACTGGACCAAGTCCACGTCTTACTTCGATCAGGACCTCTCCCGCCTGCGCGACGACGAGTCGAAGAAGCCCGGCAAGATCTACGATATCTCCGAGTTCAACCCGATGATCGACCCGGCCCTTTACGGCACCTTCGAGGTGAAGCTGAAGGACGGCACCACCCATGAGGGCCGCCCGGTGTGGGATCTGTGGGCCGAGTACCTGGAGGGCTTCGACCCCCAGACCGTCTCCGAGATCACCACAGTGGACGCCGACCTCATCGAGACCGCTGTCACCGAGTGGGCTACCCGCGATGATCCGCGCATTCCCAACGGCGGCATCAACTACGGTCTGGGCGTGGAGCACGCCGGCAATTCCACCCAGAACTGCCGTGCCATCATGGCCGCTTGCGCCATGGTGGGCGCCATCGACACCCCCGGCGGCCAGCGCGGCGCCACCAACGGCTGGACCACCCAATCGGGCCCCACTGCCATGATGCCCGGAACCGATATCGGCATCGGCTTCGACCGTTTCCCCATGGACATCTACAACCGCATTGCCGGCTATGAGAAGCATCCGCTGCTGTATTGGTACGCGGTATGGGCCGATGCGAACAGCACCATGGAATGTGCCCACCAAGAGGCCAATGCGCCGTACCATATCCATGGCGGCATGATCGGCTCTGGCGACCATATGAACATGGGCAACGCCGCCTACAACTGGGAAGCGCTGCTGATGCTGGACTTCCTGTTCGAGGCAAATCTGTGGCATTCGCCCACATCTGGTGCTGCCGACATCTTGCTTCCGGTGTGCCACTGGCTGGAGATGAACGCCGTTCGCATCACCCAGGGTTCTGGCGGCGGTTTGGGTCTGTGCGTGCGCACCGTTGACCCTCCGGGAGAGTGCCGCAGCGATCCGCTGTACTTCATGGAGCTGGCTCCGTACTTCGGCCTTGCCTCCAGCCCTTATCCGGACGACCCGAACTACGAGAAGGCCATGGCCGCTACTGGCAAGACGCTGGACATCTTGGCGCTGGAGCACGAGTGCTTCGAGGCCGAGCTGAACGGCGGCTGCGCCCCCTACAGCTCGTGGGACGAGTTCGTGGAGGCCTACCAAGAGCACGGCACCTGGAACATGAAGGAAGTGTTCCCGGACGACTGGGGCACCTATCGCCGCTTCGAGGTGGGCCAGGCCTACCGCAAGGCGCCGCATCAGCAGCCCACGAAGCTGGACATCAATATCCCCGGTTTCCCCACGCCTACCATGAAGCACGAGTTCTGGTGCACCGCCATCGAGTCCCACTATCCTGACGGAACCGATGGCCCCGAGCTGGCCCCTGGTTTCAAGTCCGAGGCGCTGCCCTACTACGTGGAGCCCGAGCACGGCCCGGTGCGCGATGCGGAAACCTACAAGGAGTACCCCATCACCTGCATCACTGGCCGCCGTATTCCGGTGTACTTCCACAGCGAGCATCGCCAGCTTCCCTGGTGCCGCGAGCTGTGGCCCGCCCCCCGCATGGAGATCAACCCCGAGACCGCTGCCGAGCTGGGGCTCGACCAGGGCGACTGGGTGTGGATCGAGAGCCCTTGGGGCAAGGTGCGCGAGACGGTGGACCTCTACTATGGCATCCGTCCCGGCATGATCAACGCCGAGCACCAATGGTGGTATCCGGAGCTGGGGCAGGCGGACAAGGGCTTCACCCTTTCCTGCATCAACTGCATCACGGACCGCAACGCTCAGGACAAGTACAACGGCTCTTCCACCGTGCGCTGCTACCCCGTGAAGGTGTACAAAGCCACGGCCGAGAACAGCCCGTTCGGCAATCCGGTGCCCTGCGGCAACGACGGTACCGAGATCATCCACGACGCCTCCGACCCGCGCTTGAAGCTGTGGGAGATCGGCGCCGAGGGCATCCATCCCGACAACTTCGGCGAATAGAGGGGAGGAGCGAAAATGACCCAATATTCCATCGTCACCGACCTTGACCGTTGTGTAGGCTGCCTGGCCTGCTCCGTTGCCTGCAAGGTTGTGAACGGCGTGCCCACCGGCAACTTCTGGAACAAGACGCTGCGCATCGGTCCCCATCCCAAGGAGGGCGGCTCGGGCCAGTATCCCGATGTGGAGATGTACTTCCTGAACGTGCAGTGCCAGCACTGCGAGAATCCCGAGTGCGTGAGCGTGTGCCCCACCGAGGCCAGCCACAAGACCGCCGACGGCACCGTGCAGATTGACAAATCCCGCTGCATCGGCTGCCAGTTCTGCGTGATGGCCTGCCCCTACGGGGTGCGCTACCTGAACGAGGAAGAGCGCGTGGTGGAGAAGTGCACCCTGTGCGAGCAGAAGACCGCCCAGGGCGAGCTGCCCCAGTGCGTAAGCCAGTGCTGCGGCATGGCCCGTTGGTTCGGTGACCTCGATCAGGGCATCGCCTCCTTCAAGGGCCCCCGCGGCGAGACCGCCGGCAATTTCCTCACCCCCTTCGACGACTCCCAGGTGTATCACCTGGTGGACGTGGGGAACGGTCCGTGCATGGCCTATATCCTGCGCGACATGAAGTGGCGCTAGGGCGCACAGTAGCTGCTACGCCTTTAGGCCCCTCGCGGCGCACCTAACCCGATGCGACCGCCCGAGAAAGGATCCGTCCTGCTTTGCAGGGCGGATCCTTCGCTTTTACAGGGGATACAAATACGTTGGCGAGAATGCTCTTGTTCAGTTCTGCTAGAAAGACACGAACCCTTTCGCCGTCATCAAAGCTGCCTTCTCCCTGTTAGCCCAGTGCCACGTCCAGCACCATCATCAACACGAACCCCAGGGCAACGCCGATGGTGCCAATGTTGGTGTGGCTGCCCATTTGCGTTTCGGGGATGAGCTCTTCCACCACAACGTAAATCATGGCACCGGCGGCGAATGCCAAGATGAAGGGCAAAAACGGTTGCAGGATGCCGGCGATGGCCAGCATGATGAGCGCTCCCAGCGGCTCCACGGCGCCCGATCCCACCCCGTAGGCAAAAGCACGTCCTTTCGACAGGCCGGCTGACACCAGCGGGGCTGCCACGATGGCCCCTTCCGGAACATTTTGGATGGCGATGCCGGCCGCCAGCGCCATCACGCCAGCCAGGCTCATGCCGGCGTCCCCCGCCAGCCAGCCGGCCAGCACCGCGCCCACTGCCATGCCTTCCGGCAGATTGTGCAGCGTCACGGCGAAGATGAGCATGGTGGGCTTTTTCAGATTGGAGGCGGGCCCCTCGGTTTCCTCGTCGAGGTGCATGTGGGGCAAAATGTGGTCGAAGGTGAGCAGCATGCCCACCCCCAAAAGGAAGCCAACGGCCGCTGGCAGCCATCCCACCATGCCCTGGGCCTCGGCCGACTCGATGGCGGGCACGATGAGGCTCCATACGCTGGCGGCAATCATCACGCCGGCGGCAAAGCCCAAAAGCGCCTTCTGCACCCCGGGGCTCATCTGCCGTTTCATGGTAAGCGAGAAAGAGGCCCCCAGCGAGGTGCCCAGAAACGGCAGCAGCAGCGCCGCCGCTATGCCCAATGCGGTTTCGCCCATCCGCGCATCCGCCTTTCTGTCTTGCTTCTGGATAACCTTAGAATTACCCGATGGAAAACGCCGTCAGAAAACGCATCTGAAACCGTGCCGTATGGTGACACAAGACGGCTCTTTCCGTTACCGGAGCAGCCAGACTATCCTGTGGCGGTTTTTTGCTGGATGGGCGAGAGAATTTGACGACGGCATGCCGCGTATCCTGCGAGGGGCGACAGACTGATTCGCATCAACGAGACGGCGGGGAGAAGAATACCTGCTGACGCACTGATGGGCCGCCGCCAACAAGCTGGCGATTGGGGCCTTTATGCTGGGCCTATGGCGACATCTCGCAACATAGTGGCTTTCTCGAATGAAACGGCATTGGCCCTCATCCGTTTTGTCCGCATGGGCTTGGCTGCAAGCGATCCATCCGTCTTCACCGAATCCGGACGCCATCTTCTTTCTTTGGTTCCTGGAAACTCCGTGACTGCACCCCGCGAGATCTCGGTGATGTTGGGATATGTTAAGGAGGCAATTGGAAGCGATGCGGCGCCTTTTCATTTTCAAACTACGAAGCAGTTTCAGGTATCTGCCCCAAACTGCGTGTCCCATGTGGTCGAGCGCAAATACCTCGAAGCCCCCCACTTGCTCGTTGCGGATCGTCTTCTATGCACGACTCCCGAAGAAACGCTGCTCCGATTAAGTGCAAGCAACAGTCTTCCTCGCGTCTTGCGTTTTTGCAATGAGCTGTCTGGCTGTTACAGCCTGCCGCCGGCAGGGGATTATGGGGGCATGGCGCTAACGCCGGCAGTTACATCCCCAAAGCTGCTGCAGAGGTCTCTTGGGAAATGGCGATCGGTTCCTGGAAAGGCGAGGCTTGAAGAGGCGGTTAGGTGGATGACTCCAAATGCCGCCTCGCCAGTGGAGGCATCCATAGCTCAGACATTTGCGCTTCCGAAGAAGATGGGTGGCTATTTCGTTCCGGGGCTTCATCTTAATTACAAGGTTACTGGAAAGGCATCTGCCGCTAGTGCTCCGAGAGTGTTTTTCTTGGATATTTACTGGCCGGAGCATAGGGTGGCTATTGAATACGACAGCGACAGATATCATTTCGATGAAAAGCGGCTGGCTTATCACGATGCAGAGCGGCGCATCGTGCTTGGTAAGTTGGGGATCCAGACAATAGTGATTACGAAGGCCCAGCTGGGTAATTTGGATATGCTGGACAATGCTGCTCGGATTGTTGCCCACAAGGCTGGTATTCGCCTTCGATTAAATCGAGGAGACTATCGGGAGAGGCGCTTGGCTCTCCACCGAGAACTGTTCCCGCAGTTCTACTCCGATGATACGGTTCCCTGCGAGTGCTATTTTCTTTAGCGTTTGCTTAAAGGCGACTTCTCGATTCGACCAATCCGGTGCGCTGGCGGCCTTTGGCAGTTCCTCTTGGGCGATTTAGCCAAGCCGAGCCCAGAATAAGCGCCTGTTCTGGCCACGAGCCCTGTTGGTCGCTCTTCGGAGGATGTCTGGATGGTCGTCGGGCCCAGAACAAGCGCTTGTTCTGACCACGTCCCCTGCATGGAGTCTCTTGCCCTCGTGACGGCTGGTGCCGCGAGCCCGCTGAGCCCAGAACAAAGGCTTGTTCTGTCCATGAACCTTGCGCATCGTCCTCCGGGGGTGTTTGGCTGGCCGTCGGGCCCAGAACAAGCGCTTGTTCTGGTCACTCTACGCTTCAAGTGGCCTTTTCGGGCATCGAGGTGGTACCGACGGAGAGCGGTGCCCAGAACAGGCGCTTGTTCTGGGCCTTGCGGTGTAGACGATATGGCTTTACTGGCCTGTGCTTTACTGGGAAGGCAGGGAGGTTGTGAGGAAGGTCGGGAGGTGGTGAGAATTGTGACGAAACGGGGGAAGCGGCGCACATACCATGCTAAGTGGGGTCGTTTGCTCGCGATTTCCTGCTAAAGTAAGAATTCTGCAACATACCGACGGGGCAAAGGCGAGCGCCGGTGCCACGGCGGATAATCAGTATGTTGATGCAGCAAGTGCAGGGCATCGAGGAGCACCTATGGCGTTTGTGGAATTCGAGGACGTGGGCAAGGTATATCGCACCGGCTCGGTGGAGGTGGCGGCCGTGCGCGGCATGTCGCTTTCCATCGAGAAGGGCGAGTTTGTGGTAGTGGTGGGGCCCTCCGGTGCCGGCAAAACCACATTTTTGAACATCCTCGGCGGCATGGACTCGCCCACATCGGGGCGGGTATTGTTGGACGGTAAGGACATTTCCTGCGCCACTGACCGTGAGCTTACTCTGTACCGCCGTCACGACATTGGCTTTGTCTTTCAGTTCTACAACCTGGTGCCCAATCTCACGGCGAAAGAGAACGTGGAGCTGGCGGCACAGATTTGCGAAGACCCCATCGATGCGATGGAGGCGCTGGAGATGGTAGGGCTTGGGTCTCGCGCCCAGAACTTCCCCGCACAGCTCTCCGGCGGCGAGCAGCAGCGGGTGGCCATAGCCCGTGCGCTGGCGAAGAACCCCAAGCTGCTGCTGTGCGATGAGCCCACCGGCGCTCTGGACTATGAAACCGGCAAGGCCATCTTGGGGCTTCTGCAGGACATGTGCGCGAAAACCGGCAAGACAGTGGTGATGGTCACCCACAATGCGGCGTTCTGCTCCATCGCCAATCGCGTGATTCATGTGCGGGAAGGGCGCGCCGATCGGATAGAGCTCAACCAGCACCCGCTGCCCGCCAGCGTATTGGAGTGGTAACGGCAGGTGAAGGCGGCCAATCGCGACATATTGCGCACTATTCGGGGTTCGCTCGGGCGCTTCATTGCCATAGCCGGCATCGTAGCCCTGGGCACTGGCTTCTACGCGGGGTTGCGCATGGCGCCGGTGGACATGAAAACCGCTGCCGACATCTACTATGACCAAAGCAGCCTCATGGACATCCGGGTGGTGTCCACCATGGGGCTCACGGAAGGCGATGTCGAGGCGCTGTCCCAGGTGGAGGGTGTGGCGCGCGCGGAGGGCGCCTACGAGACCGACGTGATGACCACCATCGGCACCGAGCAGTACGCCATGCGCGCGCACTCGCTGCCGGGCAATAGCAACGGGTCCCTCAACCGCATCAGCCTGTCCTCGGGCCGTTGGCCCCAGGCGCCGGGGGAGTGCGTCATCTCGGCCGATCGGGTGATGAACCAGCCGGTGGAGCTGGGGGAAACCCTGCACGTTGACGAAGGGGTGACCCAGCTTGACCAAGTGCTGGACCGCGATTCCTTCACCATTGTGGGGTTCGTGCATTCTCCGTATTACGTAACATCGGCGTCTCTTGGATCTACCACGTTGGGCTCCGGCGACCTGGATCAGTATATGTACATACTGGAGGAAGATTTCGCCGATGACCTGCCCTTCACCGAGGCCTTCGTAGAAGTGGTCGGAGCGAAGGAGCTGCGCGCCGGATCGGAGGCTTACCAGCAGAGAGTGGACGAGGTGACCGCCCGCATCGAGGCGTTGGCGCCCGAGCGCGAGCAGGCGCGGCTGGATGAGATAAAGGCCGATGCCCAAGCAGAATTGGACGAGCAGCGGGCCGACTACGAGAAAGAGAAGGCGGAGGCTCAGCAAAAGCTGGCGGACGCTCGGCAACAGTTGACGGACAGCCGTACTCAGTTAGACGATGCGAAGCAAGAGCTGGAATCGGCCCAGTCAACTATAGAGAACAGCCAAGCAGAGCTGGCAGACGGCAAGGCTCAGCTGCAAAACGGCCGGGCGCAGCTGAACTCGCAGAAAGCGGATGCCCAGCAGAAGCTGGAGGACGCCCAAGCGCAAATCGACGAGCAGCAGGCGAAGCTGGACGAGGGCCGGGCCCAGGCGCAAGCGGGCCGCCAACAGCTAGAGCAGCAACGGGCAGCGCTGAACGAGGCCCTGGCGAAGCGGCCCGAACTGGAGGCGCAGGTAAGCCAGTTGGACCAGCAGATAGCCCAAATCGACCAGCAGCTGCAGTTGCCGCTGCCAGACGACCAGAAGGCCCAGCTGGAGGCGGCTCGCGCCCAGCTGGAGGCCGGTCGGCAACAAGCCCAAGGGGCGCTGGACCAGATAGGCGCCTCGGAGGCGGCCTTCAAACAGGCGGAGCAACGGCTGCTGGAGTCGGAGCGCCAACTGGAGGAGGGAGCCGCCCAGTTGGAGGCGGGCCGCCAGCAGCTGGCGACGCAACAGGAGCAGGCGCAGGCCCAGATAGATGCTGCCGAGGGCAAGCTTTCTTCCGCTCAGGCAGAGATTGCCCAAGGGGAATCGAAGCTGGAAAGCGGCCGTGCAAGCTACGAGGCCGGTCGCAAAGAGTATGAGGAGGGCGAGGCGAAGCTGGCGGACGGCCAGGCGGAGTACGACGAGCAGAAGGCGGACGCCGATGCCCAATTCGCTGAAGCGGAGCAGAAGCTGGCGGATGCCCAGGCAGATATCGATGCCATTGAGATGCCCGAGTGGTTGGTGATGGACCGCACCAAGAACGTCGGCGTGGTGTCGTTCGACTCCGATGCCGACCGCATTGACCACATTGCCTCCATCTTCCCCTTGATATTCTTCCTGGTGGCGGCGCTGGTGGCCCTTACCACCATGACCCGCATGGTGGAAGAGGGCCGCACATTGGTGGGCACCTACAAGGCGCTGGGCTACAGCTCAGCCGCTATCGGCCGCAAGTACCTGGCCTATGGGGCCGCCGCTTCCGTCATAGGCAGCGTGGTGGGCATTGCCGTGCTGTCTTTCTTGCTGCCCTGGGTGGTGATGGAGGCCTACGCTATCATCTACTATGTGCCGCTTCAGGGGATGGCCATAAACTGGCCCATCGCCTTGGCCTCCGGCGGCCTAGGGGTGGCGATCACCCTGTTGGCCACGTGGGCCGCCCTTGTCGCCACGCTGCGGGAAACGCCGGCTGCTCTCATGCTGCCGCGTGCCCCCAAGGCGGGCAAGCGCATCCTGCTGGAGCACATCGGTCCCGTCTGGCGCCGCCTCAGCTTCTCGTGGAAGGTCACCTGCCGCAACATATTGCGCTACAAGAAGCGCTTCTTCATGACGGTGGTGGGCATTGCCGGTTGTACGGCGCTGCTGCTGACGGGCCTGGGGCTGCACGATGCCATCAACGACATCATTGACAAGCAGTATGGCCGCCTGATCGCCTACAACGCCATCATCGACCAAGAGGAGGACGCGCCGGAAGACGCCATTGCCCAAGAGCGCGCAGTGCTGCAAGGCCCGGCGGTGGCGTCATATACCGAGGTCCAGACCACCTCGCTTCTGGCAGTAGGCCAGCAAGGGAAGGAAGTGCACACCACCTTGGTGGTGCCGCAGGATGTGGCTGCGTTCAGCGAGATGTGGGAGCTGCAAGAGCGTGTCGGAGCCGCCCCCATCGCGCTTTCCGGCAACGGCTGCGTGCTCACCGAGAAGGCGGCAACGCTATTGGACCTGCAGGTGGGTGACGAGGTGGTTTTCGCCGAGCAAGACCAGATGGGGAACGCTTCCTCCACACGGGTGAGCGTGCCCCTCACGGCTATCGCCGAGAATTACGTGGGCAACTACGCCTTTATGACCGCGGATGCTTACCAACATTTCTTTGGCGAGCAGCCTCAGTATCGCACTGCTTATGTGGTGCTGGCGGATGCGGAAGCCGATCGCTCTCCCTTCACTCAGCAACTGCGGGACACCGGCGCCGTGGCCACGGTGTCCTACAACGACGAGGTGATAGACACTTACCGCTCTATGCTGAAGTCGGTGGACATGGTGGTAGTGGTGTTGGTGGTGGCTGCGGCGGCGCTGGCCTTCATCGTGCTGTACAACCTCACCAACATCAACATCACCGAGCGCGTGCGCGAAATAGCCACCCTTAAAGTGCTGGGCTTCACTCGCCATGAAGTGGACACCTACATCTTCCGCGAGATATTCATTCTGTCCGCCATCGGCGCTGCCGCAGGCCTCGTGCTGGGCGTTTTCCTGGAAGGTTTCGTGGCGGTGTCGGCCGAAGTCGATGCGGTTATGTTCGGCCGCGAGATCCATCTGCTCAGTTTCGCGCTGGCCTTTGTGCTCACCATGGCGTTCACGGTGCTGGTAATGCTGTTCATGCGTCGCAAGCTGGATAGTGTGAATATGGTCGAATCCCTGAAGTCGGTGGAATAGCCGCCCGGAAACCGGCGCCAGTTGCGCTAGAATATCGCGGACATACGATTTGCGGGGCCTGTGCGGCCCTATCTTTGGACAGAGGAGACCAAGCCGATGAAAGTCAACATGCGCAAGACCAGCGAGAACACGCTGCGCCTGGAATGCGTTGCTTCCGAGAAGGAAGTGGGCCACGTTCTGGATATGGCCAGCTGGGCGTTTGCCGAGGCCAATGGCGTGCAGCCGCAGCCGGGCAAAACCGTGGGCCAGTGCTGCCAAGAGCAGCTGGGCATCAAGAACCTGGACTCGCTGGTGGAGAAGGACGCGGTAGAGCTGCTGCCCCCCTTCGCCCTGGACGAGAAGGAAATTATCCCCGCCTGGCCCCCCAAGCCCATCATCGATGGCGCCCTGAAGCGCGGTGCAACTTTCCGCTTTGTCATCAACGTCACCACCAAGCCCCAGTACGAGCTTACCTCCTACGATCCCATCACGGTGGACGTACCCCCCTTCCACTTCGACGACAGCGCGGTGGACGCCCAGCTGAACCAGATGGTGCAGGGCTTCCCGCAGTTCGAAACCGCCGATCCCAAGCCGCTGGAGATGGGGGATAACTGCCTCATCTCGCTGAAGTGCTTCGAAAATGGCGAAGAGCTGAAGAACCTCACCACCGAGAGCCGCTCTTACAAGCTGGGAGTGGGCTACATGCCTCCCACTTTCGACGATGGTCTTCTGGGCATGCAGCCGGGCGATGCCAAGGAGTTCACCTTCAAGGCCCCCAGCATGGATGCCGAGGGAAAGCCTACCGAAAGCGATGTGCAGGCGCAGGTGAAGGTGCTGGAGATACAGAAACAGGTAGCACCCGAGCCCACTGACGAGTGGGTGGCCATGAACTTCCCCATGTACTCCTCGCTGCAGGCACTGAAAGACGACATGACTCTTACCATGAGCATGCAAGCGCGTCGCGAGTACGACCAGCAAGTGGAGGGCATGGCCATCGCCGAGGCTGCCAAGCGCTTCAACGGCAAGATCTCCGATGAGATGTACGAGCACACCCGCGAGGCCATCATCCAGAACCTCCAGCAGGAGGTGGCCCAGCAGGGAATGAGCTGGGAGCAGTTCCTGCAGCAAAACGGCGGCGAACAGCAGCTGGGCATGATGCTGATGCTGCAAACCCGTGAGATGCTGGTGCAGGGCTTCACGCTGGATGCCATTTACCGTCACGAGAAGCTGAAGATCGGCGAGAACGACCTGCTGCGTGCTTGCAACACCATGAACCCCGGCACCGATCCGCGCCAGACGCTGGCCCGCTTCAAGGACAGCGGCCGCCTGTTCGCTCTGCGCGAGACCGCCCAGCGCATGAAGGCGGCCCAGTGGCTGGTGAGCACTGGCACCATCAATCCTTTGGGAAACCCGGCCGCCGCAGTGGTTTCCCCCACCGCCCAGGAGGTGGCCGAGGCGCTGAAAGAGTCTGATATTTCGCTGCACTAGGCCAGGCCCAACTTTTTCACCCAGGAAGGGCCGCCCTGTGCTGCGGCCCTTTTTTCTGCCCGCCCCCAAGGAGAACCGGAGAATCCCATGCTGGGCAAGACACTGCTCATAGCCAATCCAGCGGCCCAGAACGGCGAGGGGGCGAGTGCGGCCCGCGCGGTGACGGCCCTGCTGAAGGAGCGGATGGGAGAGGGCTCGCTGGAGGTGAGCACTACGCTCTATCCCTACCATGCCGCCGAACTGGCCGCCGCTTCCCGCGGGTTCGACTCGGTGGTGGCGCTGGGAGGCGATGGCATCATCCACGAAGTAGCGAACGGGCTCATGAAGGTGGACGCTGAGGTGCGTCCGGCCATGGGCATCGTGCCGGTAGGCTCCGGCAACGATTTCGCGAAAACGCTGCGCATGTCCACAAAGTGGCCCCAGGCGGTGGACCAGCTGATGGAGGCGCAGCCGGTGCCTATGGACTTGGGGCTGGTGAACGGCCGCTACTATGTGGAAACCCTTTCCTTTGGCCTGGACGCCGCCATTGCGCTGGACACGGTGCAGCGGCGCAAGCGCACTGGCCGTACCGGCACGCCCCTTTACCTGGCCTCCGCCTTCGACCAGTTGTTCAACCATATGGAGCTTTACCGCTACCAGGTGTCGCTGGACGGCGGTGACCCGTTTGGCGGCGAGATGTATTTGATGGCGGTGCAAAACGGCATCACCTATGGCGGCGGCTTTGCCATTTGCCCTCATGCATCGCTTGTGGACGGCCAGTTCGACATCTGCATCGCCCGTCCGCCCCTTACTCGCCCTAAGGCTACCGCAGTGCTGCTCATGGCCAAGGACGGCCACCATCTAGGGGTGAAGAACCTGCAGTTCTTCCGGGCGAAGGAGGTGGCGGTCACCTTCGATCGCATCGTGCCCACCCAAGTGGACGGCGAAGACCTCACCGGAGACAGCTTCCGCATATCCATGGCGCCCGGCGCTCTGCGCATTTTGGCGCCGGAGGGCTGGCAGGGCAACAGCGCCTTCAATCCCCATCCGGCAACGTATCCCGATCGCACCCAAGGGGCGGGGAAGTACATCGATGTGCCCGCGTAAGGGGAATTCCGGCAAGGGGGCTGGCGCGCCAAAGGTCACGGTCGCATCTTCGGGGAACCGCAAAGGCCAAGAGCGCCTCGGCTCCTCGGTGGCCAAGCGGCGCTCGGGCGCTCCCGGCACGGGTTCTCCCGACGAGGATGCCTTCCTTCCCATGACACGGGCGGCCGCTGCGCGCCGCGGCTGGGATCAGGTGGACTTCGTCTATGTTACCGGCGATGCTTACGTGGACCACTCGTCCTTTGGCACTGCCATCATCGCGCGGCTTTTGGAAGCCAAGGGGTTCTCGGTGGGCATCATTGCCCAGCCCGACTGGCACGATCCCTCATCGGTTACCGAGTTTGGTGCCCCTCGGCTGGGGTTTCTGGTGTCCGCCGGCAACATGGACTCCATGGTGAACCATTACACCGTGGCTAGAAAGCGTCGCCACAAGGATGCCTACAGCCCTGGCGGCGCCCTCTTCGCCCGGCCCGACCGGGCGGTAGTGGCCTATAGCCAGCTCATACGCCGTACCTACAAGCACACACCCATCATCTTGGGCGGGGTGGAGGCAAGCCTGCGTCGGTTGGCCCACTACGACTACTGGGCCGACAAGCTGAAGCGCTCGGTGCTGCTGGATTCGGGGGCCGACCTCATCTCCTATGGTATGGGGGAGCATTCCATCGTGGAGATTGCCGAGGCGTTGGCCAGTGGGCTTGCGGTAAGCGACCTCACCTTCATTCCCGGAACGGTGTATCGGGCAAAGGGCACGGCGAACCTGGTGGACTTCGAAATGCTGCCCTCGTGGGAAGAGGTGTCTGCCAACAAGCGCCGCTATGCCGAGAGCTTTGCCGTGCAGTACGCCAACAGCGATCCCTTCACTGGGAAAACCCTGGTGGAAGATTATGGTCGCGAGGGGCTGGTGGTGCAAAACCCGCCGGCTATGCCCCTCACTACCGAGGAGATGGATGCGGTGTACCGGCTGCCTTTCGTGGGCACTTGGCATCCTGCCTACGACGAAGCCGGCGGCGTGCCGGCGTTGGCGGAGGTGCAGTTTTCCCTCACCTCCAACCGCGGCTGCTTCGGTGAGTGCGCCTTCTGCGCCCTTACCTTCCACCAGGGGCGCATCGTTTCCGTGCGCAGCCACCAGTCGCTGCTGGAGGAGGCGCAGGCCATGACGGGGCACCCCGCCTTCAAGGGATATATAAATGATGTAGGCGGCCCCACCGCCAACTTCCGGGCCCCCGCCTGTGCCAAGCAGCTGAAGGCGGGTGCATGTACAGACAAGCGCTGCCTTTCCCCTCAGCCCTGCCGCGCCCTGAAGGCCAGCCATAGCGATTATGTGGCGCTGCTCAAAGAGTTACGGGCGCTGCCGGGGGTGAAGAAGGTATTCGTGCGCAGCGGCATTCGCTTCGATTACGTGATGGAAGACCCCAAGGGCGAAGAGTTCTTGCGCGAGCTAGTGGAACACCACGTGTCCGGCCAGCTGCGCGTTGCCCCCGAACATGTATCGCCAGCGGTGCTTTCCGCCATGGGCAAGCCGCCGCGGGAGGTGTACGACCGCTTCTGCGAACAGTTCGCTCGTCTTACCCGAGAGGCGGGTAAGGAGCAGTATGTGGTGCCCTACCTGATGAGCTCGCACCCTGGCTCCACTTTGAAGGAAGCGGTGGAGCTGGCGGAATACGTGCGCGACATGGGTTTCAACCCCGAGCAGGTGCAAGATTTCTACCCCACTCCCTCCACAGTGGCCACCTGCATGTACTACACCGGGCTGGACCCACTTACCATGCAGCCCATCTATGTGCCCCGCACCTCCCACGAGAAAGCGCTGCAGCGAGCCCTTATCCAGTACCGCAACCCAGCCAACTGGGAGCTGGTGCGCGAGGCGCTCATGAAGGCGGGCCGGCAGGATCTCATCGGCTGGGACGAGAAGTGCCTTATTCGCCCGAAGAGGCCGAAAGGGGAGCGAGCATCAAGCGAAAAGTCTAAGGACAAGAAGGCCGCGCGCCCTGGCAGATCTGGCGATGGCGCCAAGATCGGGAGCCCTTCGGCGCCCGCTTCTCGGAAAGCTGCGGGGAAAGCTTCAGCTGGGTCGCCGGCCGCAAGGGCCAAAGGCAGCCCCCAATTCTTTGATACGCCGAAGAAGGGCGCCTCCAAAAGCCTCAAGCAGCTGCGTGTCGCAGCCCCCAAGAAACAAGGACGCCCGCCCAAGGCCAATGGCCACAAGGGCGGCATCCGATAGCCATCTTTTGTAGAGGCGGGATTCCGTCCCGGCCTGTAACCATTTTTTGTAGGACCGAGATTCTATCTCGGCCTAATATCGCGGCTGCGATTAGGCTTTCCGTTTAGGCGGCGATACGATGCTTTGCTGACTTTTTTGCGCATATATAACAAGACAGACTCACTTTCAAGTACTGAAAATTTCTGTTGCCATTCCATGACTTTTTTGTTGCTTTTCTGTTGACGGACTGCCATTATCTGAAGGTGGACCAATCAATTGGGTCGTTGATCTGGCTCTGTTAGAAAGGCAAGAAAATGACCAGGACAAAAAAGCATGCCAAGGAAGCACTCTCGTGGCTATTGTGCATCTGCTTGGTAATCGGCTGGGGGGGTCTCCAATCTCTTCCTAGACACGCAAGAGGCTTATGCGTTGGATGTGGGGGCAAACCCTACACCGCGAGTGGACATCGCGGTTTCGCTGCCGAATGATTATCCGGGAACGTTTCTCGACTTCAAAGCAGAGCTCACCGAGAAGCTTCTCGCCCAGGGCATGAGCTCTTCCGATTTCCGCATCACGGACACGGCCACCAAGATCGATACCACCGATACTTCCAACTGGACCGTGTACGATCACTACAGCAGTCAGACCGAATACGATAAATTGGGTTACACTGCCGAACAGCAAAAGACTCATCCTTTCCGCCAGGCGGACAACAGCTGCTTGGGCAGCGCGGTGTATTCGGGCGTTATCCCCATGTCCAAAGTATTTGGCCCGAAGAGCACGCTCCCCAATAAGACAACGAACAAGTGCTGCAACTTCATTAGCCACATCTACTCTTATGACGATGGCGGCAAAGCGAACATGGTGTTTGCCGGCTACGGCACCAATGCGCTGGTGGATTACATGTA
>CANSTH010000045.1 GCA_947649875.1 uncultured Parvibacter sp. | reverse complement strand
GCCGAACAGCGATGCCAAAATGGTAGCTAGGCCATCGCCCAGCAGCGTGCGGTGCAGCCCCGGCTCGGCAATATAGTTGCGGTTGCAAGTAGAGCTGATGGCCGACATGTCGCCGATGTGCTCGATGATGGTGGCAAATGCCAGGGGCATGATAGTGATGATGGAAGTGATAGCCAATCCTGTGTTGAAATCGGGTCCGAACAGCGAGAACACCGTGTTGTCCCACAACACCGGCAGGCCGATCAAAGCAGCATCCGCCACAGGCTGCCAGTTCACTTCACCCACAAGCGCGGCCACAATATAGGCACCGATAACACCCATCAGAATGGGGATGATGCGAATCATGCCGCGTCCCCAAATGTTGCACACAACGATAATGGCAATTGCGACAATAGCCACGAACCAGTTGGTGGTGCAGTTCGCAATAGCGGAAGGGGCCAGAATAAGACCAATGCAGATAACGATGGGGCCCGTTACCACCGGCGGGAAGAAGCGCATGACCCTCTTCGCGCCGAATACCTTGAAGGCAAGCGAGAGCAGCAGATACAGAAGGCCCGCGCATGCAACGCCCAAGCAGGCGTAGGGCAGAAGATCCGCCTCTCCATTAGGAGCGATGGCAGCGTAGCCGGCAATGAACGCGAACGAAGAGCCCAGAAACGCCGGCACTTTCCCCTTCGAGATAAGGTGGAACAGCAGCGTTCCCAGTCCGGCGAACAAGAGCGTTGCGGAAACCGAGAGCCCCGTGAGGGTGGGCACCAAGATGGTGGCGCCGAACATGGCGAACATGTGCTGCAAGCCGAAAACCGCCATTTTGGGCGCTCCGACCTGTCGGGCATCGTAGATGGCGTCGGGGGCGTCTTGGGCCCCCATAGTGGGAACGGGCTTGCTCTTGCTTTGCGACATGCGGCCTCCTTTGCCTTCGCAGGAATCGGCGGCCTTCCCCTGCGCTTGCACCCCACGCGAAAAAGACCTTCGCCATTATGGCACTCCCTCGGCCCACGGGCCCCTCAACCTGAAGGTTTTTTCTAAATCGGGCGGCCTTTGCATAGTCACCATGACAGAACCGCCACCAAAATCACGATAGATGGAAGCCAGAATGTGATCTCGACGGGAGTTCTGTCAGCTAGACAGTTTCGTCCTTCTGATACACCATATCTAGCAGCTCTTGCCGGTTGCCAACGCCCAACTTCTTGTAAATATGAGCGATATGGGTTTTCACCGTGTTCTCAGCAATGAACAGCTCTTCTTGAATGTACAGACGGGTGCGCCCCTGGGCCAGCAGAACCATGACGTCTGTCTCGCGCGGGGAAAGCCCTTTTTCCCGGGCAATTTCCAGGCACCGCTCCTCAACGCTCTCTCCCAGACGATCCGTGAGCGCCGGCTGGACGGCGGTCCCCAGCGCCCCTTCCCCAATAACCCTTTCAGCCGGCACCTCGGCAACAGCGGGCGCAGGTCCCTCCCCCGTTTTTACCGTAACGATGGTGAGGATGTACAGGATGGTGATGGCAGCCACCGAGGCCACTGTTTCCAGCATTTCCGACTCGCCTATGAGCACCAGCCACGCGATAGAGCTTGCGGCATAGGCCGCCAAGGCAAGCCCTGCCAACCGAAACGGGGGAATTGCGACGCTTTTGGCCACGCAGAACACCGTTGCCCAGAACAAGATATGAGCGAAGGAGTCGTTGAGGCACATGGAGGTGTACAAGATGGCCGACTGCGGCCCCTGCGTGTACAGGAGAACGATGGAGGTGAGCTCCGTGAGCACCACCAGCAGAAACGCCGGCTGGAAGCGCTTGAGCGCCGATGCGCCTTCGGTGTCCGCCACAGCAAAGCGGGCGAACAGGGCAACGCATACCGCATATAAA
The DNA here is from genome assembly GCA_947649875.1 of uncultured Parvibacter sp. GTDB lineage: Bacteria > Actinomycetota > Coriobacteriia > Coriobacteriales > Eggerthellaceae > Parvibacter. Next base: position 14,557 of record CANSTH010000045.1, on the reverse strand, counting down.
GCCACCAGCCACACCGATGAGGTCATGGGAGTTGGGTCGAAAGGCGAATCCCACGTACCAACTGGGCTTAACGTGCGCACGGTGGCCAGCAGAAACGCCGTGGTGAACAAGAGGATCAGCCTGCCCCGCGCCGCCTTCCGGCACGCCGCATCTGCTGCGGTTTGCGCTACACCGCGGTTCGCACTGCCCGGAAAGCACAGTTCGCGAACAGAAAGGGACACACCCGAAGCACCAAAGTCGGCAACAGGCCCTTCCGCGCTTGCTTTACTTGGCGCGCTTATCGCGTCTGCCACCACAACGCCCGTCACCCGTTCTGCATCCGCTGCTGCAGCTGCCGCATTTGGCCCACTTGCCGAAGAGGCTCCAACCCCATCGGCTCGGCAATTCGGTGCCTGCTGCGCGCCCACCAGGCATCGCGCCGCAAACAGCAGACCCGCCGACACGAGGGGAAGCGCCACGGCAACGCCGGCAAGCACCGAATGATCGAAATTCGACTCAAGACCCACGCGCACAAGCGGCTCCATGATGAGCGCACCCGCAATGCAATAGGCAATGCGGGCCACAGACCTGTCGCCGAGAAAAAGCAATCCGAAGCGAACGATGAACCGGCAATAGCTAAATCCAAGCGCCACCAGCCCTATGGCACACAGCGCTCCAGCGGAGAAAAGCATCTGAAACGGCGCGATGGCAATGCAAGCCGTGCCCACCGAGCCCACAACGGGCATAAGCACCTCGAACGGAGAGGTCTTTTCCTTTAGCAGCTTCGAGGACGCCACGAGACCAATGCTCAAAGCCAGAATGCCCATTAGGAAAAACGCCCGGGGATTCACCCCGAACAACTGGGGAAGCGAATCGCGCAGGCTGAACGTATGATCGGAAAGAGAGGACCATACGTATACCAGCATAAGCCCTACCGAAACATAAACGGAGCAGCGCACTGAAGCATACGAACGATGCATAGGCAACCTCCCCCACGTCTCAGAGCTCTCCCCCGTTTTCTTTTGCACACGCATTTTAGCCGAGCTCTCCCAAGATTAAAACCCATCCCCCAAACCGGGCTATGCGGCTGAAATGGGCGTTTGCAAATTTCACCCTGTTTCGTTGATAGAAAAACTGGTCAATGGAAGAAAAGATATGCGAAGCGGCGAATCAACGGAGGACGTCGCGAAGAAACACACCCGAGAAAAGAAAGGGGACAGAATGGAAAGGGGAAGGGGAGCAAGAGGGAAGCTGGCGCTTGCCGCGATAACCGTAGCGGCCGCCTCGATGATTGCAGTCGGCTGCACCCAAAGCGCTCCACAGGAGCAGGCCACTCCAGAAGAGCCCACGTATGAGAACGCCATGGACGAGGCTGAGGCCGAGCTGGAAGCCATCAACGCCCGCCAAGACGAGATCAACCGCGAATACTCGCCCGAGGTTCGCACCTTAAAAGATGGCACGAAGGTGCAGCGCACCCCCAGCGAATACGAGTGCTACCACTGGAGCAAGCCCTATTGGGGCGGCACTTCCTACAACAACTACTTCCTTGACGCAGACAACCGCGGTTGCGGCGCCTGCCACGAGGATTTGGCCGACACCCTGCGCAACATGGAGTACACCCACCTCACCGTGTGGAACGACTACCTGCAACCATGGATCACCGTTGACCAGTGCATGCTGTGCCACAGCGAGGACGATGGCTACGAGATGGGCACCCTGATGCACGCCGTGCACTACGGCGAACGGGTGCGCAACACCTTCGAAGAGCGCGGCGGCCAGTGCATGAGCTGCCACAACATGACCGAGGGCGGCCAGGGCATAGAGCTGTGGGACCAGGTGAAATACAACCACATGGACGGTATCGTGAAGGTTGAGGACGTGCAGGGCGATTTCGTATTCGACCAAGACACCACGGTTCCCGGCAAAGAGCTGTTCACCTACGACTGGGTGCATACCGACTACGATCACCTGATCAAGATCATGGGCAAGAACGAACTTAACCTGGAAATGCCCCTCGATGTGGTGGAAAACTGGGAGATCAACATGAGCGGCCTGGTAAACAAGCCGTTCACCGCCAAGCTGGGTGACCTTATTAAAGAGGCCGAGAGCGCCGGTGTTACCGTGACCAAGCTCTCCAAGATGGAATGCCTCGACAACATGCCCGGCGCTGCCGGCATCGGCCAAGTGGAGATCACCGGCATTCCGTTCACCTGGCTGCTGGAGAAAGCCGGCGGTGCCCAGGACGGCTTCACCGGCGTCATCTTCGACCGCCAGGAATTCCACAACGATGTGCACCACAGCACCCGCGGTGTGGCCGAGAACAAGTTCGATAACGTGTACCTGGTGTACAAGATTGATGGCGAACGCTTGACCCCCAGCCAGGGTGCTCCCTGCATCAACTGGGTTGAGGCCTGCGATGCCCAGGGCAACATCAAACAGTGCCGTGGCTACATCCTCACCGACGAGGACAAGGACTGGTCGGCCGTGCTGGAATGCGGCTTCAACAACTACGGCACCGGCCCCTACATGAACAAGCCCAACGTAACCGTGCTTAAGTGCCCCGAGGGCAAAATCATCGAGACCGGCAAGCCCTTCACCTTCGAAGGCTACGCCGATGCCTTTGACGAGGCCGTGACCACCGTCGAGTTCTCCATGGATGGCGGAGAGACCTGGACTTCTTACGACCTGGGCCAGACTGATCCGCGCCAATGGGTTTACTGGCACTACACCTGGACCCCCGAGAGCGATGGCAGCTACGTGCTGATGGCTCGCGGCGTCACTGAAACCGGCCTGGTCAGCGAAGAGCCCCAAAAAGTAATGGTCACCGCCAAGAGCAACGTGGAGGAATAGCATGAAACGTTCTACCGGAATCAAGATATTCAGCTGCACCATGGGAGCCAGCCTGGTGCTGGGAGGCATAGGAGCCATCACGCCGGCGATGGGCCTTCAGTGGAGCGATGGCAATGCCGCGCCGAACACAGACACCGGTGCCGGGAGTGCCATAATGCGCAATGCCGTTGACTACAGCAGAATCGCCAACGTATCCGGAACCTTCTCGTTCACACAGGACACCCTCACCCCCGCCGATGAGGTATTCAACCTGTTCGGCACTGCCGTCACCTCGATGTGTGCCAAGCCGGGCTACGCCTTCGACAAGGTATCGCACGAGGACTATTACCTGAACGTGGGCGGCCTGGTGGACAAGGTGCATACCATAAGTCTGGCAGAGCTTGAGAACATGGACGAGAAGCAGCAGCAGAACATGCGCTGCAGCTGCGGCATGAGCCCGGCGCTCTCCATGGCCAACGTCACCGGCGTGAAGGTATCCGACATGATAGAGATGGCTGGCGTTTCGCCCGAGGCGAACACCATTACCTTCAAGGACAAGGACGGCTATGGGATGCCGCTGCCTCTCTCCTACGTGCTTGAGAAGGAAGCCATGTTGGTGTACCAAATCGACGACCAGAAGCTTCCCGAAGGCGAGCGCCTGCAGGTGTGGATTCCCGACACTGTGGCCAAGTACTTCACCCGTGCCGTCACCGATATCGAGCTTTCCGCAAGTGAGGAAACGCCAGCAGTTGAGGGCCCCGATGCCGAGTACCGCGCCAAGGTGAACATCCTGAACACCGTGAACGACACCTTCAAAGTGGGTGACATGATCTCCTTCGAGGGCTATGCCGACGACTGCGGCAACCAGGTGACCGCCGTGGAGTTCTCGCTAGACGGCGGCGAAACCTGGACCGCTTTCGACACCACCTCATCCGACACCGAAAGCTGGGTGTACTGGCACTTCGACTACATCACCCAACAGGCGGGCACCTTCAAATTGGACGTTCGGGCGGTCACCGACGACGGCACTGTTTCTCCCCTGGCTTCCAGCATGGTGTTCGAGGTAGAGGAATAGGCGCCGACGCGTCGCTTCAATTTCGAAAGCGAGTTGATATGGAAGATAAATCGATAACACGCCGAACGCTGATCCAGGCATCAGCAGCGGGCGCGTGCGCAGCCGCTCTAGGAGGTGCATGGGCCCTGACGGCAGGTGAAGCACACGCCGATGCGGCAGAAGACGCATCCCCCACTGGCGTCAGCGCCCCAAAAGGCCAATATGGCTTCCTGGTTGCCGTGTCCCGCTGTTCTGGCTGCGGCTGCTGCGTGGAAGCGTGCCGGCGGGAGAACAAGCTTTCCGAAGGTACGCAAGACCGGCGTCGTGTCCAATCGTTCACCCGCACACGGGGAAGGACCTTCTTCGTTTCCACCGCCTGCATGCACTGTGCCGAGCCCAGCTGCATGGCGGTGTGCCCTGCGGGCGCCATCTGGAAGGACGACCAGGGCATCGTGCGCGTAAAGGCCGATCGTTGCATGGGCTGCAAGTATTGCTATCAAGCCTGCCCCTATGGCGTGCCCACGTACAACGAGGTATCTATGGACAAGTGCGATGCCTGCCGCAGTGCTGGCTTGAGAGAGGACGAGGACCCCTATTGCGTGCAAGCATGCAAGTTCGGCGCTCTGGAGTTCGGCCCGCTGGATGAGCTGCAAGCAAAAATCGATGGCGCCGCAATTCCCATTGCAGAGGCAAACAACCCCTCCTGCCTCGTTCTTGGACCGGGGAGGTGATCGTGATGATGCAGACTGTTTGGGGCTGGCAACCTGCCCTGTATCTCTTTCTCGGCGGCATGGGCGGCGGATGCTTTTTAACCGCTGCCATCCTGTACCTCAAAGACGCCGCTCACAACAGGCGCACGGTATGCGCCTCCATGTGGGCCGCCACCATCAGCTTGGCCGTCGGCTTGCTGCTGCTTTTGGCCGAGCTCATCACCCCGGTGCGTGGCCTCATGATGTGGCAGAGCTTCTCCCACTTCACATCATGGATGACCTTCGGGGCATGGGGCGCTTTTGCCGCCATCGTGGTGTTCGGCCTTTCGGCCATATTCGCCACAGAAAAGGTGAAGGTGCCGGCCAGCGTGCGCCGTACGCTGGCGATTATCGGCATCGTACTGGGCGCCTTCGTGGCGGTATACACCGGCATGCTGCTGATGGCGCCCGCCAGCGTGCCCTTCTGGAACACGCCGCTGCTGCCGCTGCTGTTCACGGTCTCCGCCTTCGATACCGGCGTGGCACTGGTGGAGGTAATGGCGGCAGCTGCGGCACGCAAAGACCCGCTGGCCGCCGACGCCAAACGCTTCCTCGAGCGCTGCGTAGTGGTGTTGGTGCTGGTGGAGATGGTTGTGCTGGCCGCTTTCATGGTAGCAGCTTTGGCCGGCAGCGGATCGGACGCCGAAGGCGCAACTGCCGCAGCTTCTGCCGCCATGCTGGTGGAAGGGCCGCTGGCCGGCTGGTTCTGGGTGCTTCTTGTAGCCGCTGGCCTTGCGTTGCCGCTGGCAGTGGCCATTGCCGGGCTTGCAAAGAGCGGCCGGGATGAGGCAAGCGAGAGCACACCCCTCACGGCTACTAACTCTGCTGCAGCCACTAACCCTGTTGCAGCCCCCGCCCCCTCGGATACAGCAGCCGACGACAAGGCGAGCACCGCCGTTGCACCCTCGGCTCAGCTTCCAAGCCAGGACGCCGCCGTTGCTCCCTCGACCCAGCTTCCAAGCCAGGACGCCGCGGGCACCGAAGCTGTTGCCGCCGCTCCGTCACCGGCAACGAAGCCCACGGGGCTTTCCCGCTGGCTGCCCCTCGTAGGCGCCTGCGGGGCTTTGGCCGGTGGCTGCGCCCTGCGCTTCCTGGTGCTGGCCGCTGGCGTACACGCAAACTTGGTGGCAGACACCATCATCGCGTTGATAGGCTAGCCCTTCGCTTCCCTACCCGGCAGAAACACCGCCAGCAACACCCCCGGGACCGCAGCCGAGCAACATCAGGCCGCGGTCCCGGCGCATTTTCGTTTGGTTTGACCCCCCTGCGGCAAAACTCCCGCCGAAACCGGCTTCCCCGCGTCCCCCTTGGACAAGATTGGCAGTTGGGTACATGGCCATAATCACGATGGCGATTTTTGGGCCAATTTTGGTCAAGATCGGCAGTTGGGTACGTCGCCCAAACGCCTAAAGCAGGTCACCCGCACCAGAGCGAGGAAGCAGCCAAACACTGCTCGGTAAAATCCCAGGTCATGGCCTCGTCTAGAAAGACCTCTCAACCTCAAAGGCTTTGCACGGCCCGAATTGCGGCAAGCCCATGTACCCAACTCCCGATTTTGACCAAAAAGCGGGTCGAATTCGGCCCACCTGTTTACTTTATGTACCGAACTCGCAATCTTGACCACTCAAACTAAGCGCCCCTCTGTGTTGCCGCGAGTACCGTTTGGATGCAAGAAGGGTGCAGAAGAGTAGCGCAGAGTACCACCGTACTAATATATGTGGGGCACGCGCAAGCGGAAGGGATACACCCACCCTGCGCAAGCAGAAAGGAAAGCCCCATGGCAAGATACGGCATCATCGACCTTGGGTCGAACTCGGTGCGACTAGACGTTTACGAAGTGGCCCCGAAAGAAGACAAGCAGGGCCAACGCGACTTCGAGCACATATTCAGCAGCAAGAAGATGGCGGGGCTGGCCGCCTACACGACAGACGGCATCTTCAGCAGCCGAGGCATGCAAGTGGCGAAGGACGTGCTGGAGAACCTGCTGGACCAGGCAGAGGATCTGGATTGCAAAAAAGTGGGCATCTTCGCAACCGCCGTGCTGCGCGAGTGCAAGAACTCTAACGATGCGGTGGCCACGCTCGAAGGCGCTATCGACAAGCCCATCCGGCTGCTGTCCGGCGAGGAAGAGGCGCATCTGGGCTTTATCGGCGCCACCTGCAAAAGCGCCATGTCCCACGGAACTCTCCTCGACCTTGGGGGCGGCTCCACCGAACTTACCTGCGTAAACGATGGCAGCGACACTCTGAACCTCAGCCTGCCGCTGGGATGCGTGAAAGCCTACGCCCAGTACGTGAACCTGATACTGCCCACCGCCCGCGAAGTGCAATGCATAGAGCACGCCTTCAACGAACTGCTGCGCCAGAAGGCCGACCCGTCAATCTACCGCTGCGGCGTGCTGCACGGCATTGGCGGCAGCGTCCGCGCCACCGCGAAGTTGGCCGGGGCCGCCTTCACCGGGGGATACGCCCCCAAGGCAGTTTCCGCCAAAACCGTGACCACGTTGCTGGACATGATGGAGAACGAGGCTCACGACTTCTGCCACCTGGCGGCGAAGGCCGTACCCGATCGGCTGCACACCATCGGCCCCGGCTTGGCCATCATCCACGCCGCCATGACCACCTTCGGTGCCGACACCCTGCAAATCTGCAAGAACGGAATCCGCGAAGGATACCTTGTGAAGTACATGCTGGAAAACTAAAGCTGCGACAACCGTCGCTTAAAAGACGGCCGCAGCCGCTATTTTCCGCGAACACTCGTATTTGCAAAAAAAGCGGGGCGGTCTTTTAGACCGCCCCGCGTAGAACTTCGATCTGGATTGCCAAGCGCTTTTACATGTTCACGCAGTGGATTTTCTCGCCGTTGGCTAGGTAGGCCATTACCTCCTGTACAGCCATGATGGCGCAGTTGTCCTCGGCTTCGGCGGTGGAAGCGCCCAGGTGCGGGATCACGATGGCGCGGGGCAGCTGCATTACAGCGGGGTTAGCGAAGTCGGTCACGTAGGCGCGCACCTTGCCCGCCTCCATGGCCTCGGCCAGAGCGGCATCGTCCACCAGGGTGTCCCGGGCGAAGTTCAGCAGCACCACGTCGTCCTTCATCTGGGCGAAGGCTTCCGCGTTCACCATGCCCTTGGTGTCAGGAGTGGCAGGCACATGAATGGTCACGAAGTCGGCTACCGGGTAGAGGTCGTCCAGGCTTTCCACGTACACCAGGTTCGGGGAAATGGCCGCCGCTTTCTCGGCGCTGGAATAGGGGTCGTAGCCCACCACTTTCATGCCCAGCGCCTCTGCCGCCTGCGCCACCAGCTTGCCGATGGCACCCAGCCCGATAACCCCCAGCGTCTTGCCGGTGATCTCGGTGCCGGCGAACTGCTTCTTGGCCTTCTCGGCGGACTTGCCGATGTTCTCGTCGTCGGCGTTGGCACGGCACCACTCCACGCCGCCAACGATGTCACGGGAAGCCAGCAGCATGCCGGCAATCACCAGTTCCTTCACCGCATTGGCGTTCGCGCCCGGGGTGTTGAACACTGCCACGCCCGCTTCTGCCAGCGCCTCCAGCGGAATGTTGTTCACGCCGGCGCCGGCGCGGGCCACTGCCTTCAGGTTGGCGGGCACGGCCATCTCGTGCATGTTGGCAGAGCGCACCAGAATGACGTCCGCCTCCTCCACGTTGTCGGTTAGCTCGTAGTTCTCGTCCAGCAGCTCCAGCCCCTTGGGGGAGATGTTGTTTAAGCAATGGACTTTGTACATGGCACGCTCTCCTTTCGAAAATGATGGGTCAAGGATAACGCTCCCAAGCCGCCCACCTCCCTAGCCCGCGCTAGCCGGGGAAAAACAAAACCGTTGCGGTGTCAACCAGCCGCAACGGTTTCTTCTCACCCGTTCTGAAAATAAGCTCGGAACGGGGCACCCGTAATGGGCTCGGGCTGGCGGAAAGGCAGTGGAGGGGGCTGCCTATCCGCCAGCCGTATTACCCCGTTACTCCCACGGCTCCTCGTTAGCGGCATTGGTACCGGCAGTGCGGGCGCCCAGCGCTTCCGGCACATTGCCCGCACCCTGATAGAGCCAGCTGTAAATGGAACCGAACTCACCGCCCGTGTACAAACGAGGTATGGGGTTGTTGTCGTTGTCCAGCACTTGATGGCCGGCATTGCGCACAGGACCCCCCTGAGTGTTGATGAGTCCAAGACCCAGCTCGCAGCCGTAGAAGGGCGGCGTGAGCACCGGCGAGAGCGCGTTTTCGCGACCGAAGGCCGAGTCGGCGCCGGCAGCGCAGCCCTCGTTGTATGTCGCAACGGTAGCAGCAAGCCCTGCCGGATCAATGCCTAGCTTATCCGCCAATTCCTCGATGGTGTCAGCCTTGACAAGCCAGCCCTTGTCAATTTCTGCCTGATTGTCATCGCTCCAGGTATACCACTTGTGGATGTTGGCCCAGTGATTGCCCGCCGTGGACGTGCAGTTGTTGAACACGGGGCCAGCCTTCACCTTCGTATCATCGCAGATAAGGTACATGGGCAGGTTCACATAGCCGATGGTGTCCATGCTGAAGGCAAGCTCGGGCAGCTGAGACTTGTCGTGCAGGGGACGCAAGATCTTGCGGTTCGACACCGTGCCAGCCGACTCGTTGACAAAGCGCTCGCCCTGAGCATTGACCATGATGGCGTTACTCCAGCATTCCATATCGGTCCACGTGAACCCGCACGAAACGCCAACCTCATCTGCTGCTGGCTTGCAGCAGTGGCAACCCCACTCGACCGAGCCGAAGCCACGAAGCTGGGCCCCGATTTCAGTGACCATGCGCACGCCGTCGCCCGTGTTGTACGGAGTGCCGCAAGGATAAATGGGCACATGGGGCGGGTAGAAAGCGTTGAGCATGGCCTTGTTGTTCTCGAAACCGCCGCAAGTAAGGATAACACCGCGCTTGGCCTTAATATTCAGGCTGTTGCCAGCGCTATCAGTGGCGACAACGCCCTTCACTTCCTTAGTCTCCGGATCGAAAATGAGGCGAGTGGCCGGGGTCTCGTACACGATAGACACACCCGGCGAAGACTCGGTTACACCCTTCAGGAAAGTAAACAGACCATAGCCATTTCCGCCAACCTTCAAAGTGGTGGGGAAAGAAACCGCCGTCGGAAGGGAGCCGTACATCGACCCCTTGGTCTCGCCAACCGTCACATCGGCACCATGTTCCTCGAGCCACTGTTGCAGCGTTGCAGATTCCTCGATATAGCCCTTGATCTCCTCATCGGTAGTAGTGTCGGGCATCTGGTAGCGAATGAAATCGAAGGCCATGTCCTTCTGATTGGGATCAGCCACGCAAGCAGTACCGCCGCACACAGAAGTGTTGCCGCCACAATCCTCCTCGGGCGCCTTTTCGAGAACAATGACGCTGGCACCGGCATCGGAAGCCGCGATTGCCGCCGCCGCACCAGCACCGCCGAACCCTACAACCACCACATCGGTTTCCTCGGACCATTCGATGCCGGAAGAACCAGCGCTCTTGGCCGCACTGCAACCGGCAAGCGTGAGGGCCCCAACCGAAAGAACCGAGGCACCGAGAAACGACCGACGTGAAATAGCTTGATGTTTCATAACGCATCCCCTTTCATAAATATGTGCATGATTTCGGAATTAGCGATGATCGTGACAGTCGTAGCACGATGCGAAGGTTTCCGTATGGTGGCACGTGTCGTAGCAATAGCCGATCCCCGCCGATGCTCTGTGCATCGTGTGGCACGTAGCACATGCGATGGTTTCGCCCTCCACTTCATGAGGGCTTTCGGTGGTGTCGTAGTCCGCAGAAAACGTGATCGCATGGGGATTGACTGCTTCCCCATCGGCCGTCGTGTAAGAAGCCGTCTTATCGACGATCTCCTCGCGGGTGTGGCATCCATCACGGAGGCAGAACTCGTCGGTGGTCTCCATCTTTGCCAACGGAAGCCGGTAGTCGCCGCTCATCTGCACCTGAAGCTCCGCTACTTGCGTGTTCAATTCGGCTTCGTGGCAATTCAGGCAAGCCACGCCGGCCTGGGCATGATTGTGGGCCAGAAAATCACCGCTCTCATAGCCCTCGAGGTACGACCCCATCGTGTCGTGGCACACCGTCCCGCAAAAACTCGGCTGCTCGTGCCAAATCCACATACCGATGCCGGCTATCAGCACGACTGCCAGCACCACGGCTCCGGCAATAACGCCCTTCCGCCGCTTCTTTTTCGGGGAAGGCCCTTCTGTCTTCAGCACGTTGTCCTCTTGGCTGCGCTCGACCGCTTCCTTCCCCGCTATTTCCTGTTCGAGACTGGTCTCCATAACTCCTCCTCTCTGCCGATTACTTCGCTGCTCCTCTCCATGTTTCCTCCTTCCCATAAGAAAGCCTCCTCGATGCGAAGCCAGTATCGGCAGCGGTCGGCGGCCGCGAAAGAGACATCTTTTTAGAAAAACGCCTTTGACAGGGAGACATCTTTTATGTCTGTTTTACAAACGGCCCGATACGGGCATAATTATGCAAAGAGTGCGCGATTCGCGAAACAGAGCGAGGCAGCGCCGAAAGCCGAATGCCAATCCATTGGGCTGCCGGGCGGAGAATCACGGAGGGGGAACGTGCGGAACGGGCAATCAGGAAAGAGCGAGGCCGCTGTGTCGCTGCACGTCTCGCTGCTGGGCATCACGGGCATCAGAATATGGCTCGGGTGCATTCCCTACGCCCAAAAAGTCCTGGGGGATGGCGGCTGGGACCTCGTGCTCAGCAATTTCTTCCGTGGACTCTTCCCCGCCCTCGTCGTTGCCGTGCTGCTGGGGCGGGCGCTTTCGAAAAAATCCCTGAGCATCCTGAACGTCGCCTGCACCGGAACGCTCGTGGTGCTGGGCTGCCTTTTGTGGTTCAACCAAGACTCGTCATCTCCGCTGATTGTCTCGGTAGCGAGCATGGCGGCCGGGTGGCTCTACATTCAATGGGGTGAAGTGTACGCACGACTCTCGCTGTCGGAGGCCATGATCCATGTCTGCCTATCCTTAGCCATTGCCGGCTGCGGAGTCATAGCCCTCTCTTTCCTTCCCGATCTGCTGATCGGGGCTCTGCTAGTCGCCCTTCCCTTGGCCGGCTGCCTCATGTACGCCATCGCTCTTGATAAGTTCTGCGGAGCTGACAACCCCTTGCCGGCGAAGCGCCAGCCGGCACTCTCGCTGAAGGGAGACGGCAAATGGGCCATCTCGTTGGCCATCTATGCAGTGCTGTGGGGGATCATGCAAGCCCTCCCCTTCGGGTTCATCGCCGAACGGGACTCCCTGTACCACATCGTATACCGGCTGGGCGGGGCCGTCCTCGTGCTCCTCCCCATCGCCTGGGTACGCCTTCTCAAGAGGAACTTCAACCTGCTGTATATCTGGTATCTGATCACCGGCGCCGCCGCGGTGAGCTTCCTGATGATTCTGATCGCCGGCGATGCCCTGAGCGGCGTGGCCCTCACGCTATTTGCCGTTGGAAACTACTCGGTACTCGCCTACTGGTGGGTGCGCTGCGTTGACTTCTCCCAGCGAAGCAACCGGCCCGCCTATGCCATCTTCGCTATCGGCTGGTTCATTCTCTTGACGGGAATCAGTCTCGGCGAGGTGATCGCCAAGTGGATCAGCACCTTGGGCAATTCCGAGGTACTGCTGGTTTCTTTGGGGGTATTCCTCATTGTTTCGTATTTGATGGTGCTGCTGCATCCCGAAAAGGGGCCGGTCGAGGCAACGGCGAGCCCCCAGGTGATCGCAGACACTCCGGGGCCTGCGGAAAGCCGGGATGTAATGGAGCAGACCATCGAGCGTGCCTCGGCAGACTACCACTTCACGAAGCGGGAGCGCGACCTCATGCTGCTGATCTGCCACGGCCATACGCTCCAATACGCCTCCGACGAGCTGGGCATATCGCTCAATACGGCACGGGGCCACATCAAGCGCATCTATGCGAAGATGGATGTTCACTCAAAAGAGGAGATGCTGGTCATCCTTCGACGCTATGGCGACGGTTCTGACACATAGACGGTTGGGCGCTGTTCGAGAACCACACCCAACCAAAGGCCCGAATGGAAGCAGGCCGTCGTTTCCAAGGGCGACATTGCACTAGCCCCGCCTCAGCCCTAAGGCGCAAGGGCAGTAATGGGAACCACGTACACCCCATCGGGACGACGGTAGGCCGTTGTCTGGCCCGTCAGAACCATCAGGAAAGATGGGCTGCCCTCCTTCTCAACGTCCACCCTGTTTGCAAGCTTAAGCAAATGAGCCGCGCCCTCTTCCACTTGCCTCTCCCCAAGCTTTACCTCAACGGCGCCCCATCGTCCGTCGTCCAATACCACCACCGCATCGGCCTCAAGCCCTGTTTTGTCGCGGTAATGGTAAACGGAGCCGCGTAGAGCAGCGGCATAAACTCGCAGGTCGCGTACGCACAACGACTCGAAGAGGAGGCCAAATGTGCCGAAGTCCCTAAGTAACTTTTTCGGCGATGCCCCTAACATGGCAACAGCAATGCTGGGATCGCAGAAATGCCGGGTAGGGCTCGTACGCACCGCCGTCTTGCTTCGAAGAGCTGGATTCCAGGCCGGCAAGTCCTCCGTTACGTAAGTTCGCCTCAAGGCATCCAAATAATCCGCAACGGTCTTGTCGGACGGAGGTTCCAACTGCATATCGGCTGCAATAGTAGCTTGGCTCGCCTCCGTTGAAACATTACGGGCATAGGAGCGCAGGATAGCTCTTAGCCATGTTGCGTTTCTCTTCCTGTCGCCAAGCTCATCTATGTCCGAGCCAAGCAGTTCCTCTACATAGTCTTTCGCCAACTCAAGTGCTATCTCCCTATCTTTTTCCAGCACCGCTTCCGGCCAACCACCTCTGCACAGCGCGAAAGCAATATCTTCAATATCCGCCGACAGAATACCCCCGTGCAGCTCTTCGCCCTCGAAAAGCGCCCGTAGGGAAACAAGTCCTTCCGATTCTCGCGACTCAAATAAGGACATGGGGCGCATGTGCATGCGCAGTATTCGTCCCACACCCGAATGCTGCGGCCTCTTTTTTGGGGTTGCAGAGCCCGTCAAAATAAATCGCCCCCTCCCGTGACCGCGATCCACCTCAAATCGAACTGCATCCCAAAGCTGAGGGGCCTCCTGCCACTCATCGATTAAGCGAGGTTCTTCCCCCTCCAGAAGCAACGATGGCTTGGTTTCCGCAAGGGCAAGGAGCGCCGTCCTCTCGTCAGGGTCTTGAAGGAACACGGCGCTCTTTGCCCGACATCGTGCCGTCGCAGTCTTGCCACACCATTTAGCACCCACTATCTGCACTGCGCCCGACCTGCGAAGGGCCCTATCCAATACCGAATCGGCAATTCTTGGCCAGTATTCTCTTCCTAACGAGTCGTTTTCAGCCATTAAGCTCCTCCTTTATGTCGAAGCTATAATAGCACGTCAGAAATACATATTCCGAAGTTGGACTGCTTTTATTTCCAAAGTTGGACTGTTTTTATTTCCGAAGTTGGACTTTTACCGGCCTAGTGGTTGATTGTCATCTTTAGTGCTAAACAACGAAAAACGCCCCATACCAAAACAGGGGCCCTAGCACAGGAACTCTTCAAAAGCCAAGTGCCCCGGAACAGCTCCGGGGCACTTGAACGAAGGGGCATCAGGTAAATGCGGGCCTGTCAGGGGACTACTCCCGGTCGGCCGACTTCAGGGGCAGGAACTTCAGCCCCAGGAAGAAGATGAGGAAGGCCAGGGCCACCACGCCCAGCGCGACGCCGAACTCGAGCGGCGCGGGCCAGTAGACCATGCCGGCGTAGGCCTGGGCCATGTTGCCCTCCCAGTTGGTGACGGTGAAGGGGGTCATGACGGCCGGGAGGTCGACGTTGGGGATCTGGAAGCCGCCCACCAGCAGCTGGGCGCGCTTGCAGAAGATGGCGGCTATGGCGCAGATGCCCGCGACCA
>CANSTH010000044.1 GCA_947649875.1 uncultured Parvibacter sp. | reverse complement strand
TGCACACGGCCCCCGGAGCCACATCTTCCACCGGCCGATGAATGCCCCGCGTTGCGGCGTAATAATCCAGGTCGTAAGGGAAGAACACCACCGGGCGTCCCAGCAGCAAATAATCATAGAAGCAGCTGGAGTAATCTGTCACCAGCACATCGGTCTTGTAGTACAGGCGGTTGATGTCGCCGCCGCTGGCGTCCATCATGATGTCTGCGTACTGCGGCGGAATGGGCACCGGTTCCTCAATGAAGCGGTGCATCTTGAACAGCACCACGCTGTTGGTGTCCTGGCAGAACTTCGCCAGCGCATCGAAATCCAGCTGGTCGAAGCTGTAGTGGGCACTCTCCTGGTCCTTCCCCCGATAGGTGGGAGCGAACAGCACCACGTGTTTGCCTGCCGCCCCGGGGAAACGCTCCTCGAATTCGCGTTCCGCCTCCGCACGTACGTCCTCGTCCAAGAAATGTTCCAGGCGCGGCATACCAGTGGGCAGCATACAGCTCTCCGGGATGCCGAACACTTCGGCGTATATCTCCTTCAGATGGCTGTTGCCCACCAGCGCATGGGTGTACTTGCGATGCCCCGCTGCGTAGGGATTGGGGCTGCCGCTGATGCCGAAGCGCCCAAACCCCACCAGCTTGAACCCGTAGCCCGCATGCCACACCTGGGTTATCTCCACCTCGGGCGGGAAATTCACGCTGTTCAGAATGGGGGTATAGTCCTCGACGAATATGTAATCCGCCTGCGCCATCTTCTTCAGCACCTTTACGGTGTCGCCCACCTTCGCTGCGCCCCCCTGCTTGAAGATATTGCGAAAGCTGTAGTCCACCGTGAACTCGTCGTCCAAGCCGCGCTCTTGAAGCCGCTGGTGGATGGCCGCCAGGTTGCCCATCATGCGATCGTTGTTCTCCGACATGAACAGCACGTGCTTACCGTCTTTCTTGGCGCCGGCGCGGAACAGGTGGTACAGGCCGTTCATGCCGGCGAACAGCAGCTTTTTCTTCGAGAGAGGCATCCCCGGCTTGTCGTTGCGCCTAAAGTAATCCACCTGCAGCTCCAGCCGCGGCGGCAGGAAATCCTCCTGGGGAACGTTGAAGCGAATGCCGTACAGCTCGCCTTTACCAAAGTAGAAGGAGCGGTTGAGGTCCTCCAGCTTGCGCATCACCGTTGGTGCCACTTGGTACTGGGTCAGCTGTTCCCCGTCGCTCAGTTGCCAGATACCACTGGGCAGAAGCCCGCGCACTTGACCATTGGCAAAGTTCATCTTAAATACGCGGCAGCCTTCGGGGACGCTCTCGCTGAAGCCCTCGACCGTGCCCTCTTGCAGCGGCCGTACCAGCTGACGCGTATTGCAGAACAGCACCGGTTGGGCGCCTTCGGCGTTGGAGAGCACTAGCAGCATGTGGGTGCGGTGCCAAATGACGTCTTGGATGACGGCCGCACTCATAGGGCGCTCGGGCGCGGGAATCTCGCTGTAGGGCTTTGGAGCCGGCTGGATGTTGGGGTCTTGTTGCGGTTGCTGCATTGGCACTTCCTGGATTAGGTTCTTTGGTCTACCGATAGCCCGATTTCCCTTGTCGCTTAGGCAGAGATAGAATCTCTGCCCTACGAAAATCCGACCTGCCGGGGTTCATACCCTCGCATCGGGATTAGACGAAACGGGTGCTCTGAATCTTCCGCCTACATCTCTCCGTTGTTACGGGTGGCGTAGAGGTAGTCGTCTATGCGGTCACCGATGCGGTCCAGCAGGATGTCTTCGGCGTTGTTCGCCAGCTGCCCGGCGCGGATGCGATAGTACTGGGTGGGCAGGTACTGGCTGAGCATGCACAGCGGAATAACCCCATCCGCAAGGTTAGCCAGCAACGTTTCGCACGCCTCGCTCACCTTACGTTCCGGCAGATAGTAGCGGCTGCGGTCGAAGAAGCTGTAGGCACGGCTGATAGCTTGATCGTTTTCGCTGCCGCGATAGTAGCTCTCCCAATGCTTGGGGTTCTCCATCATGGCCTCTTCCAGCGTGCGGCGGAAGTACGAGCGCCTCTCTGGCTGCTCGGCGTACACCCGCTGCTCGATGCCCTCCAAACTGAACAGCCCCTCGCGCAACGCGAAGGTGAACGCCGGCCCCACTTTGAGGATGGCACAGCCGTCCTGGCACATCTGGGCCAGGTTCTTCTCGGTTTGGTAGTCGGTGGAGTGGCCCTCGATGGCCATGTTGGTGCCGTACATGTAGTCGCATAGCTCCGCCGCCGCATCGTGGTCGTACTCGTCCAGTGTGCGCTCGTGGAATTCCACGCCCATCTCCACCACGAAACCCACCACGCGGTCGAAGGCATCCAGGATACCGCGATCGTCGAAGGCCTTGCGATAGGCGGCCAACGCCTGTTTGCAGTCCTCGACGGCGGTCACCCCCATTTCCTCGCAATCGCTGGCACCGCCAGGGATGGGCACCTCGCTGCCCAAGATGTACACCGGCGGTTCTGCATCCGGATGCTGGACGCGATATTCCGCAAAAGCCTCTTCCGCCGCCTCGCACAACTGCGCACCACGGCGAGCGCACACTGCCACGTCCAGCGGAGCATGCGGGTCGTCGTCCCCCACCCGCATGGAAGTGTCCAGGTGAATTTTGGTGTATCCAGCTAGCACGCAGGCGCGCACCAGCTGTTCGGCGCATCCCATCGCCTCGTCTTCCGGCAGATCGCACCAGGGCAGCGGCCCCAAGTGGTCGCCGCCCAACATGTAGCGGCTGCGATCCAGCCCCTCTTCCGCCGCCAGCTTCGCCACGAAATCGGCAAAGTCCTGCGGGGTCATGCCGGTATAGCCGCCCAACTGGTTCACCTGGTTGGAAGTGGACTCGATAAGGCACAGGGTTTTGGTTTGCTTGGCCTTGCGCAGCACCGCCTTCACCACGTAGGCGTTAGCGGAGCAGCAGGAATAGATGCCCACCGGGCGCCCCGCCTTGTTGCGCTGGACAATTTGCTTAATAGGATGCATAAGAGGGTTGCCTCCTGTTTCTCTTGCGTGTTTGGAGCGATTTTACCGCAATGCCCCTAAAGCCCCGCTGCCATCGCGTGGAAACTACGCAAGAGACACGGGTGGAAACGGCAAGCCTCCTTCCGCCACAAGCGGGATTTCCATCCCCGTCATGAACTGCGATGAGCTCTTTGCCCACTTGGGGCGCGAAAAGGGCTGGTGTACGACCTTATCCAGTTGCAGCCCTGTTTTAGCTGCTTCCGTTATGCGCAGTCCACGAGGATTTTGCCGGAGGGCTTTTTGGGGGAATTAGGGGCGAAACGGGCGAAGGCTTCGGAGGCTTCGCTTAAGGCGCAGATGGCATCGATCATGGCTTCGGTCACCTGCATGTCACCAGAGGCGAACAGCTGAGCCGCGAGCGACCACTCCTCCCCCGGCCACGGGGCGGAGTAGGACATCCACGAGCCGGTGAGGAACAGCTCTTTGCGATTGATCTCCTCCCACAGGCGCGGGGTGAACACCATGTCGGTTTTCGGGGTGCCCACCATACATACGCGGCCGTGGTTACCGGCCAGCTCCAGGCTGTGGGGCATTGCCGCCGCATTGCCGGTTGCATCGAACACGTAAGCGAAGCCGGCCGGCGCATAGGCCTCCTTCACCTGGGCAATCCAATCGTCTCCGCTAGTGAGGGCCGTTTGAACCACACCAGCCTCGCGGGCTACCGCCAATGGGGCTTCGCGGCGGCCCAGCAACACCACATGGGCCCCTGCCGCCTGTAGCGCCTGAGCCAGGAAGATGCCGATGGTGCCCGAACCCACCACGGCCGCGGTTTTGCCAGCGCAGGCGGCGAACCATGCGGGAGTATTGGGGCTGTCGCACATCTCGGAGGAGCTGTTGCCGACAGCAGAGATGAATCTCTGCCCTACGAATTCTCCTTGCGACTCTTCGGATGGGTGGATTCTCTCTGCGCTGGCAGCATCACTGCTCCCCCATCGCAACAGACCAGCGAGACGCAGAGCGTGGAGGGCCACGGGAGCGGGTACGCACACGGCTCCGTTCAGGAAGGACACATCCTCCGGCAGCGGGTACACGTTTGCCGCCGGCACCGCCACATATTCTGCAAACGCCCCCGGGCGGCGGCTGCCGATAAAGCTGTAGTGTTTGCAAAGCGAGTAATCCCCCGCCGCGCAATCGGGGCAGTCATGACAGGGCACCAGCGGCACCCCCGCCACGCGCCGCCCCATCAGCGCCGCATCGGTCCCTTCGCCCACCTGCACCACGGTGCCGGAGAACTCATGCCCCAGCACAATGGGATAGCTGTGGGCCGAGCCCATCCACACCCGCGGCACGTCCGAGCCGCACACGCCGCAATAGGCAACGCGCACCAGCACCTCCCCCGGCGCCAAAGTCGGCAGCTCCACCTCGCAGGTTTCCACAACTTCGGGCCGTTGCACCACAGCAGCTTTCATGGGCCATTCTCCTTTCGAATTACCGCCTATTCTATCCCATACCCCCATCCAACTTCAGCCCAGCCCTGCACTGACATTCGCTACAATGGCAAAAACACTTTCGAAAGGGATTTCCATGAACTACGTTCTGTTGATGATGGGCGGCTCGGGCACGCGATTCGGAGCCGATCGGCCGAAACAATTCATCGAGGTGGAGGGCCAGCCGGTGTTCTCCTACATCATGGACAAGTACGACCGCTTCACCCAGGTGGACGGCATCGTGCTGGTATGTCACGAGAGCTGGGTGGATTACGCCGACGAATGGGCGAAGAAGCTGCGCATAGCCAACTATCTTGGCACTGTGGCCGGGGGCGCCACCCGCTCGGAGTCGGTGCGCAACGGCCTTGAGCACCTGCGACACCTGGCCGGCGATGACGACATCGTGCTCATTCACGATGCCACTCATCCCTATCTAGACGAAGGCGCCACCGCCCTTGCCATCGAGGCCACTCGCAAACTGGGGGCGGCAACGCTGGGCCAAAAGCAGTACGACACGGTATACCGCACCGACGCAGAGGGCAACCTCACCGAAGTGGTGCCGCGAGAGGAAATCGTGTCCGGCGCCTCGCCCGAGCTGTTCCGGTTCGGCCCCCTGTACCGCATCTACACCGAAACGCCGGAAGAGCAGCTGGCCCGCTACACCAGCGCCGGCGCCTTGGCGTTGGCCAACGGCATCCCCATGAAGGTGATCCCCACCGATCTTGTGAACCTGAAGATCACCTATCGCCATGACATGGAATTGTTCCAGCGCCTCTTCCACGGGTACTACTTCTAAAGCAAGCCGATGATGGCCTCGCAGCAGGTGCCTTCTTGGGGCATCTTTACGTTTTCTCGCACGAAACGCTGAAATGCTTCGTGGTTGTAGCCGCACGACTCGTCCGCAAGGCAGCCGTCGAGCGCACGGGCAATCTGAGCGGGATCGGCGGTAAATAGGGTGGGCACATCCCTTTGCAAATCCAAGTTATGGGTGCGTTTCTCCTGGTAGTCTTCCCAGTCGTAGGCGTACAACAGCACCGGCAAATCCAGCAGCCCCGCCTCATACATCACGCTGGAGTAGTCCGTCACCACCGCATCGGCCGCAAACAGGGCTTCGAAGGTGGGGATGGGGCTTTGGATGATGCGCGGGTCGTTGCAAGCCACGCCCCCCACCGGATGCTTGGCGTAGACGAACTCCCATCGGTCGAAATCGATGGCATCCACCAGCGCCTGCACCTTCCTCTGCGCGTCCGCCGCGGGGTTTTTGCGGAAAGTGGGTGCGTAGACGAGGATCTTTTTGGTGGGATCTGACTGGAGGCCGAGCGCCTCCAGGGCGTGGGCACGGCGAAGGCTGCGCTCCTCTGGGTTGGTGAGGGCATCGGCGCGCGGTTGGGGGATTTCCCGTATCACCGCCGGATCGCAGCGGAAGCCCTCCAGGTAGTCTCGTTCGAAGCTTTTGGAGGAAATGAGGATGTCGGTATAGCCGCGATGCATGTGGCACACCTCGGCAAGCCCAACGCTCTCCCCTTCCGGCGTGCCCAAAATGGCATAGCCGAACTTCTTCATGCTGCCCAGCGCGTGCCACAGCTGCACCACCTTCAGGCTGGGCCGATGCGTAAGGCCGTTCACCATCAGGCACGACCGATCTAAAAACACCGCTTCGGAAGTAGCCAGGTACCACAGCTGCACAAACATGTGGGGCACGTAGGCCACCAGGTTGTCCATGGGCCTGCAAAGGTTCACAATCTCGTAATCGGGCTTCTGCCGCCGCAGCGCCGCTTGCAGGATCTCGAAATCCACCGTAGGCGTATCTTGCAACTTGGTGATGAAGGTGTAGCGCTTCTTCACCGGCGCCAGCTTCATGAGGGCGTACACGCCCCCCATCGCCGCCAGCCCGCCCTTCAGCAAAGTAAGCTTCGCATTGCCCATCGCGCAGGCGCCCTAGTAGTTCGTCTCGTAGTAGGCCACGGCCTCTTCGATGGGACCGTCGAACACTTCGGTGCCGTGATCCAGCACAATGCCGCGACTGCAGAACTCCCGCACGGTGGAAGAAGAGTGCGACACGAACAGCACCGTCACGTTCTCGTCCATCATGATCTCGCGGATGCGCTTGACGCACTTCTCCTTGAACGCCTTGTCCCCCACTGAAAGGGCTTCGTCCACCACCAAGATTTCCGGGTCGGTGCCCACGGCAAACCCGAACCCCAGCCGCGCCTTCATGCCACTGGAATAGGTGCGCATGGGCTGGTCGATGTAGAGCCCCAAGTCGGCAAACTCGATCACTTTGGGCTCCAGCCGGGCAATCTCCTCGTTGGAAAGCCCCATGATCTGCCCCCGCAGCGCGATGTTCTCGCGCCCGGTAAGCTTCATGTCGAAACCGGCCGTCAACTCCAGCAGGGCGCTCACGCGGCCGTTAACCTTCACCTCGCCCTCGGTGGGGTACACCACGCCGGTGATCATCTTCAAGGCCGTGGACTTCCCCGCCCCGTTGCGGCCCAGAAATGCCACTGCCTCGCCCTTGCGTATCTTGAAGGTGAGGTTGTTGTTGGCGTTCACATCGCCCAAGAACCAACCGGGCTTGCGGACGCCGAACACGCCTAGAAGCCGCCCCTTATCGTTCTTGTACAGGTGGTAGGTCTTGGTCACGTGGTCGAATTCCACCACAACCTCGTCGCTCACGCCGGTCTTGCGATGGTCCTCCGGTTCGGGCTTCTGAGGCTCAGCTGGCGCAGGAGCCGCTTCGGCAGGCACAGCCACAGGCTTTCCCGCGTCCACGGATGCGGCAGATGTCGCCGCAGCGCTTCCGGCAACTGCGGCACTTTCGGCAGCCGCACCGCCTGCCCCTGCCGATGCTTCCACAGGCACCGTCCCGGCCTCTTTCATTTCCACATCGTTAGAGGACATCGGGCACCTCCTTGTTCAAGCGCTTGTACACGAACACCATGAACAAGAACGTGACCACGAACACCACCGCAAAGCCGATGCACAGCCCCGGGTGCTCCCAAATCCATACTTTGTCGTAGAACGCCGACCGAAACGAGGTGACGAAGAACGTGACCGGATTGAAGTTCAAAATGGCCTGTATCCAGGGAATTCCGATGCCAAACACGTTGAAGATGACGCCAGAGAGCCAGAACACCGGCGTGGAAAGCGCCTGAATGAGATTGGCCACGTCTTTGCTGACAGCCGAAAGCTCGGAAAACGCAATGGACACCATGTCCCAGAAAACGAACATCAGCACCAGCAGCACCGGCACTTGCAGCAAGTAGACGTCCAGCGGCTGCCCGCACAGGAAGTAGATGGCGAATAGCACCACCATCAGCATCAGCTGCACGATCAAGGTGGCGCAGGTGTAGATGGTGGAGATGCTGCTAATGGGAAACTTTATCTTGTTCACCAGATAGGGGTAGCGGTGCAGCACATCGGTGCCGGTGTTTATCATGTCCTGCATGAAGAACCAGGGGATAATGCCGGCGCATAGCCACAGAATGTACGGAGCACCGCTGCCGGAGGCGGCCCCTTGCCGCAGTCCCATGTCCAGCGCAAACCAGAAGCAAAAGTCGTACATGGCCGGCTTGATGAAGAACCAGCCCCAGCCCAGCACCGCGCCGCGCGATTTCTTCACCAGCTCGAATATGGAAAGGCGCCCAATCTGGTGACGCCATTCCCAGTTATCCCGCAAGATCTCGGAAAGGGTGCTTAGCACATTTCTCCTTCTTCGAATTCGCCAAAGCGCCGACCCAACGTCCCGCCGGCGCCAGCGCTTTCTCAAAACGAACGCCTATCATACCACAGGGTTATGGAGGGGCTACCTACCGCAAGGGCAGCTGGTTGAGCGCCAGCACCAGCACGATGAACGCTGCGGCGAACACAACCACACCGGCCACCGCATAAACCGCCATGCGCAGAGAACGGGCATGGTCGGGGCGCTGCTCATCGGCGTCAAGGGCGCTCTTTCCAGGCCTTTTGACGGGCTTTGGGGATGGCCTCGACTCGACGCCCTGACCATCTCGCGCGTCCGCCGATTGCGACGGGCCATTCGGAACGGCAGCCGAACCGGCGCTTGGCGCTTCGCCGGACTCTTCATTTGGAAACCCAGCCGGCACTTTTGCCATACGCCCCGTTACCAAGGGGCGCTTGGTCGGCCGCTGAGGCCGAATAGGGCCGGTTGACTGCCGACGCGTGGGCCGTGCGCTCATAGCCGCCCTCCCCTACTTCCGCTTATGGGGCTTGCGGGGCCCGATTTTTCCGCGGTTCTCGTAATGGTGCTTCAGCACGGGCTTGAACAGGCCGAACTTCCAGCTGACTATCGCCACCACTACCAATAGCACTGCAAATATCGTCCAGCGCTTCCAGCTGATAACGCCTACCATGAGGCACGTCACCACCGAGAGCACCGCCGAGCACAGCCACAGCGCCGCCACCGCGCGCCGCTGCGACAGCCCGGCCCGCATCAGGCGATGGTGCATGTGGCCCAAGTCGGCCTGGCCGATGGGCTGATGCCCTCGCAGCCGCCGAATAATTGCCGAAGTAGTGTCCAATACCGGCACTCCGGCAATAACCAAAGGCGCGATCATCACCATCAGGCCCTGCGTGCGCACCACGCCGGTGATGGAGATGATGCCCACCAAAAGCCCCAGCACAAGCGCCCCGGAATCGCCCATGAACACCGAGGCGGGAAAGAAGTTGTAACGCAAAAAAGCCAGGCACACCGCGATAAGGGCCAGGCAGGCCAACACCAGCAGGTAATTACCGCGCATCCACGTAAGGTACATGAGAGCCGCAGCGATGATGGCCACAAGACCAGCGGCAAGCCCGTCCAAGCCATCAATGAGGTTGGTGATGTTCACGAACACGAGCAGGTAGAACACCGAAAGCGGGTAGTTCAGCCATCCCAGATGCACCGTACCTACCGCAAACGAGTTCACCTCGCCGATGGACACGCCGGCCCACACCACCACCGAGCACGCCACTATCTGGGCGATGAATTTCGGCAGCGCCGCCAGTTGGGTGATGTCGTCCACCAGGCCCGTGGCAAACATGAGGGTCACCCCCACGAACAGCAAAATGTAGTTCACGTTCCCCAGCGCGAAGAGCACCGGCAGCGACCAATCGAAGAAGCGCACCCCCAGAAAAATGGCGAAGCAGGCGGCCACCATCCCCAAATACAGGGAAACGCCGCCGCAGCGGGGCACCGGCTCTTTGTTGACACGGCGATTGGAGGGATAGTCAATGGCCCCCAGCTTATGGGCCAGCCATTTTGAGAAAGGCACGGTAACATAGGTGACCAGAAAGGCAACCGCAAAGACGATGGCCGCTTGGTACCATGCCATACGCTCCTTGCCTCCTTCCCCACACACACGTGCAAACCAATGCATTGTAGCAGAGCAAAAGCCCGCATGCGCATGGTTTTGTCCCTTGCGCACCGAAGAAGACGCAATGACCATTCGCCTTTACCTGGAAGCTGCAGCCGCATGCCGATTGCCACGTTAGGCAGAGATAGAATCTCTGCCCTACGAATTCGACCCGCCGATCACATTCACCTGCGGGCCCATTCGCCCGCAGATCACATTCACCCGCGGGCCCATTCGCCCGTAAGCCTCATTCGCCCGTAAGCCCCGAAGCCTGCGATTCGCCGGATTCGGCCCCAAAGCGCCCGAAGTCAACGCTTTGCCCCAATTCGCCCTCAGTGCGCTGGGCATCCTGCAGCCTTAGCTTAAACTGAACCGGATTCGTCCGCACGCCCTAAGGAGGAAAACATGAGCAGTTTCGTAAAGGAGTTCCGCGAGTTCATCGAGCGCGGCAACGTGATGGACATGGCCGTTGGCATCATCATCGGCGGCGCCTTCACCGCCATTGTCACGGCTCTGTGCAACAACATCATCAATCCGCTGATCGTGCTGATCACTGGCGGAAACAACCAGTTCGCCGGCCTGAAGATTCCCGTGAACGACACCGTTGCCATCGATTTCGGCGCGCTGATAACCGCCATCATCAACTTCCTCATCATCGCCTTGGTGGTGTTCATCATGGTGAAGGCGTTCAACCGCGTGCGCGATACCGGTAGCAAGCTGTGCAACAAGCAAGGGCAAGAGGTGATAGAGCACGAGCCCACCTGCCCCTTCTGCCTGGAGCCGGTGCTGGCCGGTGCCACCCGCTGCCCCCATTGCGCCGCCGAACTGCCCGCCCCCGCCGAACCCACCGTGGAGGTAGTGGAGAAGTAGGCCGCGATTGCTAGAGATAGCGATTCAGGGTGCGTTCTAGCTCGCGCACGTCGATGGGCTTGGCCATGAAGCCGTCCATGCCCGCCGCCAGCGCCTGGGCTCGGTCGCTGGAAAAGGCGTTGGCGGTCATGGCGACAATGGGCGGCCGCACCCTGTCTTCGCGGCGCGACAGCTCGCAGATGGTTTGCGTGGCCTCCAGCCCATCCATAACCGGCATGCGCATGTCCATGAACACCAGGTCGTAATAACCGTCCTGGGCGCGCATCACCTTCTCCACCGCCTCGGCCCCGTTCATGGCAGTCTCAACTTCAGCGCCAGTTTGGCGGATGAGCTCGGAGGCAATGTCGCTGTTCAGCTCGTTGTCCTCCACCAACAGCACGCGACCGCGCAGCTGCCGGTGCTCGTTTTCGGCGGTCTTCTTCTCCTGCTGCTGCTCGCATCCGCAGTAGTACTTCAGCGTGCGACACAGTTGCGAGCGGAAGAGCGGCTTGGATAAAAATGCCGTCACGCCTGCCGCCCGAGCCTCGTCCTCAACCTCGCTCCAATCATAGGCCGACAGCAGGATGATGGGCACCGCGTCCCCCACCTTCCGGCGAATCTGGCGCACCGTTTCCACGCCGTCCATGCCCGCCATCACCCAGTCAACAACGATGGCGCGATAGCCGTCGTCCTCGATATGGGCGTTCACTACCATCGATACCGCCTGATAGCCGTTAGGAGCCGCCTCTCCGCGCAGCCCTTCCGCAACCAGGATTTCCACCGCACCGGAAAGCACATCGGGATCATCGTCCACCACTAAAACGCGCATGTCCGCAAGCTCCGACAGATCCAGGTCCTCCTCGATGTCGGGCGCAGGGCGCAACGGCACAGCCACACGGAATGTGGTACCCACGCCGGGGGCGCTCTCCACCTCGATGGTGCCCCCCATCATCTCGACCACGTTCTTAGTGATTGCCATCCCTAAGCCGGTGCCCTCGGTGGCCTTCACCGCCCCCGTATCCTCCCGCTCGAACGGATCGAACATGCGGCGGACGAAATCGGGTGACATGCCGATGCCGTTGTCGGCCACGGTGAAGCGGTAGATGCGCGTCCCATCGCCAACGCCGGCGTCTTCGCTGATGATGAACCGGATCTTCCCACCCTCGGGAGTGTATTTGACGGCGTTGCCCAGTATGTTCAGCAGCGCCTGGTTCAGGCGCATGGAGTCACCGATCACCGTCTCTTGGTCCACGTTCCCGATGGCAATCTCAAGCTGCTGATCCTTCGCCTTGGCCTGAGGTTGCACGATGGTCACCAGCTCGCTCACCATATCGGGGAAGCTGAAGCGCTCTTCGTTCAGGATAATCTTGCCGCTTTCGATCTTGGACATGTCCAGCACATCGTTGATCAGGCACAGCAAGTGCTTTGACGAGGTGGAGATGCGGTTCAGGCACTCGCGCACGCGCTCGGGGTCGTCCACATGGGAACCGGCGATGGTGGTAAGCCCCACAATGGCGTTCATGGGCGTGCGGATATCATGGGACATGTTGGAGAGGAACTGCGACTTGGCCTCGCTGGCGCTCTGGGCCAGCGCAAGGGCATCCTCCACATTGCGCTGAAGCTGCTGCTGCAGCACCCAACGGCGGTTGAAGAGGTACAGGTACAAAGCCAGCGACAAGAGCACCGCCACCATGAGGACAATGGTCCACACTATGGTCTGACTGCCGCGTGCGGAGCCCTCTGCGTAAAGCTGCTCCACTGCGTTAGTGGAATCGTCCAGAATGATGGCATTTATGTGCAACAGCTGCGACACGATGGGCTCGACGGTCTGGGAGACGAATTCCTCCACATCGGCATCTGACACGGCAGGATCCCGGCACAGGTTCAGCAATTGGGCCTGGGCATCCAGCAGTCGTTGGTAGTCGTCTTCCAAATCGCTTCCGCCCACACTGCTGCGGTCTTTGCTGTTGGCCAGCAGAGTGATGTTGCGGGAGAGCTCGGCATCAATCTCGTCGTAGCTCTTTTCCACAGCGTCGATGGCGGAATCAGTGCGAATGTAAATCACGCGGTTCGAAAGGGTGCGCATCTGCACCAGTAGCGTTTCCACACGGCCCGCCGCCACCGAAACCGGGTAGGCGCCGGTGCGAATGGCGTCCATCTGAGCTGTAGTCACCATGGTGTTGTTGAGGGTTACGGCGAAGAACGCTACCAACAGCGCCACGACCGCCACAGCTGCCAAACCGGGAAGGCGCCGCGTCCATTCCCTAGACGCAAAAGCGGCCCGCGGCCCACTGCTCCTGTCCCCTGCGCCGCGTCCTTGTGGATCAAGTGCCACGGTGATCCCTTTCTCGAGAGGTCTATTCGCCCAGTTTACCACTAGGCGAGGGCTTCTCCGGAATCAGTCCGTGTTTTGCGGAGCCTTTCCCGAAGTTCGACAACATAGCGCAGCCTCCAGGAAACGCCCACATTGACCGCGTAACAAGCGTATCCCGACAGATGCTCGCAGCGCAGGGGTACGCGGAGCATGGATCGCATGCTATGATGCGCCCCATGCTCTCAACTCTTCGACATAACGGGATTCCCCTCTGGGGCTACAAAGTGCTATTGCTCTTGGCGGCGGCCATCTGGGGCTTGGGCACCGTTGCCATCAAGTCAACGGTCGATACACTGCCCCCTACCTGGATAGTAGGGCTGCGCTTCACCGGTGCCGGGCTCATCCTGGGCGCCGCCAGTTTCCCCAAAGTTCGGGGGCACGTGGCCTTGGAACCCAGGCGCCATCTTGCCTGCGGGGCAATTTTGGGGATTCTGCTGTTCCTCTCCTACTGGGCAAACTCCACCGGCCTCGCCGACACCACCGCCTCCAACAGTTCATTCCTCACCACTCTCTATGTGGTGATCATTCCTTTTCTGGGGTGGTGGATCATCCGCAAGCGCCCCACCAGCTACAACATCGTGGCGGCACTGACTTGCGCAGCGGGTTTGGGGTTCGTGGCCTACGGGGGCGCGGACGGGTTCTCGCTGCGGTTCGGCGACCTTGTCACCCTGCTCTCGGCATTTTTCCTGAGCCTGCACGTGCTTTACACGGCGAAGTTCGCACCGGGGCTGTCGGTAACGGCGCTCACGGCGATCCAGTTTCTGGTAGCGGGCGCTTTGGGCATCATGATGGCACTGGCAAGCGAACCGCTGCCCAACTTCGCCGCCCTTCCCCCCGATGCCTGGGGGAACCTGGCCTATCTCACCGTGATGGCCTCCTGTGTTGCCTTGTGGCTGCAAAACGCTGCCGTGGCGCGGGTGGATCCGGCGCAGGCCTCGCTGTTTTTGGCCATGGAAGCGGTGTTCGGCGTGCTGTTCTCGGTGCTTTTGCTGGGTGAGGCCCCCAGCACCACCGCCTACACCGGCTTCGCCCTCATCTTCTGCGGCATGGTGATAAGCGAGTACCTGCCCCTGCGCGCCCAACGCAAGCAGGCGGCAGCCTTTGGCATGCGCGGGGAAACTGGCAGCACCGCCGCCCCTTCCCCCCGCATGCCAAAGGCTGCCGCAGCAGAGGAAGAGGCACTTGCCATGGAGGGCTCCGACACCTTTATGAGATAGGACTACGCCCCTCCGGTTCGAACGATGCAACCGAAATGCCTACCCCCGCGAGGCCATGTCGGCGGCAATCGGCTGCGCCCAGCCTTCCGGCACGTACCCCTCTTCGCGCATCAAGCAGCTGGCCGCCGCCACTGCACCGTACACCGCCTCGGTACCAGCGGAATCGGCAACATAGGTGGCCGCACGATCAGCCGCAATGCCGATGCGCGCCGCCTCTGCCGCAGCGTCGATGTTGGCCCCCATGGAGATGAACTCCCAACCCTTGGCCTTTTTCTTCTCGATGAGTTTTTTCACGTCCTCATAGCTATACCGCCGGCTGGCGTTCTCCAGTCCATCTGTGGTAATGACAAACAGCACGTCCTTTGCCCGATGGCTTTTGGGCAACACTTTCTGCACTTTGGAAATATGCCGGATGGCGCCGCCCACCGCATCCAGCAGCGCCGTACATCCGCGAACGTAATACTCCTTGGAAGTGATGGGCGTCACCTCTTGAATATCCTCGCGATCGCAAATGACGTCAATCTTGTCGTCGAAGAGCACCGTGGAAACAACGGCATTGCCCTCCATATGCTTGTGCTGGTTCAGCACCGAGTTGAACCCGCCAATGGTGTCGGCCTCAAGCCCTTGCATGGAGCCGCTGCGGTCCAGGATGAAAACGATCTCGGTGTAGTCTTTCATGATGTGTCCCTTCGTCTGGCGTTTGCTGACAAAGGGAACTTTACGCCACCGCGCAGGGCGGCAGGTAAACTGCCGGTTGACATCTCGCGGGGAGAGGCCGAGACCCGCCAACTATCCCAAAATAGGCTGATCGTAGGCAAACAGCGCTTCGTTTACCTGGAAAATGTCGTGGATGCCGTTCACCAGGAAGAATTCCACAATCACATCGAATTTCGAACTGTGAGAGAGGGCGAAGCCGGCCCGCGATAGCAGCGCCAGCGCGTCTTCATAGCTGAGCTCCAGCGCAAACGCCAGCGCACAGGCGGTACGTTTCGTGGGGCGGTAGTCATCGTCCTTGCGGATTTTGGCAAACAGCTGGCGGCTCATATTGGCCCGCTTATATACTTCCACATCGGTCATGCCCCGCTCGTCTATCAAACGAAGCACCGTGCAGGCGAACGACTCGTCCAGCGAATCCAGTCGATCTGCAAGGGACTGCTGCGATGCAGCTGCTGGTGCTGGGGCATCGAGAGGCATCGGAGCCGCCGATGCGGGCGCAGGCGCCATTTCGCCCTCAAATAGCGCCTCATCGAAAGACGCGGAGCCAACCGCAACGCCCCCTTTGACGGCCGTGCCGAGAGAGAACTCCTCGCTCGAGGCTTCTTGCCTCTTACTCCTACGATGCCGGAGCCGCCGAATTATGCCGCCGCGATCACTTCCCCCGGATCCAGGCGAAAAAGCCTCGTCCAGCTTAGCAGGTGCCGCCGCAGCGGGAAAGTCCGAAGGGGCATCACGACCCGCGAAGCTCCAACCACGCGATACACCGCTTGCGCAATACGACGCCTCGGCCCGCCCGCGCTCATCCACATACACATCGTCGATATACTCGGCGATAGCGTCGAACATCTCCCGGCCCACGCGCATCGACTCGCGATCGTAGAGCACCAGCCATACATCGACTTCATGATTCTCCAGGAACGCCTGAATGGCGCGCGCTTCCACATCAACAGCCTCGCCCATGGGGTAGCCGAACACGCCGGTGGACAACAACGGGAGAGCGACGCTCTCAGCGCCTGCCGCAACCGCCGCTTCAAGCGCACGGGTCACGCCCGCGGCCAGCGCCGCTGCCTCGCCGGAGAAACCGCCCATCCACACCGGCCCCACCGCATGCACGATCACCTTCGCCGGAAAATCGAAAGCGGGCGTGATCACCGCATCCCCCACCGCACAGCCGCCAATTGAGTCGCACGCCGCTTGCAGGGCCTCAGCCCCCACGATGCGCGCAACCGCCTCCCCCGCACCGCCGGCGATCCGCAATGCAGAATTGGCCGGCACCACAACGGCGTCCGCCCGCATATTCGCGATATCGTCCCGCACGATATAAAGTGGCACAGCAGCCCTCCCCTTCTTCCGGCTCTGCCCTCACCCGAACATTAGCCATAGGGATCAATACCAAGTCTTCAGCTTAAACCAGCTTGCGAATTGTAAGGCATGATTATATAATTGTCTTACACATTAGGAGGTAATCATGACAACGGCATCAGTCACCGTCCGAGTGGACGAAGCCACCA
>CANSTH010000043.1 GCA_947649875.1 uncultured Parvibacter sp. | reverse complement strand
CTGATAGCTGCCGGAAGGAGTAAGGTTCATTACCAACGCGCAGTCTGCGTCCTGCTCGTTTACGAGGCACAGCGGCAGCAGTAGGCTCATGGAGTTGTTGCGCGGGTAATAGCTGGGAATAGCCGTTTTGAAGTTCCAGCGAATACGCCGACGAGCCAAGTCAACTGCGTCCTCTAGCCGGCTGTTGAGACGACGATAAAGACGAGTGTCGGTGTCAATGAGTGTGGAAAGCTGATCGAAGCACTCTTTGCGTTCGTTCTCGTCTTGCGCAGAACGGATATCGGCGAGTATCTCCATCGCTTCTTGATCGTCCCGTAGCTCCTCTTCTAGAAATTGCAAGGGTAATCGAGAAGTGTTATCCACCAGGATATGCTGATAGTCTATATGGTAAGTGCGGTCTAGTCGAAATAGCAGATCCTCGATGTTTTCAACGTATTGAGCTTGTTCTGGCAGGGGGTTGAAGGTACGGTTCAGCCGTTTTTTCAGTTCCCGGTTGTGCGAAGATGCAAAGCCCGAGAATCGCCAGGGAAGATCTCCAGAATTGTTCGGGATAAAGCACATGTAGATGTCATCGAAACGATTATCTACAAGGCCGGTATTGAAGGCGCAAAATGAGTCATCTTCGGAGATGCAGATCTTGTTTTCCTCCACAAGTCGCCAGAAGGTGAACTTAAGATAGTTGCGCAATATTTCATTGCGGGGAGTCTCGCCTTCCTCAAGGACGAAATCCCATTTCTCGCCTGGAAGAACTATCTTGGCCAAGTTTTCAAGCAATGCTGGCCATTGTCCCAGCCAGGCAAAATGTTCTAACTCGCGGGGAATACCTGCGATTGTGCTTTCTTGAAGTATTGGGTGGGCAAAGGTGGAGCATGCGAAAAATGGTTTTCCGTATGAGCGCGTTGGATCGGATTCCCGCAGCGATACTTCTAAATATTGGTCGGGGTTGTCGTCTGTGGGAGCCAAGGGGAAGATCAGTTTGTCCTCGTAGTAGCGTACGGCTTTCGCTTCGCGTGAGGCAATCCAGCAATCCTTTGCGAGGCTCATGGCATCAGCGCTTCCGCTATGGGTAGTAATTTCGTTTATTCGTGAGTAGGGAAAGTGAACGCTATCGAACAAATTATCGCCAATTTGATCGAGCCACGTTTGGGGGACGGCCTCTTTTGAACTGCTGTAGGCAGCTGTCTCAGCGATTGTTTGAGCAAAAATGGATAGGTTGTCGATGAGCATGATGCCTCCGTGGGGTTTAGGGTGGATTCAATTATAGAAGTGAAAAGAATAAAGGGAAACAGTGAATGAGAATCCCATGTCAAACGAGGGTATTAGTCAATTTGGCTAAGGGAAAATCAGCAGGATTTGCCAAGGCAAATTCGGGAAAAGTAGCCGCAGGGATGGTTTCTTGCGGCTTTTTGCTTTCGTACATTGATGCCGTCTCAAGCAACGGGGAATTGCTTCGTTCGAAGGAGAGGGCAAATGGAGATCACATCTACGAACGCGGACCTGCGGGAAGACGGTGAATCCGCTTTCCAGGATTGCATGGCGGAAGAGATTCGGGGAAAGAGCACGCTGTGCACCTTTTTCGCCAATTTCCTCAACACAACTGTTCCGGTGGGAGATGGCGCTTACGTTGAGCAGTTGATGGCTTCGCTTACGAACTTGGAGCCGGCTGCAGACACCATCGCAGCTGCCGCTTTTGCCGAAGCTCGCAACGAAGTGGCGGCCGATGCCGCAAAGGCCCAGGAGCGGCTGGCGGTGGAGCGCACCCGCTACGTGTTAGGGCTGCGCGTGAACAATGCGGTGAAGCCGCCGTTTGAGTCGCTGTACCTAACTCCCAACGATGCGCTGGATGAGATTGCCTCGGTAGCGGGGGCCTATCGCCAAGCTGGCTTTCAGCTGCTGCCCGAGGCCAACAATCGCCCCGATTCGCTGGCCTGCGAACTGGCTTTCCTGGCGCAGCTGTTCCAAGAGCAAGCCCAGGCACTTGAGGTGGGCGATGGGCAGCCCGCCCACTCGCGTCAGCAGTCTGCAGCAAATTTCACTACAAACCATCTGGGGAAATGGGCACCCGATTTCTGCGAGCACGCAGCCGCGGAAACCGACTCTGCGGTGTTTCGCCTCATGATGCTCTTGATGCAAGCGTTCATCGAAGAGGAGATAGGGGGATTAATTGTCGGAAAGCAGTTGCAGGGATAAGGGAAAGAGCAATCTCGACCAAACGAGCAAAAGAAAAGGGAGGAGAAGTTAATGGGAACAAGTGAAGTAAAGGTAAGCCGCCGCGGCTTTCTAAAAGGAAGCTTAGCTGCTGCAGCGGCGGGGCTGCTGGCAGGTGGCTTGGCTGAAGCGGCACCGGTGTTTGCCCATGCGGAAACCGATGGCGCTGCCACGGGCGAAGTAATCCGCAAAGGCCATTGCGCCGGCTGCTTCTACGCCAAGTGCACCCAGCTCTATCATGTGAAAGATGGCGTGCTGACCTATGTGGAGGGCGACCCGGACGGTCTGTACAACAAGGGCAAATGCTGCGTGCGCGGCGCAGCGGCCCCGATGCGTGTGTACAACCCCTACCGCATCAAGGCCCCTATGAAGCGTACCAACCCCGAAAAGGGACTGGAAGTGGATCCCGGTTGGGTGGAAATTAGTTGGGACGAGGCCATGGACGAGATAGCCGAACGCCTCATTGCCATCCGCCAGGACAACCCGGCCAAGCTCATCTACCTGCCCGGCTTCCCCAGCTGGCATTTCCCCATCGTGGGCGCCGGTTGGCCTTTTGCCACGGTGTTCGGCACCCCCAATGTGAAGAGCGCTACGGGCTCGCTGTGCTCGGTCCACTTGGCAGCGGCCCATGTGCATGGCGAATTCGTGCAAACTTCCGAGATGAACTACGCCAAGTATGTGCTGTGCATTGGCGCCACGGTGGGCCCGAACCACGGCGTGGCCGATGCCGGCACCGATTTCATCATCGACAAGATTGAGAGCGGAACCCGCATGGTGGTGGTTGACCCTCGTTGCGGCATCGAGGCGTCGCTCGGGGAGTGGGTGCCCATCAAGCCTGCTACCGACCTTGCCTTCCTGGAGGCGGTAACCCACAGCATCCTGTTTGAGGTGGGCAAGTACGACGAGTGGTTCGTGAAGAACCGCACCACTGGCCCTTACCTCATGA
Source organism: uncultured Parvibacter sp. (assembly GCA_947649875.1). GTDB lineage: Bacteria > Actinomycetota > Coriobacteriia > Coriobacteriales > Eggerthellaceae > Parvibacter. Next base: position 13,325 of record CANSTH010000043.1, on the reverse strand, counting down.
GCCCTGCGGGCGATGACTACATGCGTGACCCCGCTACCAACAAGCCGCTGGTGTGGGACGTGAAGGCGAACGCCACCAAGACGTTCGACGACCCCACGGTGGGCGATTTGGACTACGCGCTGGAGGGCACCTATGAGGTGCAGGGCCAAACGGTGCAGCCGGCCTTCCAGTACCTGCTGGACACCGTGCGCGAATACACCCCGGAATGGGCCGAAGAGATTACCACCGTGCCCGCCGCCACCATCCGCCAAATTGCCGCCGACCTGGTGGAGAACGCACAGATCGGCGCCACGGTGGAGATCAACGGCCAAACCCTGCCGCTGCGTCCGGCGCACGTGAACCCCTCTCGCGGTTGCACCTGCCACCGCGACGGCCAGGCCGCCTTCTGGATGGCCATGGTGATCAACGAGCTTCTGGGCGCTATCGCCGTGCCCGGCGGCAACACCGTTATCAACTACAACGGCCATTGCCTGCAGCCGGACGAGGACGGCGTGGTTATTTCCGAGGCCATAGCCAAGAATAGCCGCAGCCCCTACTATGCCTGGCAGTATCCCTTCGATGCCCTGGACGTGCCGGAGCTTATTCCCTATTCCTACTGCCCCGGCAATCGCTACATCTGGACGCTGCTGGATCCCGAGAAGTATCACGTGGACTACATGCCCGAGATGTTCATCGGCTTCGGCTGCAGCTTGTTCAGCAAGGGCGGCGACCCGACGGTCATCGAAGAGGCGCTGAAGAAGATTCCCTTCATGGTGCATTACACCTACGCCGAGGACGAGATGGCCATGCTCTCCGACATCGTGCTGCCCGACCTTACCAATGTGGAGGCAGACGTGTTCTACGAGAATTCCGCCTACCGCCCCGGCAACGGTCACGTGGGTCGCAGCTATGTGGGCCACAAGCACATCATCGAGCCGCTGTACGGTCAGCCGAATCCCGATGATTTCTTCCTACAGCTGGCGGACAAGGTGGGCTTCTTGAAGGGCATGGGCATGAACTGCCTGGAGTTTGCCATGAACAAGCGCTGGCAGATGAAGCCGGAGTACGAGTTCGACACCACACGCGCCTACACCATCAACGAGATGCAAGAGCTGCGCATGAAGAACGTATTCGGCCCGGATGCCAGCTGGGACAAGCTGGCGGAAACCGGCTACTACGAGGTGCTGCTGCCGGAAAATGAGCAGTACAACTACGCTATGTTCCCGGGAAAGACCACCCGTCATCCGCTGTACAACATTGCCATTGTGAAGGGCTTGAACCAGCTGAAGGCGGGCTTGGCCGAGGCGGGCATCGAGTATCCGCTGGGCCAGGAATTCATGGACGATTACGAGTTCTACGCCAAGGGATTCCCCGGATGGAAGCCCACGCCGGTGATGACCGCCGGCGATGAGTTCGACCTGAACGGCGTGGTGTTCAAAACCCCGCAGTTCCTGTTCGATGTAGCCGGTTGCGCGCAGAATCCTGTGCTGGTGGAAACGGCGCTCACCGATGATCTGCAGGGGAAGATTCTCATCAACCCCGCTACTGCCGAGCGCAAGGGCCTGGCCGACGGCGACATGGTGTACGTGCAAAGCCAGTACGGCACCGAGATCGGCCCTTATCCGGTGAAGGTGACGAACCTGGTGCACCCAGATGCCATGGCGGTAGCCGGTGGCAATGCCCGCTACTCCGCCAACCTGGATCCCCTGGTGAAAAAGCATGTGCAGTACAACAAGTTGATGTCGACGGCCTACGAAGCGGTGGACGTGCTGTCCGGCGGCTTGGAGGTAAGCCCGGCCGTGAAGCTGGTCAAGGCATAAGAGGGGAGAGGAGATAGAAAATGAAACTGGGAATGGTCATTAAAACCTCCCGTTGCATCGGCTGCGATGCCTGCACGGTTTCCTGCAAGACGTTCAACAAGCTGGGGCCGAATGTGGTGTATCGCAAAGTACACAAGTTCGAGGTGGGCGAATACCCCAGCGCCAAGCGCAGGAGCATCCCCACCCTGTGCAACCACTGCGAGAACGCCGCTTGTGAGAAGGTTTGTCCCACCGGCGCCACCTACAAGGATGAGAAGGGTCGCGTACAGGTGGACCAGGACAAGTGCATTGGCTGCCGTATGTGCATCGGCGCCTGCCCTTACGGTGCGCGCACCTTCAACTGGGGGCCGCAGGAAAGCTATTGGCCGGCAACGGACGAGCCCAGCGTGATCGATGAGGCGGTGGCGGGTAGCCATCGGGTAGGCGCGGTTGAGAAATGCACCATGTGCAAAGACCGCACCGACAACGGCCTCGACCCGCTGTGTGTGCACAATTGCCCCGCCCGGGCGCTTGTGTTCGGCGATCTCGATGACCCCGAGAGCGAAGTGGCGAAACTTGTTGGCACCGGTAAAACCTACACGCTGCTGCCGGAAAAGGGCACGCTGCCGCAGGTTCACTACATGGACTAGGAGAAAAACCCATGGAAAAGACTTCCTCAAAATTCAAGGCGTTGTGCGCCATTCTGGCCCTGATTGCGGCGGCCGGCGTTGCCACCTGGATCTACCAGCTGATGGGCGGCCTGGCGGTAACGGGCATGAGCGACGGCACCTCGTGGGGCCTCTACATCACTGGCTTCATGTTCTTCGTGGGCCTCTCTGCTGGCGGCCTTATCGTGGCCTCTTCTGCGAGCGTGTTTCACGTCACCGAATACAAGAAAGTGGCGTTGCCGGCGGTCATCCTGTCCACGGTGTGCATCTGCTGCGCTGGCCTGTCCATCTTCATTGATCTGGGCAGCATCCAAAACGTGTGGCGCATGTTCGTGGGGCTGAACTTCCTCTCGCCTCTGGCATGGGACCTCATCGTCATTTCGCTGTACCTGATTATCAACATCATCTATCTGGTGATGATGACCTCGAAGAACCCGGAAACCCAAGGCAAAGTTGCCATCGTGTCGCGTTTTGCCCTGCCGGTGGCCATCCTCGTGCACTCGGTTACCGCATGGATTTTCGGCCTGGAGATTGCCCGCGATGGCTGGTACACCGCCCTTATGGCACCGCTGTTCGTGGTGTCGGCCATGGACTCTGGCCTGGCGCTTCTGCTGCTGGCGCTTGCGGGCCTGCAGAAAGCGGGCTGGTTCACCATTGACAAGAAGCTGTTCGCCAGCTTGGCCGGCTTGCTTGCCACTTGCGTTGCCATCGATGGTTACCTGGTGGGCTGTGAGGCGCTCACCATGGCCTATCCCGGTGCCGAGGGCGCCAGCATGCTGGCCATCATGACCACCGGCGCCACTGCTCCCTTCTTCTGGTTCGAGGTGATCGTGGGCATCCTGATTCCCTTCTGCATCTTGGTATTCGCAAAGAACCGGCAGCGCCGCGGGCTGGTGTGCGTGGCCAGCGCCTGCGTGGTGGCGGGCGTGCTGTGCAAGCGGTTGTGGGTGTTGCTCACTTCGTTCGTGGGATTCGCCGTGCCCACTCCGCTGGGCACCATCGGCGGCGCCGAGGTGTGGGAAATGACCATTGGCTATGCCCCCACTTGGCCCGAGTATGTGATCGTGGCGGGCGTGGTGGCCCTAGGCGCCTTGGCTTTCGTGGTGCTGGCCCGCAAGCTTCTGCCCGCCGCGCCTAAGTCGGCGAAGGATCTGGCCCAAGAGGCGCTGGACGGCATTGTGCCCGAAGGGGCGGTCTCTTAACAGGGAATTGAGGAACAACGTTTGGAAATGGAGAATGGTTGTTTGGAGAAGTGACAGCTGTAAGCCAAGTGCAAAGAGCCTCAAAGCCTAATTGTTCATAGCTTTGCCGCATGGGTGTCTTTCCGTTGAGGAAGGGCACCCGGCGGCGTTTTCGCTATAGTAGAATAATGGGGCTTGCGGGCGTTTCGCGAAGGATCTAGTGCGTGTGGGAATGCCAGGCGCAGGAGGGATTGGGAAAGCCGTGGGGGAAACAATTCGCGGAATAGCGTCATGGAACGTTGAGAAGAAGACCGATCTTTTGGCCAGTGTTGGGCTGGCGTTTCTGTTTGCAGCGTTTTTCAGGGCGTTGGTGGGGGCAACTACCTTTCAATCGACAGACGAGGTGATCTTTCTCATAATTGCCAGCGTTGTGTTGGCGGCAGGGCTGGCAATAGCCCTTTCTCTGGAGATGCCTGAGCGGCTGCCTGTTGGTGTGGCGGCGGCCATGTCGGGGGGCGCAGTGGTGGATTCGCTGGTGGCGGCCATCATCGGCCGCTCTAGCACGGTGCTGCTCACCTTGGCGTTCGTGCTATTGGGCGTGGTGGCCCTGGGGGCTTGCTGGCTTGTGGGAAGGGCAAGCGGAGCGCAACGGTTTGGCAGTCGGCATCCTTTGAGCTATAAACAGCTGGCCTTCCCTGTAAGCTACCTGCTGTTGTTGGTGATCGCCCTGGGGGCAATTTTCGGCTGCGTGTTCATGGTGCATGTGGGCGGCCTGAACCGCGGCTTGTCCCAGCTGGGCTTCTTTGTGGGCTGCATCCTGTCGGGGGCGGCTACTATTGGGTTGCTGTATGTGGCACGGGATCGTTATCTTGAGGTGCTGGCGAAGCGGGGCTTACCCGGCGCGAAACCGAAGTGTTGGCGCTGATGGCGCGCGGACGCAACGCCGCCTACATCGAGGAGCAGCTGGTGGTATCCAACCACACCGCCCGCGCGCACATCCTGAACATCTACAAAAAGATGGGCCTGCATTCCCAGCAGGCAGTCATTGACTCCATAGAGGGGCGCGTAAAGGCCAAGCGCGAGGAATAAGACGACCGCTGGCTAGGCTGTTCTTGCAAGCACCCTTCCGCCGTTACACCCAGAATTAACGTAAGCGTGTTGGGTCCGGTCGGTTTTTCGTAGGGCAGACATTCTATGTCTGCCTGGGCTGCGAGCGCATGCGAGCCGTCCGTTCAGGCAGAGATAGAATCTCTGCCCTGCGATCGATCCAGTTGCCCAGAGCGTGGCAGTCAGATTGTCGCGCCAAGGCGCTCCTACTCGTCGATCACCATAACCGGATTTTCGTGGGTGACGATCTGTTTGGCGAAGATGGTGGCGCCCAGGTGGGTTTCCATCAGCTGGGCCAGTTCGTCGGTGGCGGTGGCCAAGTCGGCGGCGCGGGTGGGGTCTACCGACTCGATGATGAGGAACGCCTTTTGGGAATCGTCGGTGAGGGCCGTGCGCACCCCGTCGCGCCAGTTCCAACAGCGGCAGATGGCGCCGGCGTTGTCGCGATAGCACAGCTCGCCCTCCAGCGTGGGGACCTCTTCCTCGTCCCCCAGCGCCAGGAAGCTGTCGCCGCCCTCGGTGATGCCCAGGCGGATGTCGCCCTCCATGGCATCGATGTCCTCGCCCCCCACCGGCAGCGCGTACTTCAGCGAAATAGTGTTGTAGATGTCCACCGACGGGTTGATGGAGCCCACCGGATTGCCCTTCAGCACGCGCTTGAGCAGGTTTTCGATAGAGCTGCGAGCGCCCTTCTTGGTCTTGAACTTCTGATAGGCGTCGCGCCACACTGCCACTACCTGGTTCTGGGAAATGGTGTTGGAAGTGAGGTGCTGGTCGGCTGCGGCGTTCGCCTCTGCCAGCTGCTGGCGAATAGCACGGGCGTCCTCTTCGGGCACCTCGCCGGTCGGCCGCATCCCCTGCGCCACCACGATGCCAATCTGCGCCTCGGGGAACAGCTCCCAAAACGAATCTTCCGTCACAAACCGCTTCATCATGCGTCCTTTCTGTCCGAAAAACAAAAGCGCCCCTGGTGCGGGCATCTTCAAAGGCCTAACGATGCCCGCGCTCAGAAGCGCTTCTCCCACCCGGCGGCGGGGTATGTTCGCGCAGCATTATAGCGAATTATTGGCAAGGCAGAGCGAAACGGGGCGTGATAGGGAGGAAACTAGCCTTGCCGCGCTTCTGCTAGCAGCAGGTCTACCATGCGGCCATAGCTTTGGGTGCCGTCTTGCTGCTGGTTGGCTTTCAGGTAAGCGTTGTTCACAGAGTTGCTCAGTTGGGCCACGGGGCCGGCGAACTGTTGTAGGTAGGCGGCCCTGTGGCGGCGGTCCTCTTGCACCGCGGGGGAAAGGGTGGCGGCGATGGCCCGTGCTGCATCGGCGTCTACGCGGGAAAGGGTGCTGATGGCGTAGTTGTAGGCCAGCGAATAGCCGCTGTAGCGGGTAAGAGGGTCGGCCGCATTCTTGCAGGCCAAATACCCGATGAAATTCGCCTCGTCCTCGCGCATGAAACCACATTGGTGGGCCAGTTCGTGGCCCATAGTGGCGGGGATGGTGAAGAAGGGGCCATCGGTGTTGATGTTTGATTCCACGGTGAAGGGGAAGTACATGCCGGCGATATCGGCGTAGCTCATGAACCGGGAGAACAACACCGGCTTTGGTGGCGAATAGAGCGGCCGCTGCAGCGCCGGATAGGTTTGCGCCAGCGCGGCCATGTTCGCTACCGCTTCATGGGCGTAGGCCTCGAAACCGCCGTGGGCTTCGGCGAAAGCGTCGGGGTTGCCCTCTATTTCGGCGCGGGTGGCGTTCATGTGGGCCGCCAGCCCCTCGCACAGCGCCGCCAACTCCTCTGGCGAGGATTCCCGCAGCTCGAAACCGGCCTCTTCCGCAAACGTGCAGCGATAGTAGTTCAGCCCGCATAAAGTGGCGAACAGGAAGAAACCCACCGACAACGCGGCCAGTGCCGTTGCTGTAGCGCGCCACAACACCAGCAGCCGCTTTCCCCTTCCACGCATCAGCTGTATGGCGTAGTAAATCACGAACGCCACCACCGCAAAAAGCGCTGCCACTACCACCCATTGCGCCACCGAGAACGACACGAGCGAGGGCTGGAAACCCCACGCGCTGGACCACCATGGGTATATGCCGCGGCTGAAAATGGCCTCGGTGGCTTGCGGGCTTATCTGGGCAAGCCCCGTCAGCACCAGGGCAAGCACCCCTGGCACCAAGAGCCACAACCGTTTCAGCCGATACTGTTCCATGGGGCCTACTTTAGCTCAACGGGATGGCGTCTATGCCAGCCGTGCTAGAATTCGTGGCAAACATGAAAGGATGGAGACCATGCTTTTTGCCGATGTGAGCGTGCTGGATGAGCATTTCGCGGTGAAGCCCCACCAGTGGGTAGCGGTGCAGGGCGGCGTCATAACCTATGTGGGCGATTCCGACCCGCGCGGTGCGATGGCGGCGGGGTGCGGTGCTGCAACTGCGCCCGCGGAAGGTGACTCTCCGGTGACGCCGCCGCTGGGCGCTGCCCCGGCAACGGCGGATTTCGGCGAAGTCGTGGACGGTGCGGGCCGGCTGCTGATGCCGGCGCTGTACAACACCCATGCCCATTCCCCCATGACGCTTTTGCGCGGCTATGCCGAAAATCTGCCGCTGGACCGGTGGCTGAACGAGAAGTGCTTCCCCTTCGAGGCGAAGATGACCGGCGACGACTGCTATTGGGGCACGCTGCTGGCCTGCGCCGAGATGGCTCGCTTCGGCGTGGTGTCGTTCTCGGACATGTACTACCATGCTGACCGCAGTGCCCAGGCGGTGCTGGAAAGCGGCATGAAGGCCAATCTCAGCGGGGCCCTGGTGGCATTCGAGGACAAACCCTTCTCCGATTATCCGGAATACGCTTTCATGGAGCAGTTGGGCAACGAATGGAACGGAGCGGCTGATGGGCGCATCCGCGTTGACTACAACCTCCACTCCGAGTACCTGACCAACGAAACCGTGGCGCGCGATATTGTGGCGCTGGCCAAGGAGAAGGGCCTGCGGATGCACATCCACCTTTCTGAAACGGCGAAAGAGGTGGAAGAGTGCCGCGGCCGTCACGGGGGGATGAGCCCCGTGGCCTATTTCGAGGCCATCGGCTTGTTCGAGGTGCCCACCACGGCCGCCCATTGCGTATGGGTGGACGAAGCGGACATGGACATCTTGGCCCAGCGCGGGGTGTTCGTGGCCAACAACCCCGCTTCCAACTTGAAGCTGGGTATCGGTTTCGCCCCCATTCCGCGCATGTTCGAGAAGGGCGTGAACGTGTGTCTGGGCTCTGACGGCATGGCCTCGAACAACAACCACAACCTGTTCCACGACATGTACCTGCAGGCCATGGTGTACAAGGGGGCCACGCTAGACCCCACCGCGGTCACTCCGCAGCAGGCGTTGAGGGCGGCCACACGCACTGGCGCCCTTTCCCAGGGGCGCGATGATTGCGGGCTGGTGCGCGAGGGCATGCGAGCCGATTTGTGCCTGCTGGACGTTACTGGCCCCAGCTGGTGCCCCGCCACCGACATGGCCTGCAATCTGGTGTACGCCGGCCACGGGTCGGACGTGGTGATGACGCTCTGCGACGGTCAGGTGCTGTACGCGCAAGGCAACTTCCCCACCATCGACCTAGAACGAGCCAAAGCCGAATGCGCCGCCCGCACCAAGCGCATTCTGGGGGAGCTGTAGCCAGGCGAAAATATGTCGGCATTGTGCTGACATACGTGTGATTTGCTATACTATGACTCTGTGGAGTCATAGGAGGTGCGATGGATGTTTTTACGCTGTTCCACGGGTCGGAAGCGATTGTTTCGAAGCCGGAAATCGGGCTGTGTCGCCCTTATAACGACTATGGAAAAGGTTTCTACTGCACGGCTGACCAGGAGCTGGGCAAGGAGTGGGCCTGCCAAAAGGGGCGCGATGGGTTTGTGAGCTGCTACGAGCTGCCCCTCGATGGCCTTGTGGCAATTGATTTGAATGGCGAAGGGTTCACCGCGCTTCATTGGCTGTCGGTGCTCTTTGAGAATCGGCTCGTCAGGCTTACCACTCCCGTTATGGAGCGTGGAGGCCGTTGGTTGCAGGATCATTTCTCGGTGGATTTGGACGGCGCCGACATCGTGGCGGGTTACCGGGCGGATGATTCCTACTTTGGGTTCGCGCGCGCCTTTTTGAGCAACAGCATTACCCTCGGCCAGCTTACGCGGGCATTGCGCCTCGGCAATTTGGGAACCCAGGTGATGTTGAAGAGCCCCGCGGCGTTCGATGCGGTTCGGTTCACCGGCTATGTGAAGGCGGATGCTGCCACCTATTTTCCTCGCTATAGCGAGTGGGATGCTCGGGCTCGGGCCGGGTTCGAGCAGATGATCCGCTCCTCGGAAGACCAGGACGATGGCCTTTTCTTGAGCTCGCTCATGGCGATGGGGAAGGAGGAGCTGGATGGCTGCTTACGCTGAAACGTATCTTCTCGAGGCCATGGAGAATGTGGGGGCGGCCACGGATTTCGCCACTGCCGCATTGCGGTTGCCTCTCCAGGAATTCTGGGCGCTTTTCACCGCAAGTGATGTGTGCCGGGGCGTCGAGGGCGGCATGCCTTGGGCCTTGGTGGGCATGACGGGGGAGGAGATGGCGCTTTGCGCCTGCCGGCATGCGGGGCTTGAGATTGATGAGAACGCTTTGATTGTTGCGCAGCAAGCGCAGGCAGATGCGCCAATTCCGCTTGCGCTGTCCCGGGAATACTGGTGCGGGTATTCGCTCACTTTCCTTCAGTGGCATACCGATATGACGTTTTCCCAGATAGACCAACGGCTGTCCATTGCGGAAGTGGCCGCCATGTACCCCACCTTCCACGAGGAATCTGAGGAGCGCTTCTTGGAGGCAGGGCTGGAGATGATGGCCCGCAACTGCCCAACCTGCGGCCTCAAGCGTCAGCGGGAACTGGTGGGGCTCTCTCAATCACAGCTGGCGAAGGCGTCAGGGGTGGGCCTGCGCGCCATCCAGCAGTACGAACAAGGGGCAAAACGCATCGACCGCGCCTCCTTCGCCACGGTGCAGCAGTTAGCCCGCACGCTCCACTGCCGCCCATCCGACTTGCTCTACACCCCCGAACGCTACGAATACGCGGTGGTAAATCTCTAAACATTGGAGGTAGTCATGCAATATGCCTACGAACTCGAATTATGGCGCGGAGAAAAGCAGTGGTGCATTGCCCCGTTCGGGCTGCCGGGGGCAACCCAAGGGAAAGACATCCAAGATGCATGTGGGTCGGCCGCTGACCATTTGCGAATACTTATAGAGGACTACTACTTGCGGGGAAAAGAGCCTCCGAAGTCCTCTTTTGGCAACAAGCTAAAAGAGGGGGCGGTTCGGGCAGTAATATCCGTGGACGTTTCATTGGGAAACGTCCACGAAAAGCTCTAAACTGCTTACCCCTCAGTTGCCTCGCCGCTGCCGGTGAGGGGGATGGGGTCGCCTAGGTAGGTGGGCTCGGGCTGCAGGATGGACGTGACGAAGTCCTTGCCGCGGGCCAGCACTTCCCGCTGGTCGCGAGGTGCCTGGTTGGCGTAGGGGCGCAAGTCGGCCGACACGCCGTAGGCTTCAAGTCCCAGCGCGTTTGCCACGTACAGCGCCCGATACAAGTGGTACTGCTGCGTGACGATGATCACGCGCTTCGCACCAAACACACCTCGGGCGCGGTACACGCTCTCGTAGGTGGAGAATCCGGCATGGTCCATGAACACATCGCTTGCGGGTACTCCCGCTTCCACGGCAATCGCCCGCATGGTGTTCACCTCGTCGTAATCGGCCCGACCGTGGTCACCGCTCATCAGCAGCTTGGGCGCGGCGCCGTTCTCGTACAGGTTGATGCCCTGGGTGATGCGGTCGGCCAGCATGGGGCTGGGCTGTCCGTCGGGGTTCACGCCGCAGCCCAAAACCAGCACGCAATCGACGTCGCTCAAGGCCGCCGCTTCCGGAACGCTCAAAATGCGATCGGCAGTGGAGTTGCGCACATGGAAATCCACCGCGAAAACCGCCACAACGCAAAGGGCAGTTAACGCCAGTACGCCTACGCCTATTCGCTTCACCCAGGTTTTCAAGAGCCATCCTTTCGCGGAGGAGGGGCGAGCTTTCTTGCGCCCTCTCCACAAAGTATATCCAGAAAAGCCCCTGACCTGCGAATTGATAAGGAAAACTTAGGACGCGCTTGCTCATGTCAGGGGACGGGGATGATGACATTTCTTTGCCGTCTCTTTAGCCCCTCGCGTGGCCAGAATAAACGCCTATTCTGGCCACGCGCCCGAGATGCTATGTGTTTCGATAATAATAGCAGTGATAGCAAAGTAGAAATTACTGAGCAACAATACTCAGTAATCGCATTGAGCGCTTTAAAACCCATTGTGGCCAGAATAAACGCCCATTCTGACCACTAGGGGCGCTCTGAAGATTGCTCTCTCCTACTGCACCCCCGGGATGCTGGGGATGGTGGCGAAACCGGCTTCCAGCTCTTCATCGGTGGGGATGTGGTCGGTCATGCGGCCGTTGTTGTAGGCATCGTAGGCGTACATGTCGAAGTAGCCGGTGCCGGTGAGGCCGAACAGGATAACCTTCTCTTCCCCGGTCTCGGCACATTTCTTCGCCTCCTCCATGGCCACGTAGATGGCATGGGCGCTCTCCGGGGCGGGCAGGATAGTCTCCAGACGGGCGAACTCCTCGGCGGCGCCGAACACATCTGTTTGCTTCACCGCCACCGCTTCCATGTAGCCGTCGTGCTTCAACTTCGACACCACGGGGCTCATGCCGTGGTAGCGCAGGCCGCCGGCATGGTCGGGGCTGGGCAGAAAGCCGTTGCCCAGCGTGTACATCTTGCACAACGGGCAGGTTTGGCCGGTATCGGCGAAATCGTAGGCGTACTTGCCGCGAGTAAGGCTGGGGCAGCTGGCGGGCTCCACGGCGATGAAGCGGGTGTCGGGGCGCTCCCCTTTAAGCTTGTCGCGCATGAACGGCGCAATAAGGCCGGCCAGGTTGGAGCCGCCGCCGGCGCAGCCGATCACGATGTCGGGATATTCGCCCAGCTCTTCCATGGCAGTATAGCTTTCCAGGCCGATGATGGACTGGTGTAGCACCACCTGGTTCAGTACGCTCCCCAGTTGGTAGCGGCCCTTGTTGCCGGGCACGTTCAGCGCCCGCTCCACCGCCTCGGAGATGGCCGTGCCCAGGCTGCCTGTGGAATCCGGGTGCTCCGCCAGCATGCGACGGCCCACCTCGGTGGTGTTGGAAGGGGAGGGGGTAACGGTGGCGTTGAAGGTCTCCATGATGTTGCGGCGGAAGGGCTTCTGCTCGTAGGAGCATTTCACCATGAACACGTCCAAATCGAGGCCGTAGTGATCGGTCGCCTCGGAAAGGGCGGTGCCCCATTGGCCGGCGCCGGTTTCAGTGGTTATCTTGTCCAGCCCCTGCTCCATGGCGTAATAGGCCTGGGCCAGGGCGGAGTTCAGCTTGTGGGAGCCGCTTGTGTTGTTGCCCTCGAACTTGTAGTAGATCTTCGCCGGCGTGCCCAGCGCCCGCTCCAGATTGTAGGCACGGCAAAGGGGTGAAGGGCGATACACCTTGTACATCTCGCGCACCCCTTCGGGAATGTCGAAGTAGGCGGTTTCGTCGTCCAGCTCTTGGCGCACCAGCTCGTCGCAGAACACGGGGCGGATGTCGTCGAAGGTGGCCACTTGGCCGTTGGGGAGCCGCATGGGCTCGGGTGGTTCGGGCATGTCGGCCCGCAAGTTGTACCATTGGGTGGGAATCTGGTCTTCGCGCAGGTACAGGCGATAGGGGGCCTGAACTCGCGCGGCGGGAGCGGCTGTCGAAGAAGCGCTGGCGGAAGCGGTGCGGGCAGCGGCCGCTTCGCTTGCAGCCGCCGTTGGGGCAGCTGCTTCGGCGGAGGCTGCCGCCGCTGAGGCAACTGCTTCCGCAGAAGCCGCTGCAGCGCAGGTAGCCACCGCACTTCCTTCGGCAGCCTTGCTACTCATGGCGTTGTTCTCTTCGGGGGCGATCATGGCGGTTCCTTTCTGTGGGGGGCTTTCACGCAAAACAAAGGGCCCTCGGATTACCGAGGGCCCTAGATGCGCATAACGGGGTGACTTCGATAATCCGACCTATATTCGGTTCTGCCACCACCAAGCACCAACGAACTGGGCCGCTGCCACAGCCTTAACAGTCGCTTGTGCGTAGAAGTTGGTCACACCGTCTCCTTTTCGGATATCGAATGATGGGAGTTTATCCCTGCACCGTAAAGCTGGCAAGAGGGGAGTTGCGCGAGTGGTTTTAACGTGCCATTATTCCCGTCCCCTGACATGACGCCGCCCCATTCCCTCGCCTCCATCTCTGACTCTTAGTATACGAAGGTGGGCCTCTGCCTCGGTTGGTCAAGATTGCGAGTTGGGTACATGAGGCAAACAAAAGTAGTATTTTTGGACCCATTTTTGGTGGAGAGTGGGCGCGGTGGTAAGGGGTTGTATGGGGAGGAGGGCAATTTTAAAAGATAATAAAAAAAATATTATTTTTAAAAAAAAAAAAAAAAATAAAAAATAATATATGTTATATGATTGTGATTGTTAGGAGAGTGGGGGGTGA
>CANSTH010000042.1 GCA_947649875.1 uncultured Parvibacter sp. | reverse complement strand
GAGCTCTGCGAACCGCCCGCCGGGGCCTCCTAGGGCCGATATAGGCGGGCGGCGAGAGCGCAATGAGAATCAAGCCGTTTTTCGTAGGGCAGAGATTCTATCTCTGCCCGGGCTTCAGCCATAAGCGTGCCACCCATTCGGTGAAGAATGCTGCGAGTGAATTCTTGTTTGACATACATACCCTGGTGGGGTATAAAGCTCTTATTTGAAAATACCCCCTGGGGGTTTATGGAAGGATTGATGTGAGCGAGAGTCGCGAAGAAACTGCTGCGTGCTGCCACTATAAGAATACGCCGCGGGGCAATGAGCTGCAGGCGGATGTGCAGCGGCGGCTGAACCGCGCCATCGGCCAGCTGAACGGCGTGAAGGCCATGGTGGAAGACAACCGCTATTGTGGCGATGTGCTCACCCAGCTGGCAGCAGCCGAGAGTGCCATTCGCCGGGTGCGGGAGCTGCTGCTGAAAGAGCACATGGAAACCTGCGTGGTGGAGCAGGTGCAAGCGGGAAACACCGAGGTCATCGACGAGCTGCTGAAGCTTATCCGCAACTTCGGATAGGGCAGTCAGAGCCTTTATTGGTTAGGAGCGCATAAATGGAGGAAACCGGAACCCAGGTGCACGCCCAGCAGTTGCGGCGGGTGGTGTTCGATGTGGACACCATGCACTGCGAGAAGTGCGTGGCGAACGTGACCAAGCACTTCCAGGAATTCCCCGGTGTGCTGGGTTGCCAGGTGAACTTGGACGGCCAGACGGCGGCGGTGGATTACGACGGAGCCGAAACGGACGTGCCTCATTTGCTGCACGCCTTGGACGACACCAACTTCAAGATAACCGAGCGACGCCCGCGCCAGCAGTGGGCGGTGTTTTCCGTGGATACCATGCACTGCGAGAAGTGCGTGGCCAACGTGACCAGCCATTTCGAGGCGGTGCCCGGGGTGAGTGCTGTGCGGGTGAGCCTGGAAGACCAGCTGGCGGAGGTAACCTACAATGGCAACGCGGCCTCGCTCGACCAGCTGCTGCACGCCCTTGACGACACCAACTTCAAGCTGACGGTGCGCGATGCCTCCGAGCGAGCTGGTGTCCCAAGCGGCTCCAACCTTTCTGATGGGACGGGCGCCTTTGACGTGGCCAGTTCCGGAGGGTCTTCATCGCTGAGGTCTACCGGCCGCGGGGAGGCTGCGTCTTCGCCCGAAAGCGATGTTACCGGGAATGAAAGAGGTGCTATCCCGACCAGCATTGACGCCAATGGGGATGCAGCAAATTCCGACTCCCGTTGTAGGGCAGAGATTCTATCTCTGCCTAAACAGCAAGGGGAGAAGGGCCCTTCGGCGAATGCCGTCAAAGATTTCGCTGCCAAGGCGACCGCCGATTCCAATGCTGCCGAAACCGCCCCCGCTACGGCGAAGATGCGCATCGCCATCGAAGGCATGCACTGCGCCAACTGCGCCGCCACCATCGAGCGCAACTACGCCAAAACCCCCGGTGTCATAAGCTGCGCCGTCAATCTGGCCAACAACACCGGCGTGGTGGAGTTCGACCCGTCGGTGGCGTCGGTGGACGACATGCTGAAGGTGTTCGACCCGCTGGATTTCTCTGCCGAAGTTATCCCCGACGACGCGCCTCTGGTGGACGAGAAGCGCCGCACGAAGGAAAAGGCCCGCGGCCGCCACGACCTCAAAGTGTTCGGCGCGTCGGTGGTATTGACGCTGGTGATATTCTGCATCGGCATGCTGCCCGGGTGGCACATGGCGGTGGGCAACGCCCTGGCCGGCCTGTTCGTGGCCAGTCCTACTCACGGGCAGGCCATGTTCGCTGCCAACTTGCTGCTGCTTGCCCTTACCGTGCCGGTGCAGTTCGGTTGCGGCGCCCGCTTCTACAAAGGGGCGGTGGGCAGCCTGCGCGGCGGTTCTGCCAACATGGACGTGCTGGTGGCACTGGGCACCAGCATCGCGTTTTTGTTCTCGCTGTGGATCACGTTCTCGCCCTGCATCACTGGCGATTGGAGCGGCCACGGCCCGCAGCAGATCAACGACGGCATGCCCTACTTCGAAACCTGCGCCATGCTGATCACCTTCGTGCTGCTGGGCAAGATTTTGGAAGAGCGAGCGAAGGGGGCCACCAATCAGGCCATCGAAGCGCTGATGAACCTCACGCCCCCCGTGGCGCGGGTGGTGCGCGGCGGCGCCGAGGAAGAGGTGCCGCTGGCCAGCGTGATGGTGGGGGATACCGTGGTGGTGCGCCCTGGCGAGAAAGTGCCGGTAGACGGCGTGGTGGTGGCGGGCCGTTCGGAGGTGGACGAGTCGATGCTCACCGGAGAGCCGCTGCCGGTACTGAAAGAAGAGGGCAGCGACGTTACCGGCGGCACCTCCAACACCACGGGCGCCCTACGGGTGCGGGCGCTGCGGGTGGGGAAGGACTCCACCCTCTCCCGCATCGTGCGCGCGGTGGAGGACGCCCAAGGGTCGAAGGCCCCTGTGCAGCGCATGGCAGACAAGATTGCTGCCGTGTTTGTTCCGGCCATTCTTGCCATTGCCGCTCTCACGTTCGTCATCTGGTTCTTCTTCGTGCCCACCCCGGAGGGCGCCAACCAATTCCAGCAGGCGCTGCTGCCCGCCATCGCCGTCATCGTGGTGGCGTGCCCCTGCGCGCTGGGGCTGGCCACCCCCACGGCGCTGATGGTGGGCATGGGCAAGGGGGCCCAGCTGGGAGTGCTCATCAAAGACGGCGAAGTGCTGGAGCGCGTGTGCCACCTCACTGATGCGGTGTTCGACAAAACCGGCACCCTCACGGTGGGGGCGCCGCAGGTGGCGGAGTGCAGCGTGGCGCCGGCCGATTTGCGGTTGGCCGCAGCCCTGGAGGCCATGAGCGAGCACCCGCTGGCCCGTGCAGTGGTCGACTACGCCGCTGCAACCGGCGCTTTGGGGGAGGGGGTGCGCGAGGCCTACCGACAGGCTTATCTGAGCAACCCAGCCCGTTTGCCGCAGGTCAACGGCGCAGTGGTGAGCCAGAAGGAAGCCGTGGCCTTTTACGGCCGAGCGCTGGCGGAGGCGCTTCCGCCGGTGCAGGGCTTCGAGGCCCTGGTGGGCGAAGGGGTGCGGGGCACCGTGGAAGGCCGCGAGGTGTTCGTGGGCAGTCGCGTTCGGGTGGACGGCCGCGATGCGGGCGGATTTGCGTTCCGCGACCAGCCGAAGCCCAACGCCGCCGGCGCGCTGATGCAGCTGCGCCGCGACTTCGGGGTGGCCTGCTACATGGTCACCGGCGATTCGCAAGTCCCGGCCCAAGAGGTGGCGGCCGAGGTGGGCATTGCCCCCAACCACGTGTTCGCCGGCGTCAAACCGCTGGAAAAGGCGGATAAGGTGCGGGAAGTGAAGGCCCGAGCGCTGGCGACCGAGACTGCCTCGGTGGCTTCGGTTTCAGCAAATGCCACCGCCCCCGAAGGTACACGGTTCTCTGCAACCGGCGATGCGGCCCCTTTCCGCAAGGACGCTCGGTCTACGGTGGACGCAGGAAGCGCTTCCGTCCGCAAGGGCCCCCAGCCAGTGGTGGCCTTCGTGGGCGATGGAATCAACGACGCCCCGGCGCTGGCGGCCGCCGACATCGGGGTGGCCATGGCCTCCGGCACCGATGTGGCGCTGGATGCCGGCAGCGTGGTGCTGATGCGCAACAAGCTGTCCGACTTGGTGGTGGCGGTGCGCCTCTCGAAGGCCACCATGCGTAAGATCAAGCAGAACCTGTTCTGGGCGCTCATCTACAACTGCATCATGATTCCGCTCGCGGCGGTGGGCATCTTGGCCCCCGCGTTGGCTGGAGCCGCCATGGCCTTCTCCAGTGTTTCGGTGGTGAGCAACTCACTGCTGCTCAAACGCTTCAAGTAGCGTTTTCCCTCGTTTGCCCGGCAGTGGGAACGGCGGCGATGGGCTGCGCTATACTTTTCGCCGCAAACGTTTCTCCCGAAGAGAGGGCGAGAATGGAAAGAGCAGCTTTGGTGCTGGCCGCAGGGGCCGGCACGCGCATGAAGTCGAAGAAGCCGAAGGTGGCCCATGAGATTCTGGGCAAGCCGCTGGTGAACTGGGTTATCGATGCCGCCCGTGCCGCGGGCATGGACGAAGTGGTAACCGTCGTGGGCCATGGGCGCCAGATCGTGGAACCGCTGGTGGCTGGCACTACGGTCGTGGAGCAGAAAGAGCGCAAGGGCACCGCCGATGCCGTGGCCGCCGCCGCGGAGGCGTTGGCCCACCTGGACGGCTCGGTGGTGGTGCTTTCCGGTGACTGCCCCCTTATCACCCCCGCTACCATAGCCGCCCTGGCCGAGCTGCGGGAAACTGCCGACGCTGCGGCGGTGGTGCTTACCATGAAGCCGGACAACCCCTTCGGCTACGGGCGCATTGTGCGGGACGAGGCCGGCCAGGTGCTGCGCATCGTGGAGCAGAAAGATGCCACTGCCGAAGAAGCCGCTATCACCGAGTGCAACTCCGGCTTCTACTGCTTCGACGCCAAGTTCCTGTTCGAAGCCTTGGGGCAGGTGGACAGCAACAACGCCCAAGGGGAGTTCTACCTCACCGACGTCATCGCCATCGGCCGTGCCGCCGGGCGCGCCGTCATGGCGTTGGAATCGCCGGATGCCCAGGAGTGCCTGGGGGTGAATTCCCGCATCCAGCTGGCGGAGGCCACGGCCGTATTGCAGCAGCGTATCAACAATGCCCATATGGCCGCTGGCGTTACCATGTGGGCCCCCGACCAGGTATGGATTGGTCCCGATGTGAAGATTGCCCCCGACGTGGAGCTGTTGCCCCAAGTGATGCTGCTGGGCACTACCTCTATCGGCGAGGATTCCGTGATAGGCCCCAACTGCCGCCTGACCGACACTGTGGTGGGGGCGGGCTGCACCATCGACGAGACGGTGGCCATCGAGGCCCAGGTAGACGATGGCGCCACCTGCGGCCCCCGCGCCTATCTGCGCCCCGGCGCGCATCTGTGCGAAAAGGCCAAGGCGGGCACCCATGTGGAAATCAAGAAGTCCACGGTGGGGAAGGGCTCGAAGGTGCCGCACCTGTCCTACGTGGGCGATGCCACCATTGGCGAAGGGGTGAACTTGGGCGCCGGCACCATCACCTGCAACTACGATGGCAAGCACAAGCACCCTACCGTCATTGGCGATGATGTATTTGTGGGCTCTTCCACCATGCTGGTGGCGCCGGTGACCATCGGCGAAGGGGCTACCATTGGGGCCGGTTCGGTGATTACGAAAGACGTCAGCCCCCATACATTGGGGCTGGGCCGTGCCCGTCAGGTTGAAATCGAGGGCTGGAAGCCGAAGGCGTAGTTTTCTCTGTTGAATTCGCCGCCTTACTTTTCCCGCCTCTATAATGAGTGTCAACTGGCTTTAAGTCTTGAAGGAGAGACCCATGACTGAGATGCAAAAGAGCCTGGCTCTGTTTTCCGGCACCGTTTCGCCTGAGCTGGCGGAGAAGATTGCCGACACGCTGGGCGTGAACTTGGGCAATATCCGTTTGGAGAAGTTCGCCAACGGCGAGATTTACGCCCGCTACTTGGAGTCGGTGCGCGGCGCCGATGTGTTCCTCATCCAGTCTGTGGCTGGCGATCACATCAACGATGCCCTGATGGAGCTGCTGATTATGATCGATGCCGCCAAGCGCGCCAGCGCCCGCACCATCACGGCGGTCATCTCCCATTACGGCTACGCGCGCCAAGACCGCAAGGCGGCCGCCCGCGAGCCCATCACCGCCAAGCTGGTGGCCGACCTGCTGCAGGCGGCCGGCGTGAACCGCGTGATGACCATCGACCTTCATCAGGGGCAAATCCAAGGCTTTTTCAACGTGCCGGTGGACCACCTTACCGCCCTGCCCATTTTGGCGGACTATTTCAAGAACAAGAACCTGGACAAGGACAAGCTGTGTGTGGTGTCGCCCGATGTGGGGCGCGCGAAGGCGGCCAAGAAGCTGTCGGATATGCTGGATGCCGACCTGGCCATCATGCACAAGGGGCGTCCCGGCCACAACAAGGCCGAGATCACGGCTCTTATCGGCGAGGTGGCGGGCAAGATTTGCATCTTGAACGACGACATGATTGATACCGGCGGCTCCATTGTGGCGGCGGTGGAAACCCTGAAGAACAAGGGTGCCGAAAAGATTTACGTGTGCTGCACCCATCCGGTGTTCTCCGGTCCAGCGTATGAGCGCATGAACAACCTGGACGTGGAAGAAGTGGTGGTGTGCGACACTATTCCGGTGCCGCTGGACAAGCAGACTGGCAAGATCAAGGTGATCTCGGTGGCTCCGCTGTTCGCCCGCGCCATCGCCAACGTTTACAGCAACGGCTCGGTAAGCGACCTTTTCGATCCCGATTTCGCGCTTTAGGGTTCCGCCGTTCTTCCTACCGGCGGAACGCCTCGTCCGCCGAGGCTTCCTGCGACACCCCATCTTGCCCCTCACCGGCACCGCGTCGCGCACCGAAGTGCGCTCGGGTGCCGCTTCACGGCAATTTGGGGCACCACAGAAACCCTCGGCTGCTGGCGTGGACCTGTGATGGCGGAGGATGACAGGATTGGTGTTTTCGTAGGGCAGAGATTCTATCTCTGCCTTTTGCTTAGATTGGATAATGGATGTACTTGATTGTTGGCTTGGGGAATCCGGGGGAGGAGTACGCGGGTACGCGGCACAATGCCGGGTTCATGGTGGTGGATCGGCTGGCGGAAGAGCTGGGCGCCCGCTATTGGAAAAACGAGGGGGGCGCCCTTACCGCCAAGGTTCTCTACAAGGGCCAGGAGCTGGTGCTGGCCAAGCCCCAAAGCTACATGAACACTTCGGGCGGTCCGGTGAAGAGCCTGATGAACGCCTATAAGCTGAAGCCGGAGCAGCTTATCGTGGTGCATGACGAGCTGGACATCCCCGCCGGTACCATCCGCGTTAAGCTGGGGGGCGGCCATGCCGGCCACAACGGGCTGCGCTCCATCTGCGACAAGCTGAGCACCCGTGATTGGCTGCGGGTGCGCATTGGCATCGGCCGGCCGCCAGGGCGCATGCCGGTGGCCGATTTCGTGCTGTCCGCCCCGAAAAAGGAGCAAGCGGAAGAGCTGGCGGCCGCTGTGGACCAGGGGGCAAAAGCAGTGTTCTCTCTCATCGACAACGGCCTCGAGAAAACCCAGCAGGCGTTTAATTAATTACAAACTCAAGTAGTAAGGGCAGATGTCCTCGTAGGTGCTGTCGGGCATGCGGAAGCCTGACGGGATGGTGCCTAGTTGCTTGAAGCCCAGGCTTTCGTAGAGGTGCCGTGCCGGCTTGTTGGTAGCCACCACCGCGTTGAATTGCAGCACGCCGAAGCCCAGCTGCTTCGCCTGCTCGATGCAATCGGTTACCAGCGCCCGGCCCGCGCCGCGTCCGCGCGCCGCCGAGGCCACGGCATAGCTGGCATTGCAGATGTGCCCGCAGCGGCCCACGTTGTTGGGGTGCAAGATGTACATTCCCAGGGCTTCTCCGGTTTCAGCGTCTTTCGCTACCCCGCAATGGGATTGCGCGGCGAAGAATTCGGCCGCTTCGCCCTCGCCCAGTTCCTCTTCCTGGGGAAACGCCACCCCGTCTCTTACCACTTCGTTCCAAATCGCGGCCATAGCGGCAATGTCGCTCGGGGAGTAGGGGTGCACGGCAATGGCCGGCCTCATGTCTTCCTGCATGCTGGTTCCTTTCGTTCTTGCAAGAAAGTTTAGCCCTTTCAAGCCAATTAATTTGACAATATCGATATTAGGTATTGAACGAACATTTGTTTCTGTTTATAATGATACAAATGTTCTAAAGGCTGGGGTTTTGGCCTCTAACTAACCCACATATGGGGAAGGACAGCCATCTCTGAGAGGGAGGCTGCAATGGCTCCGTTGTCTGAGCACTATCCGTGAGTATCCTGCGTTTCGGTTACGGTCTGGCTTGCTGCTTGTGCCGTCCTCTTATTGGCTCTATAATTTCGTTTAACGAAAGTGGTCTATATGTTGGATATTTACGTGCATCCCCATGCGTTGAAACATGGAATTAGCGAGGATCGGATTCTTTTCGCTTGGAGCAATTTCATAAGAAAGCAAAGACGTAGCGTTCCGAGGGAAAACGAGGTAGTTGTTGTTGGCTCCGACCAAGAGGGAAGGTGGCTGCAGATCGTGGCTGTTGATCGCGGGTCGTTCATGCTGGTGATTCATGCAATGACGCCACCTTCGAAGAAGGTGCTACGTGAGCTCGGGATGGTTAGGAGATAAGATGCTTATTACGGAAAAAGAGCTGAACGAGAAATTCGGGCTTACCTCCGAAGAAGTTGAGGCATTGGCGGCTCCTTGGGATGCCGGCGAAATTCCGGGAAAGCCCGTGGGCGAGGTGATGGTTGGTCGACCGCTTCTCTTTGGCGTGGAGCTGAAATCGGTGGGTTTCAAGGAAACCGAAGAGAAGATTGAGGCCATCGACCGCCGTGCTGACAGCTTGGGCATGCATCGGTCTGAATACTTGCGGTGGCTCATCGACAAAGACCTTGCTTCTGCAAGCGTAGCCTAGAGGTTCGGCCTGTATGGTTGACGGCCGGCAAGAACCGGAGAATTTGCTTGCCCAATTCTCTCCCGTGGTACGGGAGTGGTTTCTTGGCGCCTTTGAGGGACCTACGGCGGTTCAGGCTCAGGCTTGGGAGGCGGTGTCTTCGGGGCAGAACGTACTAGTAGTGGCGCCTACTGGGTCGGGCAAAACTCTGGCGGCCTTTCTGCATGCCATCGACCGGCTGTTCCGGCAAAAGACGGTGGCGCTCGAGGACGAAGCCGAGAAGCCGAAGCGACGCAAGAAGAACAAGGGGGTGAAGACCCTCTACATTTCGCCGCTGAAAGCGCTGGGGGCCGATGTGGAGCGCAACTTGCAGCGGCCCCTCGCGGGCATAACTCAAAAGATGGAAGCGAGTGAGGCGGCCGGGGGCTTGGCGCTGGCGGCTGTGCCCGAAGTGACCGTTGCCCAGCGCACGGGGGACACCACGCCCGACGAACGGCGGCGCATCGTCAGCAATCCCCCGGACATTCTCATCACCACGCCGGAGTCGCTGTACCTTATGCTCACCTCTCAGGCGCGAGAGGTGCTGCGCACTGTGGAAACGGTCATTGTGGACGAGGTGCATGCCCTGGCCGGAAATAAGCGCGGTGCCCATCTGTCCCTGAGCCTCGAGCGGCTGGACCAATTGCTGGAGCATCCTGTTCGGCGGGTGGGGCTTTCCGCAACCGTGCGGCCGGTGCAGGAGGTGGCGCGTTTTTTGGGCGGCCCTCATCCGGTGACGGTGGTGCAAGATGGCGCCCGACCGCAGTTGGATGTGCAGGTGAGCGTTCCCGTTGCCGACATGACCGCCATCCCCGCATTCGGTGGCACACCTTTTGGGAAGGCCCATCGCGGGGGCGAGGCCTCCTTCGGCCCGCGCCGCACTCCGGCGGAGGCAGCTTGGAAATCGGACAAGGCCATGCGGGCCATGATGGCCAACAACTCGCTGGGTCCTACCCCCGATTCCCGGGCGGGCGGCTCTTCCATCTGGCCTTATTTGGAAAACGACATCTTGGACACGGTGTTAGCCCATCGCTCCACCATCGTGTTCGTGAACTCCCGGGGCCTGTGCGAAAAGCTCACGGCACGTCTGAACGAGCTGTACGCCCGCCGCACCGGAGGGAAAGCGGTGCGGTTCGTGGATGCCGGCTACTGGTCGGCCGTGGGCAGCGCCGACACGCGGGGGCCGCGCACTGCTGGAGATGGGCCTGGCCCGGAGGCAAGCGAGGCGGACAATTGGAACGCCGGCGAAGGTGTGGCCGGTCCGGGCGATAAGGCTGTGGGCATTGGGTGCCAAGGTTCCGACTGGGGGACAGGCGAGATGGACGCTGCTATTCCCCAAGCCTATCGTTCCGACATTGGCGCTTCCACCAGCTTGCTGCAAGGGGCGCCAGAAGTGGTGGCGAAGGCCCATCACGGGTCGGTTTCCAAAGAGAAGCGCCGAGAAGTGGAGCAGGCTCTGAAGGCTGGCGAACTTCCCTGCGTGGTGGCCACTTCCAGCTTGGAGCTAGGCATCGACATGGGCGATGTGGACCTGGTGATCCAAGTGGCGCCGCCCCCATCTGTGGCCAGCGGCCTGCAGCGCATCGGTCGCGCCAACCACCAGGTGGGCGGGTGCTCGCAAGCGGTGTTCCTGCCCCGTACCCGCAACGAGGTGGTGGACATGGCCGTGATGTCCGAAGGCATGCGGGAGGGGCGGCTGGAGCCCACCCATTTGGTGGAGAACGCATTGGACGTGCTGGCCCAGCAGACAGTGGCCGCGGTGGCCATGGAGGATTGGGCTGCCGACAGCTGGTTCAGCGTGGTGCGTTGCAGCGCCTGTTTTCGCTGCCTTCCCCGCGCCGCTTTCGATGGCGTTCTGGCCATGTTGGCGGGCGAGTACACTGAAGGAGTGCTGGCGAAGGTGCCGCCCCGCCTGTCCTGGAACCGCGAAACGGGGCAATTGACGGCCAAGCCCGGGGCCCAACGGGTGGCCGTGGGGGCTGCCGGCACCATTCCCGACCGGGGGATGTTTCCGGTGGTGCTGCCGCAGGGCGACGGCGTTTCGGGGCGCAAGCGCGTAGGGGAGCTGGACGAGGAGATGGTGATGGAGTCCCGCGTGGGCGACATCATCACCTTGGGCACCAGCACCTGGAAGATACGGGAGATTACCGCCGACCGTGTGATGGTGGATCCGGCCCCCGGCCGCTCGTCGCGGTTGCCGTTCTGGCATGGGGAAGCACCGTCGCGCCCCTTTGAGGCGGGGTTGGCGAAAGGGCGCTTTTTGCAAGAGGCTCAGCGGCTGCTGGAAGAGGACGAGGCCACGGGCAAGGCGGCTGCCGAGGATGCGACAGCTGGTCCAAGCGCTTTCGGTGACTCATCGGCCCCCGTGCCGCCTGCGCTTTTGGGGCGCTTACGGGCAGACGGCCTGGACGAATACGCTTGCCAGAACCTGGTAGCCGCCTTGCGCGCCCAAAAAGCCGCCACCGGTGTGGTTCCCGCCGCAACGGTGCTGGTGGCGGAGCAATGCGAGGACGAGACCGGCGACATGCGGCTCATCATGCACAGCCCCTACGGGCGGGCAGTGCACGAACCGTGGGCACTGGCGGTTTCCGCCCGCATCAAGGCCCTCTACCACTTCGACGCGCAGGTGATGGCGGGCGACGACGGCATTTTGGTGCAGTGGCCGGTGTCTGAGGGGGCCATTCCCGGCGCGCAGCTGTTCCGCTTCTCGGTGGAAGAGGCCTCTTCCCTGGTGCAATCATCGGTTCAGCAAACATCGCTCTTCGCCGCCCGTTTTCGCGAGTGCGCTGCCCGGGCGCTGCTCATGTCGCCGACAGCCGCGGGCAAGCGGGCGCCGCTTTGGCTGCAGCGGCTTAAGGGCGGTCAGCTTCTGGAAGCGGCCCGACAGTACGAGAACTTTCCCATGTGCGTGGAGGCGCTGCGAGAATGCTTGCAGGATGTGTTCGACATGCGGGCATTCGAGGGGCTGATGGCTTCCATCGAGGCGGACGAGGTGCGCTTCGTCGAGGCGCGCACTGCTGTGCCCTCTCCGTTCGCCTCGTCGCTGCTATTCGGATACATGGCCGAGCACCTCTACGAGGGCGATCTGCCCCATGCCGAGAAGGCGGCATCGCTGCTGTCGGTGGATCCGGTGCTTTTGGGGGAAATTCTGGGCACGGCGGAAACGGGGCATCTTCTGGACCCGGCTGTGGTGGCCGGGGTGGAGGCGCAGCTGCAGCGCACCGCTCCGGGCTGGCAGCGCAAGGGCGCCCAGGGCATCGAGGCGCTTTTGCGGGAGCTGGGTCCCTTGACGGAGGAGCAGCTGCTGGCCCGTTGCTCCCTCGACGAAGGGGAAACCGTGGGCCAGGCACTGGAGGAGCTTTTCCGACAGCATCGCGCATTTTCGCTGGAAATGGGCGGCGTGCGGAAATGGGCCTTCGTGTCCGATGGCCCGCAGCTGGCCGGTCTTCTGGGCGCTGATGTCCCCGAATGGGCCACGGCGGCGAAGACGGCGACGGCTGCCGCCGGGGCGCAGCCGCTGGACGGCCTGGTGCGCCGCTACGCTGCCACCCATGGGCCGTTTTCGGCGCAGCAGCTGGCGGCGTGGCTGGGCATCGGCGAGCATTTCGTGCAAGAGTCCCTTGCTCGATTGCAAGCGTCCGGCAGCGCAGTGCCGGTGCAATTCGGCGAACCGCCTGCTTCCCTTTGGGTTGACCCCCAGGTGCTTCAGCGACTGCGGCGGCTTTCCGCCGAAGCGTTGGAACAGGCGGCGGCACCAGTGCCGGCAGCCCGCTTCCAGGAGTTTGTCTTGGAGCGCCAGGGCGTTTGTGGCGAGGAATCCGCCTTGCAGCCGATAGAAGCCGCTGCCGAGGTGGTGGCCCAGTTCGAAGGTGCCTACCTGCCGTTCGAGCTGTGGGACAAGGTGGTGTTTCCCGCCCGAGTACCCGGGTGGCGCCGCGATGTGCTGGAGCAGCTGATTACCGATGGGGAGGTGCTGTGGGCAGCGCGAGCGAGCGATGGTGCAGGCACATTGGCGGTGGCCTTCTTTCCCACCGATTCTCCCTTGGCGCCTTTGCCGGTTTCCGGAGGAGCCCAGGAGGCGCCGTTCACCTTCTTTGCGAATGCCCCTGGCGAGCAAGCTGCCATGGATCCTGGTTCGACCGGATTCGGCCCAGTAGTTGGGGGCCGTGTGGCTTGCGAGGGCGGGAATCATGAGCCTGGTTGCGAGCCGGGCATTGAGAGTGCATGCGGAGAAGATACGAGTGCCATAGGTGAGGCAACCCCCCTTCGCCAAACTGTCGTGCGGTTGCTCGGCGTGGTGGGGCCATTGGCTTTGCCGCAGTTGACCGAGCTGGCTCGCAATGCCCTCCCGAAGGGAGACGTTTCCGCTCAAGCAGTTATCCGGGAGATAGACGCGTTGGTTGGAGAGGGAAGGCTCACGGGCAGCCGCTTGGACTACTTGTGTCGGGTGTGTCAGGGGACGTTCACTTTTAGCACGCGGCCTGGCGATCCCGCCAAGACAAGCGGAACGACCGCTTCCCCATGGGGCGCTCCCTCCCGCAAGGCCACCAGCCGTCGCGGGCGCCGGGCTATGGAGCGGCAGTTCAAGGCCGACTACCTGGCACGGCAGGCGGCTCAGCAGTCATTCGATGCAGCTTACGGTGGAGTGTGGACGCTGCTGGAGCCGTCGTCGGCCGACCCCACGCTGCAGGCGGTAGGGCTTGTGGAAGGATTGCTGGACCGCTATGGCGTGGTGACTGCCGATATCGTGTTGGCGGCGGGAATCCCCGGAGGCTTCGGTGGCCTGTATCCGGTGCTCCGCTCCATGGAAGATGCCGGCGAGCTGTTGCGCGGCCGCTTCGTAGAGGGGCTGGGGCCGGTGCAGTTCGCCTCACGGGAAGTGGTGGAGCAGCTGCGCTCGCATGTGGAAGGGGCGTCCAACCCTGACTCGCTTCTGGCAGGGTCCTCCGGGGAACCGCTGGATGATGGGAGGGCGGTAGCGCATGCCGAAACCGTGCGGCCCGACGCAGGGACCGTGACGACTGAGTTAACGGCCACGCCCGCGCGTTGCGATGAAGGCGGAAGGGGAATGTCCCTCACGGTGCTTCCCGCGGAAGACCCGGCGCTCTTGTTCGGCAGTGCGCTTCCGTGGCCTGATGGCTTGAAGCCGCAAAAGCGCTCTGGGTCGTTGGTGGTGCTCAAAGACGGCGCCCCCATTCTGTTTGCGGCCCCGCGGTTGCGGGCAATCACGCTTTTCTCGGAAGATGAGCTCGTGGCCGCAGAGGCGATTGGGCAGTTGTGCGCTTTCGAAGTGGCCCGATTGCGGCGCGAGGGAAGCCTTGCCAAGGCGAAGCTAGTGGTGGAAACGGTCAACGGCCAAAGCGCCTTGGAGCCGGGCCCCTCGCAATTGCTGGCCAAAGCCGGCTTCGTTCGCCACCCCGACGGCATGCGCTACTACCCGCAGCTGTTTTAGGTCGGTGCTATACTAGCCTGCGCTCAAAATATTTCGAATTACTACGATTGAGGCTCTGTAAAGGGGAATCATGTACGGACTTAAAACCGAGAGCAGCTTCGATGCGGCTCATTTCCTTACCGACTACCACGGGAAGTGCGAGAACCTGCACGGCCATCGTTGGCGCGTAGTGGCGGTGATTGCCACCGACGAGCTGCAGGAAACCGGCACCTGCAAAGACATGGTGATGGACTTCGGCGATTTCAAGCGCATCCTTCGCCAGCTCACCGAAGAGCTGGACCACAGCTTCATCGTGGAAGAGGGGTCGCTGAAGCCCCAAACCATGGAGTGCCTGAAGGAAGAGGGGTTCACCCTGTCCGTCATGCCCTTCCGCACCACCGCCGAGAATTTGGCCCGCTACTTTTGGCAGCGGCTGGACGATGCGGGGGTGCCCATTTTGACGGTGGAAGTGTACGAGACTCCGAACAACTGCGCCATCTACGAGCGCGGGCGCAACTAATGGTAAGCTCGCCTGCAAATTCGCCGATGGACGAGTCCCTTGCGGAGGGGCGGTCTTCGGCGCGTCCTCTCGCCGAACGGGAAGCAGTGCCTTCGTCGGGGTTCGCTTCTCCTGCCGCACACAACGACCATGCGGCTTCCCCCCGCTCTCGGTTCTTGCCGGTGGTGGAGAAGTTCATTTCCGTGAATGGCGAAGGGCTGGCGGCCGGTCAGCTGGCGGCGTTCATCCGCTTTGCCGGCTGCAACCTGTGGTGCTCGTACTGCGACACCCGCTGGGCCAACCATCCGCTGGTGGAGGTGGAAGGCTGGAGCGTTGCCAACCTGGCGCAATGGGTGCGCGACAGCGAGGTGCGCTGCGTTACCCTCACTGGCGGCGAGCCTTTGCTGCAGCCGCACCTGTCGGCGCTGGTGGAAGCGTTGCTGGCGCAGGAGGATCCGCATCCTTTGCGGGTGGAAATCGAGACCAACGGCTCGCGCGACTTGCGGCCCTTGGAAGAGCTGCGGCGGCAGGCGGCTCGGAAGCGTCTTCCCGGCCAGCTGTGCTTCACGGTGGACTGGAAAACCCCTGGCGCGGGGAGCGAGGTAAGTGCGGCCATGGACTGCGGGAACTACCTGCTGCTGGACAAGCGCGATGCGGTGAAGTTCGTGGTGGCCAGCTTGGAGGACCTGCAATTCGCCCGCGACCGTTGCCGCGACCTGGGGCTGTTCGAGTCCACCAACGTGCTGCTCTCGCCGGTGTGGGGGCAAATCGAGCCGGCGGCCATCGTGGGCTTCATGCAGGAGAACAACCTCGGCCAAGCCCGCCTTCAACTGCAAATGCACAAGATTATCTGGCCCGGAGTGGAGAAAGGCGTATAGAAAATGGCGGAAACATACGGCGAAAAGGCGCTGGTGCTGTGCTCGGGCGGGGTGGATTCCACAACGCTTCTGGCCATGGCGGTGAAGCGCTTCGGGGCGCAAAACGTGTTTGCGCTGTCCATCAGCTACGGCCAGCGCCACGGGCGTGAGATCGAGGCGGCCCAGGCGGTGGCTGCCTTCTACGGCGTGCAGCAGCGTTTTCTGGATCTGGCGGCCATTTTCGCCGACAGCAACTGCTCGCTTTTGGCCCACTCCACCGAAGCGGTGCCGGAGAGCTCCTATGCGCAGCAGCAGGCGGAAGGGGGCGATGGCCCGGTAAGCACCTATGTGCCTTTCCGCAATGGCCTGTTCCTCTCGTCGGCTGCCTCGATGGCCCTCTCGCTGGGCTGCAGCGTGGTGCTCTACGGCGCCCATCACGACGATTGGGCGGGGGATGCCTACCCGGATTGCTCGCAGGCATTCGTGGACGCAATGGGGGCAGCCATCTCGGAAGGCACCGGCGGCCAGTTGCGGTTGGAGGCGCCATTCGTGCAGCTCACCAAAGCCGATATCGTGCGCGAGGGGCTGGCGCTGGGGGTTCCCTATCAGCTTACTTGGTCTTGCTACGAAGGGGGCGAAACCCCTTGCGGCAAGTGCGCCACCTGCATCGACCGCGCTGCCGCCTTCGCCGCCAACAACGCCCTCGACCCGTTGCTGGGGTAGGGTTTCCGGCTGCCGCCCTCATGCGCTAGAATTTCCTATGCTCTGCCGGGCTTTCCGGCCTAATTCGAAAGACAAGGTGTTCCATGAGCGAAGACTTCAATTCCCTGGCCTCGGCCTTTGGTGTGGATCCTTCTTGGAAGGGCGATGGCGAGAAGCCGGCGCCTGGGGAAGGGGAGAAGCCGGTGCCCCCGGTGATGACCGGTATTGTGTCCGATCTGGGCCGTGCGGTGGCCGCCAGCGCCGACCGCTCCGGCTGCGCCACCGGCTGGAAGAGCGACCCTAGCGCCCCTCAACGGCCCGATTGGGAGAACCATGTGTTTTCGAGTGGCGAAGAAGCCCAGGAACAAGACATTTCTTCTCGCGATGCCTTCGCCCGTGACATGCGAAAAGCCTTCGATGCCATGGATCGAATGGAAGCGGCTGAGAGAATCGGCGCCGAGCTGGGCGATGGAGGCGCGGCGGTTGAGGCGCAGGACGATGCGTCGGTGGTCGAGGCAACTGCCGGCATCACGTCCGGCGTTGCTTCGCGTGCAGGGGAGGGCGCAACCTCCCGCGAAGCTGAAGGCCTCACCAAGTTGGGCAGCCAGGGCACCCGGTACCCCACCGATTACGACCCCAGCGTGCTGGAGGCCTTCGTGAACAAGCACCAGGACAACGACTATTTCGTGAAGTTCAACTGCCCTGAGTTCACCAGCCTGTGCCCCATCACCGGCCAGCCGGACTTCGCCACCATCTACATCTCCTATG
>CANSTH010000041.1 GCA_947649875.1 uncultured Parvibacter sp. | reverse complement strand
GCGTTGAGCGCATCCTGAAGGAGCGCGTGCCCGGCGTTACCTCCGTGGTGCCGGCTGGTCTGTAACCGCAAACCTGAAAGTTATGCAAAGCGAGGGTGCCCATGCCCTCGCTTTTGTTTTAATTGCCTATTGCGCATCAAGGCGGCTAAGCTTGAGACTACCCGAGGAGATGGATGCGCGAATGGAGGTTGCTCATGGTGGAATGCTGGGCCCGGCGCGGCTGCGACGAAGAGATGCAGGGGCGTTGCCCCCACAATACCCCCGGTGAGGCCTGTCCCGCCGATTGCCATTATGCGGCGTGCGTGCGCCCCACCCATAAGGTGGCCGAGGACTTCGGTCTTCTGCTGAATCCCGAACGCGACTACGATGCGGCGCTCAAGCAAGTGTGCCGCTTCTGCGAGCACTTCCTGATAAACGGTCCCACGGTGGCCGAGCGCACCGAAGAAGTGCCGCGCGTGGGCAACCCCAATCGCTTCCTTTTGTAAGATTGCGCACTATCTGGAGGACGGGGGTATCCGCCGGGTCTGCGCTCGACGCTCCGTCGTGCCGGAGCTAACCCGGACTTCGTCCGGGTGATCTCCTCCCTCCTCCGCTTGGCCGGACCTCGCTCCGACCCGGCAGATACCCCCTGCCAAATCGTTCCCTTTGATGGACTATAGAGGATTCTTCATGCTGAACGAAATTTATCAGGCGCTCGACCCGGTGGCCTTTACGTTAGGACCCATTTCGGTGCGTTGGTACGGCCTAGCCTACGTGTTGGGGTTCGCGCTGGCCGCCTTCATCCTGTATCGAGTAGCGAAGCGCTGGAAGGTGCGCATTTCCGGCGACGACGTGGTCACCATCATGCTCTGCGTAATGGTGGGCATCATCCTGTGCGCCCGCTTGGGCTACTGCCTGTTCTATGGCGATGGCTACTACTTGTCCCACCCGTTGGACATCTTAGCTTTCAACAAGGGGGGCATGAGCTTCCACGGCGGTCTGGTGGGGGCGCTTTTGGGCGGCGTGGTAGCGTGGCGGCTTACTCGCATCCCGTTCCTTACGCTAGCGGACTTGGGGGCCATCGCGGCGCCTTTGGGGCTGTTCTTCGGCCGGTGTGCTAATTTTGTAAACGGAGAGTTGTGGGGTGCCCCCACCGACCTTCCCTGGGGGGTGGTGTTCGGCGGGGCCGCCGGCCAGATGCCCCGGCATCCGTCACAGCTCTATGAGGCGCTGCTTGAAGGCCTGGTGATATTCCTGGTGCTGTATGCCCTGTCGCGCAAGATGCCCCCGCGTTCCCGCGGCACCTTCTTGGGCGGCTTCCTCACCATGTACGGCATTTTCCGCTTCCTGTTGGAGTTCGTGCGCCAGCCGGATGCCCAGTTGGGGTACCTGTGGGGCGGCTGGCTCACTATGGGCCAGCTGCTGTCGCTGCCGCTGATTCTGGCGGGCATCGCGCTTTTGGCGTACGCTGCCAAGACGCGCCTTCCCCAAGAAGGGGCGCCCATTGCGGACCAGCCGCAGGAAGATGAGGCTGAATAGCACCGCTTTGGTTTTGGCACAACACGGCGGTTACAAAGCCGAGAGTTTAGACGAGGGCCCCGCATTGCGCGTTACAATAGTCAGTCGGTTCGCCCGGGAAGCCGGGAGGCCTTAGGTTCCATCGATTTAGGAGGATTTGTCCCATGGAAGTCAAATTCTACAAGTGCAATCACTGCGGCAACATTGCGGTCAAGGTTGTGGATAAGGGCGTGCCGCTGGTGTGCTGCGGCGAGAAGATGGTAGAGCTGGTGCCTGACAGCGTAGATGCCGCCACCGAGAAGCACGTGCCGAAGGTGGATCGCCTGGAAGGCCACATCCATGTGAACGTGGGCAGTGTGGACCATCCCATGACCCCCGAGCATTGGATTCAGTTCATCTGCCTGCTCACCGACCAGGGATACGAGATTCACCCCCTCACCCCCGAGAATGCGCCCAGCACCGACTTCTTCGTGTCTGCGACGGTGAAGCCACTGGCTGTGTACGAGTACTGCAACCTCCACGGCTTGTGGGTGACGGAGCTGTAAGGGCTCGAACAAAGCCGTGTGCCCAAAAGGCATGCGGGCAGAATGAGCACTAAAGCCTTGGAAGACGGCCAAAGGGCCGTCTTCTTTTTTGCTACCGGAAATCGGGGGAAATGCGCAGTTGCTGTGGGGGAACTTGCGAATTGCGGCATGCGTGCTAATATAGGCAGGCTGTCTTGTCGCCCTGCATACGGGGAGGCAAAAGATGTTACTTGGTCGGAAACCAAGAACACGACCCATAGGAGAAAAGAAATGAAGCAAGGAATTCATCCCGAGTACATGGAATGCGTTGTGCGCTGCAGCTGCGGCAACACCTTCACCACCCGCTCCACCAAGCCGGAGATCCGCGTGGACCTGTGCAACGCCTGCCATCCTTTCTATACCGGCCAGCAGAAGCTGATTGACTCCGGCGGACGCGTGCAGCGCTTCGCCGACCGCTTCGGCTCCGCCAAGGACACCGTGGCCGCTCGCGAGGCTGCCCGCAAGGCTGAGAAGGCTGCCAAGGCCGCCGAGAAGGAAGCCGCGAAGAAGGCCGAGCGCGAGGCCAAGGCTGCCGCTAAGGCCGCCCGCGCCGCCGAGTTCGCCGCCAAGAGCGAGCAAGAGGCTGCTGCCGCTGCCGCGGTTGCCGATGAGGCCGCTGCCGAGGCTGTTGCCGCTGAGGTAGTAGAGGCCGCCGAGGAAGCTGCCGAGTAGCATTCTCTACATGTCTTGACAATGTATTGGGGGCCGTCCGATAGGGCGGCCCTCTCTTTTTGAGCATCGTTTAGCGTTATACTAAGCGATTGCGCGAACGGCCGCAGTGCGGCAATGTCGACCTCGAAGGAGACGCCCATGCACATGAATCAAGAGCAGGATTTCGTGCTGAAAACCATTGAGAGCCGCGATGTTCACTTCGTGCGCTTTTGGTTCACCGATGTGCTGGGGCACATGAAGTCCTTCGCCGTTATTCCCAGCGAGCTGGACAGTGCGTTCCAGGAGGGCATGGGCTTCGACGGCAGTTGCATCGAGGGGTTCTCCCAAAAGCAGGAGGCCGACATGCTGGCCTTCCCGGACGCCTCTACGTTCCAAGTGCTGCCCTGGCGCCCGCAGTCCAATGCCGTGGCGCGCATGATTTGCTCGGTGCGCACGCCCGATGGGCAGCCCTTCGAGGGGGATCCCCGCTATGTGCTGGAGCGACAGGTGCGCCGTGCCGCCGACATGGGCTACGGCTTCAATGTGGGGCCCGAGCTTGAGTTCTACTACTTCAAAGACGACCGCGGCACCGAAGTGCTGGATCGCGGCGGGTTCTTCGACCTCACCAGCTTGGACTATGCCTCCGACCTGCGTCGTGACACGGTGCTCACCTTAGAGAAGATGGGCATTCCGGTGGAGTACTCCCACCACGAAAAGGGCCCTTCTCAAAATGAGATCGACTTGCGTTACGATGAGGCGCTTTCCATGGCCGATGCCGTGATGACCTACAAGATGGTGGTGAAAGAGATTGCCCTCAAGCACGGGGTGTACGCCTCCTTCATGCCCAAGCCCATGGCCGATCAGCCTGGCAGCGGCATGCATGTGCACCAGAGCCTGTTCAGCTTGGAAGGGGGCAATGCGTTCTTCGATCCGGACGACCCCCAGGGCTATGGGCTGTCGAAGACCGCTAAGCACTACATCGCCGGCATTTTGAAATATGCGCCCGAATTCTGCCTGGTCACCAATCAGTACGTGAATTCCTACAAGCGATTGGTGGGCGGGGGAGAGGCCCCCACCCATCTTTCTTGGTCGAGCCACAACCGCTCTACGCTGGTTCGCGTGCCATGCTATCGGCCGGACAGCGAGAACGCCAGCCGCATAGAGCTGCGCAGCCCGGATCCCTCTGCTAATCCCTATCTGGCATTTGCCGCCATGTTGGCCGCCGGCCTTTCCGGTATCGAAGAGGAGCTTCCCCTGGAGGCGCCAAACGAGGAAGTGGACTACAGCGGTTTCACCCGCAGCCAGTTGCAAGAAGCAGGTGCGCGGGTTTTGCCGGAATCGCTGGGGGAGGCGGTGGAGCTGTTCGCTTCCAGCCGGTTGATGCGTGAGGCCATGGGCTCCATCGTCCACGATTACCTCGTGAAGGCCAAGCGCAAAGAATGGGAAGACTATCAAGCCATTGTGACACCATGGGAGCACGAGCGTTTTTTGGCGGTGTTGTAGATGCAGCGCAAAACGGTCATCTTCATTGCCGATAGCTTGGACAATGCCCATCGGTTTCAGCAAGTGCTCAGCCGGATGGACGTGGACGTTGTTGCGGGATCGTCCCTGCAGTTCAAGAAGCTTTTGGCGGCTCATCCCGATCGCGATTTGGTTATCTTCGAGGCGCGCGATGATACGGCGGCCAGTGTTGCCCAGGCGGAAACGCAGCTACAGGAAGAGGGCAGCTGCTCTATGCTCATCATCGTCAGCGAAGCGCAGCTTGCCACGTTTCGGCTTCCGGTGCAGGTCAAAGCCGACTTCGTGGTGCAGGGCTCGTCTCCGGCCGAGATAGGCGCCCGCATCCGTCAGTTGCTGTGGCCGGGAAACGAAACATCGTCGGCCGATTTCATCACCGTGGATTCGATGACCATCAATATGGCCACCTATCAGGTGAAGGTGAACGGTGAGCCGTTGGATCTCACCTATCTGGAGTACGCGCTGCTCACGTTTCTGGTCACTCATCCGGGCCGCACTTATTCCCGTGATGCGCTGCTACGCCGGGTGTGGGGCTTCGACTATTACGGCGGCAGCCGCACGGTGGACGTGCATGTGCGTCGCGTGCGCGCGAAGCTGGGTCCCGAGTTGTCCCAGCATTTGGAAACGGTACGCGGCGTGGGCTATCTGTGGACCTCGTAGCGATGCTCTGCCTGCATGCTGCAAGTGGCTACGGAGGCTGCAGGTGGAATTCGTAGGGAAGAGATTCTATCTCTTCCGAATGCTGCAGCTGAGATGCGGTATTCGGTCAGGCAGAGACGGAATTGTGCTTGAAGAAGGAACGCGTGTATGGAAACAGCAAAGACGGTTGCGGTCATAGACGGAAACTCCCTGATGCATCGGGCGTATCACGGTGTTCCCCCTACGATGAACTCTGCTGACGGCACCCCCACCAATGCGGTGTTCGGCTTTTTGCAGATGATCCTGAAATTCATTGAGATGGAGCATCCGGATGCCATCGTATGCGCCTTCGATGCCGGCAAGCCGAAGTTCCGAATTGAGCAACTTGAACAGTACAAGGCCCAACGTCCTCCTATGGACGATGAACTGCGCGTTCAATTTCCCATCATCGAAGAGCTGCTGGCCAGCATGGACATCCCGGTGGTGAAAGTGCCCGGCTGGGAGGGGGACGACATCCTGGGCACCGTGGCTGCTCGCGATGAGGCGCTTGGGTACCGAACCTTGTTGGTGACCGGCGATAAGGATGCCTACCAGTTGGCTAGTGATGCCACCTCTATCGTCACCACAAAGAAGGGCCTCACCGATGTGGCGGTGTATGGGCCCGAGCAGGTGGAGGAGCGCTACGGCGTAACTCCTGCCCAGTTCACCGACTTCTTAGGGTTGATGGGGGACAGCTCCGACAATATTCCCGGCGTGGCGGGCATCGGCCCCAAGAACGCCGCGAAGCTGCTGGCCCAGTTCGGCTCCATCGAGGGCATCTACGAGAATGTGGACCAGCTGAAGGGCAAGCAGAAGGAGAACATCGAGGCGGGTCGTGACAGTGCCTTTCTCTCCCGAAAAATTGCCACCATCGTCACCAATCTAGACTTCCCGCTCGATCTGGAGGGGCTGCAGTTTCCGTCGTTTGAACCGGAATCGGTGCAGGAGGCCTTCGGCAAGTACTCGCTGAGCAGCCAGATGAGCCGCGTGCTCTCGCTGGTGGGGGCTTCTCCTTCCAAGGGCCCCGAGGCCCAGCTGGACGTTGGCGAAGTGGTGGAAGAGGAAGAGGCCGCCCGTTCCTTGGTGGCGCAGGCGGTGGCCGATGGGCGCATGATAGGCGTGGCCCGCATTCCCGCTGGCGAGCGAGAAGGGGAGGCCCAGGCCTCGCTGTTCTCGGAAGAGCCAGTGGATCTCCTGGCATTTGCCTGCGGGGGCGCCACTGTGCTGGCGGAGCCGCCGCTTGCCCAGGAGCTTCTGGCGGAGGTGGTGGCACGGGGCAATTTCGCCGCGCTGGACTTGAAGGAGCTGCTCTATTGCGTGTTTCCTGCCGATTCCTCTCTTGAAGCTTTGGTAACGCCCGAGCAAGTAATGGCGTGCCGCGGCTTCGATGTGGGTCTTGCGGCTTATGCGCTGAACTCGTCCACTTCCAAGTACACCCTAGAGGGGCTTTGCGAGGACTGCCAGCTGGGCAGCTTGCCTGAAGCCCAGGAAGAGCGCGAGACTGTAGCACTGGCCGCCGAGGCGTTGCGCCAGTTGGTGCCCGTGCTAGATAAGCGCTTGGCCAGCGATGACTCTGCTTCCGCCAAATTTGACATTGACCTGCCGCTGGTGGGTGTACTGGCGTTGATGGAACGCGTGGGAGTGGAGGTGGACTCTGCCGGCCTTGCCGATCTGGCCGCCGAGGCGCAAGCCCAGCTGGACACTCTTTCAGCCCAGATTTTCGAAGCTGCTGGCGAGCAGTTCAACATTGAATCCCCCAAGCAGTTGGGGCGCATTCTGTTCGAGGTATTGGGGCTGCCTACCCAAAAGAAGAACCAGCGGGGCTACTCCACTGATGCATCGGTGCTCAAAGAGCTGTCCAAGTTGAGCGATGTGCCGGGTTTGGTGCTTCGCTATCGGGAAATGGCGAAGTTGAAATCCACCTATCTTGATGCATTGCCGAAGCTGGCGCAGCGGGCGGGGGACGGCCGCATCCACACTCGCTTCCATGAGACGGTTACGACCACCGGGCGCCTCTCCTCGTCCGATCCGAACTTGCAAAACATCCCGGTGCGCACCGATTTCGGCCGCCGCATCCGCGAGTGCTTTGTGCCGCTGGACGGGGACAGTCTGTTCCTTTCCGCTGACTATTCCCAAATTGAGCTGCGGCTTTTGGCTCACCTCTCCCAAGACCAGCACCTCATTGCCGCCTTCAACTCTGGCGCCGACTTCCACACCTCAACTGCCGCCCGGGTGTTCGACATCCCTGCCGACCAGGTGACAGCTGCCCAGCGCAGCCGTGCCAAGGCAGTGAACTTTGGCATCGTGTACGGCCAGCAGGCCTTCGGGCTGTCGCAGACGCTGGACATTCCCATGGCAGAGGCGCGGGAGATGATCGACCGCTACTTCGCCGCTTATCCCGGCGTGCGGACGTTCCTGGATGAGACGGTGGCCAATGCCAAGCAGCTGGGCTATGCCGAGACCATGTTCGGCCGCAAGCGACACATCCCCGAGCTGAAGGCGAAGAACTTCCAGCAGCGCAGCTTCGGCGAACGCACCGCCATGAACCACCCCATGCAGGGGAGTGCCGCCGACATCATCAAACTGGCCATGCGACAGGTGCAGCAGCGGCTGAGGGAAGAGGGCATGCGCGCGCAGCTTTTGATCCAAGTGCATGATGAGCTGGACTTCTCCGTGCCCAAGGACGAGGTGGAACGGCTTGCCGCCATGGTGAAGGAAATCATGGAGGGCATTGCCGAGCTGCGAGTGCCGCTGATCGCCGATGTGAGTTGGGGCGAGAACTGGGCCCAGGCGCATTAGGTTCCGACGGCCTGACGGCCATCGGAACCGCTCGTCCGCTGAAACTTCCCCATGCGCCCCATCTTGCCATTCAGGGCTTGCCTTCACGGCCCAAAGGCCGCTCAGCCGCCCTTCAAGGCAATCTGGGGCACCTGGGAAAGTTTCAGCTGCTGGTGTGAACCTGTGATGTGACGATCTATCGGCCATTAGCCGAAACAGTTCTTTTCTCGAAGCTGCAATTTTGCTAGCATTCGAATATTCGACTTTTTTGGGATTTGCGAATGTGAGGTGCAAGCACATGGCATTGGGAGTAACGAGAAAAGACTTAGTAATGGTGGCGGTTTTGCTGGTGGGAGTGTTGTTGGCGGTGCTCAACCAAACCTTCCTCTCGCCGGCGCTGCCTTCCATCATGGCCGATGTGGGGGTAGATGCCACTACGGTGCAGTGGCTCACCTCGGGCTATGCGCTGGTGGAGGCGGTTGTGATTCCCCTTTCTGCTTATCTGATTGGCCGCTTCAGTACTCGGCAACTGTTCATAACCGCTTTTGCCCTGTTCACCGTGGGCAGCTTGGCTGCCGCCACTGCCCCCAATTTCTGGGTGCTGCTGTTGGGGCGCGTGCTGCAGGCTACCTGTACCGGCATGTCCATGCCCATGGTGTTCACCGTCATCTTGCTGGTGTTCCCCCGCGAGAAGCGCGGCACCGCGATGGGGGTCATCGGACTCATCATCGGCTTCGCACCGGCGGTGGGGCCCTCGGTGGCGGGTATTTTGGTAGACTCGGTGGGTTGGCGGGCGCTGTTTGCCATTGTCACAGCGCTGTCGGTGGTGGTCATCTTGCTGGCGGTATTCTTGCTGAAAAACTACGGCAACTTCACCCGTGCCCCCTTCGATGCGCTGTCGGTGGTGTTGTCCACGGTG
The DNA here is from genome assembly GCA_947649875.1 of uncultured Parvibacter sp. Lineage (GTDB taxonomy): Bacteria > Actinomycetota > Coriobacteriia > Coriobacteriales > Eggerthellaceae > Parvibacter. The sequence continues at coordinate 8,249 of CANSTH010000041.1, read as the reverse complement.
GGGCTGGTGAGCTTGCTCTATGGCTTGTCCACCTTCGCCCATAGCGAGAACCTTGCCATCACTTTTGCCCTAATGGCGTTCGGCCTGGTGGTGTGCGCCCTGTACGTGCGGCGTCAGACGAAGCTGCCGGTTCCCATGCTGCACGTGGACATCTTGAAAACCCGCAAGTATGCTATCACGGTCATTGTGATCGTCATCATTCAGGCGGCGCTGATGGGCTGCGAGGTTATCACGCCCCTCTACATCCAAGGGGTGCTGGGCAATTCCGCCTCCATCTCCGGCTTCGCCATGCTGCCCGGTGCGGTGATCGGCGCATTTATGGGGCTCATTTCCGGCCGCCTGTTCGACCGCTATGGGCTGCGGAAGGTGGCCATCCCCGGCATCATCGTGGCGGTGGTGGGAGCCTTTGGGCTCACGCAGTTGGGTATCGACAGCCCCATTATCATGGTCACCTTCGCTTATACCACGTTGGCCATCGGGTTGCAGTTCACAATGACGCCGTTGAACACTTGGGGCGTGAACTCGCTGTCCAACTCGATGATTCATCATGCCGAGAGCGTGTCGAACACCTTGAACCAGGTGGCCGCTTCGGTGGGCACGGCGGTTCTGGTGTCGGTTTCCGCCATGGCGCCGGGGCTGTACCCGCAAGCCTCTGGCCTTGAGCAAATGTATTTGGGCGACCATATGGCCTACACCACCACCTTTGCCATCATGGTAGTGGCCGGGCTGGTGGTCATCTTCGCCGCCCGTGAGAAGAAGGGCGCGGCGGTGGCGGCGCCGGCCGACCAGCTGCCCGACTACAGCGCCGGATTCGACGGCGTGACGGTGGATGCCACCACTGACGAGCGCCTGGACGACCCTGCCAACTACGTGGCTGCCGACGTGATGAATCGCCAGCCGGTGTGCGTGCGCGACAGCGACACCATGGAAACGGTTATTCGCCAGATGGCCGCGCAAGAGACCGGCGGCCTTCCGGTGGTGAACGGGGAAGGTGCCCTGGTGGGCTTCGTCACCGATGGCGATGTGGCCTCTTACCTGGGCCGTACTGAAATCTCGCTGGTGGACTCGTCGCTGAACATCTACCGTTATGCCGACGACGAGGGCTCGGTGGCCCGCCTGAAGGACTTGCTGGCGCTGAACGTGATGGCGGTGGCCACCCACCGGGTGATCACGGTGAAGCCTTCCACGCCGGTGGACGAGGTGTGCGCCCTGTTTGCCAGCAAGCGCATCAAGAAGGTACCGGTAGTGGCAGAGAACGGCCAGCTGGTAGGAGTGCTGTCGCGGCGCAACATCATGCACTCTCTGGCCGAGGCCATCGACCGCCTGGAGGCAACCGGCGCTCTGGAGAAATAGGTGGCTGTTGCTCTTCTGGAGGTGGGCCGAGCCGACAGGCCTGCGCTCGACGCTCCGTACGGGCGGAGCTAACTCGCCTTGCGGCGAGTGGATCTCCGCCCTACTCCGCTTGGCCGGACCTCGCTCCGACCTGCCGCCTCGGCCCATCCGCGATAGACAGGTGGGGTACAATAGCCTTTCTGCTATTTCGAAAGGACTATTCCCCATATGACTTCGTTTTCCGAACTCGGGCTGTCCAAGCCCGTTATGAATGCTGTGGCCAGTTTGGGCTACAGCCAGCCTACTCCGGTGCAGGAGCAGGCCATTCCGTTGGTGCTGGAAGGGCGCGACATTGTGGCGGCCGCTAAAACCGGCACCGGCAAAACCGCTGCCTTCGCCCTGCCTGCCATGGACGGCCTGCCGCGGGCCAAGGGCGGCAAGGGGCCGGCCATGCTGGTGGTCACTCCCACCCGTGAATTGGCCACCCAGATAGGGGAGGTGTGCTCGGTGGTGGCGCGCCACACCAACCTGCGGGTGTTCACGGTGGTGGGCGGGGTGTCCTACAACCCGCAAATCGCCCAGCTGCGGCGCGGGGTGGATGTGCTCATTGCCACGCCGGGGCGCCTGGTGGACCTCATGGGGCAGAATGCCGTGAATCTGAGCGACGTGCAGGTGCTGGTGCTGGACGAGGCGGATCGCATGCTGGACATGGGCTTCCTGCCGTCGGTGAAAAAGATTGTGGCCGCCACGCCAGAGGCGCGCCAGACGCTGCTGTTCTCCGCCACTATCGACGATTCGGTGATGGGACAGGTGGGCAACCTGCTGCGCGATCCTGCCTTTGTGGAGATTGCCCATAAGGGCGAGACGGCCGACACGGTGGATCAATACCTCTTCCGCATCCCCCAGCTGGCCAAGCCGGTGCTGTTGAATGCTCTTCTGCAGGAGAAGGGGGGCACTCGCATCATCGTGTTTGCCCGTACGCGCCATCGGGCCGATGCGGTGTGTCGCCGCCTGAAGCGAGCGGGCATTTCTGCCGAGGCCATCCATTCCGATAGATCCCAGAATCAGCGGCAGCGGGCGTTGGCCAACTTCGCCGAGGGCAAAACCGATGTGATCGTGGCCACCGACGTTCTTGCCCGCGGCATCGACGTGGACCAGGTGAACTACGTGGTGAATTACGACCTGCCTCACGAGCCAGAAGACTACGTGCACCGCATCGGCCGCACTGGTCGTGCCGGCTGCACCGGGTGGGCGGTTTCCTTCGTGAGCCCCGAAAACGAGATAGACCTCAAGGCCATTCAGAAGCTTATCGGCCAACAGCTGCCGGAGTTGGCGCTGCCCGGCTTCGACTTTGAGGCGGCAGTGGCCCAGGCGGAAGCGAAGAGCGCTGCCCGGGAGGCCTCGAAAGACCCCGACATCCAAGCCGCAAAAAAGGAAATGGCGAAGAAGACCCGCCGTAAGAATCGCGCTAAGGCCCGCGAGGAGGCCGAGAGGGAGGCGCGCATCCAAACCGCTGGAACCGCGGGGGGAGCGCCGGAGGCGAAGCTGTCGCTGCCCAAGGGCCCTAAGAAACCGAAAACTGCCCAAAAACCAAAAGGGGCGCAGAAACCCAAGGCATCGGGCAAATCTCAGACTGTGCATAAATCCAACCCGGCGCAGAAACAGCAGGTATCGCAAAAGCCCAAACCCGTGCAGGGCTCCAAGAAGGCTCTCGCGGCAAGGGGAGGAAAGGCCGTGGCGCCGCGCACTGACATGCGCCCCGGACGCGCTCACCGAGCTGCCGCCCAGGCCCGTCATCGCTCTCGCTAAGACAACGAAAGAGCAGCCTGCGAACCGGTCAGTATTCCCTTTTGCGCCCTTCCTACAACGGCAGTGCCACTACGAAGCCGGAGGCGTACAGCTTGCCGAAGATGTACTTGTTGCAGGCGGACTCGCTGGCGTAGTACACCCAGCCGTCCTTCTCCACCAGCCCCTCGCTCATAGGGGGCGCTGAGAAATCCGTCGCTTTGTTGGAGTTGTCCAGGAAGTACAGCGGCACGTCGACCCCCATGGCGCGATAGGTGCCGGCAGGCTCAAGCCCCGCCACGTTGTAGGTGGGCAGCGATGAGGCTTGCAGTCCCCACGAGCAGGAAAGCACCATCTGGCCGTTGTTGTTCAGGCACACCCCCTGCACGCGATCGGGGATGGAGAACACCTTGGTGGGAGTATTCGAGTAGCCGAACTCGCCGTCCGCATCCGCGTTGAACACGTACATCACCGCGTGGTTCTCGGTGCCATCGGGAGCGGTGAGATGCTGCTCCTGGGGCGTGGGGTAGTCGGTGGCATAGTAGAACACGCCGGTGTAGAGGGCGCCGTCGTCGATGTTGATGAAGGCGGGGTCTATCCCGATATCCACCTTCGCGATGGCCTGCACGCTGGAGTCCTCCTCGGCTGTTGCCACCTCCTGGGCATTCAGCACCAGAAAGCCGCCCTCGGTGGTGAGGAAGGCGAATTGGCTGTCGGCCGTGATACCGCCGCCGTGGCCGGAATACGTGCTGCCATCGGGGTTGGTGACGAAGAACTTGTACACGTCGGCGCCGTCTTCCGATGTGCGGTAAATGGGCGATGGCCCGTGGTCGCCCATATAGCCGGAGAACAGCCACTGCTGACTGTCTTCCAACCACGCCATGTCCTGGGGCACAAAGCCCTTGTTGATGTCGGGGATGGGAAACTCTTGGCGCGCCACCTTGTAGAAGTCGGCATAAGTGGCGTGAATGTAGATGTTGAAGCCCGCCACCGCCACTGCCGCCAGTCCCAGCAGCGAGCAAGCGGTCACCGCCACAACTTTGCCGGGGGTGACCTTCTTCTTCGCGCCATCTTTGCGAGCCATAGCCTACCGCCTTTCCCGAGAACAGCGAAGCGGCTCTCGTAAACCGTTAAACCGTTCTCGATGATAGGCCTTTGTGCCGGAACTTCCCCATATCGCCATCCCGTTGTCACAAAACCCCTTTGAATCGCTGTTCCGCCTGCCGAATGGAGGGATGGGGGAGCGGGGCTGCGGCCTACAATCGATGTATGACCATGGACATCAACATACCGGGAGTGGCGCTCATCTTCGAGGGGGGCGGTATGCGGGCCAGCTATACGGCCGGCTTCGCCGTGATGCTGTTGGAAAACCAGATGAACTTCCCCAAGGTGTACGGCATTTCCGCCGGCAGCAGCCATACGGTGAATTACGTGTCCCGCGACATCCCCCGTACCAAGGCCTCCTTTGTCGACTTCGTGAAAGACCCTAAGTTCGGCGGCTTGGGCACGTTCTTGCAAGGGAAGGGCTATTTCAACTCCGCCCACCTCTACGAGGGGGTTATCGAGGAGCTAGCGGGCACCGACGAGCCCATGAGCTTCTACTACGACACCTTTGCCGCCAACCCTGCCGACTGCCATATAGAGGCATTCGATTGGGAGAGCGGCGAAACGGTTGCCTGGACGAAGGCGGATATGCCCACTCCCTACGATGTGGGCATCCGCGTGCGGGCCTCCTCCTCGATGCCTATCTTCATGCCGCCCACACCGGTGGCGGGGCGCACGTACCTCGATGGTGGCATGGGCACCAGCTGGGGCATCTGCCTGGACGCTGCCATGGCCGACGGGTTCGATCGCTTTGTGGTGGTACGCACCCAAGAACGCCCTTACCGCAAGCATGAGATGGGACGCGGCGCGCAGGCGGCTTTTCGCGGCATCTTTCGCAAGCATCCGCTGGTGGCCGAAAACACCATCAACCGCTGGCGGCACTACAATGCGCTGCTGGACAAGCTGGATGGCCTGGAGGCGGAAGGGCGCGCGTTTGTGTTCGCCCCCGAGAAGATGGACATCACCAATCGCGAGACCGACCTTGCCAGGCTGCAGGCCTCCTATGATCGCGGCTACAGCCAGGCCAATCGGGAATACGACCGCCTGGCGAAATGGCTGCAAGGATAACCGGGGCACAAATGATCGTGAGACTGGACTCGCTGGACGACCCTCGGTTGGACGTGTTCGCGCGCCTGACCGATGTGCAGCTGCGCAGCCGTCTTGAACCCGAGAAGGCGGTGCTGATTGCGGAATCCGCCAAGGTGGCCGAGCGGGCGCTGGAAGCGGGGCTTGAGCCCCTCTCGCTGCTGGTGGAGGAGAAGTGGCTGCGGCCCGCCGCTGACGAGGTTGCCGCTGCGAAAGAGAGCCCCTTCGCCGAACTACTGGCCCAGGTGGAAGAGGCGGCGCCGGGAACGCCGGTGTTCGTGCTGCCATCGGCCCAGCTGGAGAAACTGACCGGCTTCCAGCTCACCCGTGGGCTGCTAGCGGCGTTTCGCCGGCCGAAGCCGCTCATGGTGGCGCAAGCGGTAGAGGGCGCGCGTTTGGTGGCGGTACTGGAGAACATCACCAACCACACCAACGTGGGGGCCATCTTCCGCTCGGCTGCGGCGCTGGGGGTGGACGCCGTGCTGGTGTCGCCCGCTTGCTACGACCCCTTCTACCGTCGTGCGGTGAGGGTTTCCATGGGGACGGTGTTTCAAATACCCTGGGCTCGCATCCCTGAGGACGGGGCGGGGTTGGATGCTGCTTCTCCATCGCGCGATTCTGCATGGGCGCGGGAGAAAGAGATGACGCGGCCCCATGCTCGCTCGGTGCATCGGGGGCCTAGCGTGCGCTCTGGCGCCAGTCTCGTGGTGCCCTATTTGCAGCGGCTGGGATTTACGGTGGCGGCAATGGCGTTGGAGTCGGATTCCATTCAGCTTTCCGATCCCATGCTGCAGAAGGCATCGCGGGTGGCGTTGGTATTCGGCACCGAAGGAGAGGGGCTGGAGCCGGCAACGTTGGCGGCCTGCGATGCAACCGTGTGCATCCCCATGCGTCACGGGGTGGATTCTCTGAACGTGGCCGCTTCGTCTGCAGTTGCCTTCTATGCTCTAGCCGATCGCCCCGGCGCCTAGTCTTTTCTCGCGACCCTACACCCCCAATGGGGCGTCATCATCGTTGGGCAGCCGCTTTACCAGCTCGCAGTATTCCTTGATGCGTTGGCGGGTCTCATGGTCGAACATGGCCACGTGCTCGTGCAGCTCCTTGGCCAGCTGCTTCACCGGCCAGCGGCGAGCCTCCTTGTCGCGGCCGTCTTTTTTCTGGATGACGTCAGCCCATTGCTCGCCCTCATCGATGGCGTGGCGAAGGGGGGCAGGCACGTCCTCGCGCTGTTCAGCATCGCGAACGGCGGGGATTATCTCCTCCTGCATGGCCACAATTTTCTCTAGCAGTTCTTTGTTCTCCATGAGGATCACTCCTTGTCTGGTTTTGTGGAGAGTGGACGGTTCTTTGCCGCCCTGCTTGGTGATTTTAGGGTTGCTTCTCTCGAAGCGCGGCGACGGGGCCCCTCTATCGACAAACCCTAACGGCATCGTTTACTCCCTGTTCTGCTGAGTCGTTTACGGTCAAAAAACTTGGAGTGAACCTCAAAAAATCTCCATTCTCGAAGCGTGTGCACCGATCAGCGCATACAATGAACCCGTTGCGCTTCAACGGGGAGCGCTATGTTTTCCGCAAGGGGAAAGAGGGGTGTTTATGGCGCAGGAAGATTCTGTTCTCGAGCGCGTCTTCAAGCTGAAGGAGAATGGCACGGATGCCAAAACCGAGGTTGTGGCGGGTGTCATCACCTTCCTCGCCATGGTGTACATCCTGGCTGTGAACCCCAGCATCCTCTCGGCTTCCGGAATGGAGCCGGGGGCGGTGTTCACCGCCACAGCCGTGTCGGCCTGCTTTGCCACACTGTTCATGGCGTTCTACGCCAACTACCCCATCGCGCTGGCATCGGGCATGGGCCTGAACGCCTACTTCGCCTACTCGGTGTGCATTCCGCTGGCGGAAGCGGGGGTGAACGACCCTTGGACCGTGGCACTGACGGCTGTGCTGGTGGAAGGCATCGTCTTCATCCTGCTCACCCTGTGCAAGTTCCGCGAGGCGCTGGTGAACGACGTGCCCACCAACTTGAAGAACGGCATCGCTGTAGGCATCGGCCTGTTCATCGCGCTTGTGGGCCTGAAGAACGGCGGTGTGGTTGTCGGCAGCGAGGCCACGCTGGTGGACTTGGGCTCGTTTGCCACCCCGCAGATGGCCCTTGCGGTCATCGGCCTTGTGGCTTGCGCCATCATGTACAACTATCGTGTGCCCGGCTACATCCTGTGGTCCATCTTGGGCACCTGGGTGCTGGGGATGATCGCCCAGCTCATCGGCTGGTATCAGGTAGATGCGGCAGCGGGCGTGTACTCGCTGTTCCCCGACTTCTCCAACGGCATAAACCTTCAGGCGCCCTATCTGTTCGCCTTCAATTGGGACTTTGTGGCCAACCATTTGGTGGACTTCGCGGTTATCGTGTTCTCGTTCTTGTTCGTGGATCTGTTCGACACCGCGGGCACTCTCATCGGCGTGGCCAGCAAGGGCAACCTGCTCGACAAAGAGGGGCGCCTGCCCCGCGCCAAAGAGGCCCTCATGTCCGATGCCGTGGGCACCGTGTTCGGCGCCATCGTGGGCACCTCCACCTGCACCAGCTACGTGGAAAGCTCCGCCGGCGTGGCGGCGGGCGGTCGCACTGGCCTCACCGCCCTCACTACTGGCCTTCTGTTTGCCGTGGCGCTGTTGCTCTCGCCGCTGTTCTTAGCTATTCCCAGCTTCGCCACCGTGCCGGCCCTGGTGTGGGTGGGCCTGCTGATGATGTCGTCTGTCACTAAGATGGACTTCTCCGAGGACGCCGCCGGCGCCATCGGAGGCTTTTTGGCCATCATCATGATGCCCTTCACCTACTCTATTGCCAACGGCATCATGTTCGGCATTCTGGCTTACGTGATCGTGCGCGTGTTCCAGGGTCGTGCCAAGGACGTGCACTGGGTGATGTGGGTGGCAGCCGCCCTGTTCGT
>CANSTH010000040.1 GCA_947649875.1 uncultured Parvibacter sp. | reverse complement strand
GCCAAGCGGAGTAGGGCCGAGATCCACTCGGGCGCGGCCCGAGTTAGCTCGGCCCGAACGGAGCGTCGAGCGCAGGCCTGTCGAACCGGCCCATCTCCGGGAGAGTAACGAATCAGAAAAAGTATAGGTTTGCGAGAGGGTTATTCCGCTTTGGGCTGTTCGGGTTCTTCGATAACGGCCTCTACGGTTTCGGCCTCAGCCGCAGGCGCTTCGTCTTCCTGCTCTTGAATGGCGTCCACCTCGGCCACTTCCGCCTTGCGGGCAGCCTCTTCCTCGGTCACGCTCACGGCCATCTCGGCAACCTTCGCAGCGTACTCGTCGCGTTGCTCTTTGGTCATGGCGCGCAATCGAGCCGCCAGCAGCTCATCGGCGATACGGGAAGTGGCCTCGCTGCCGCGCGAAACCAAACTGTCAGTTACATCTTTGCCCTGTTCAACGGTTATCTGGCCCTTAGCTACCAGGTCGTCTACCAATTCCTTCGACTTCTCTGCGCCCAAGGCCAAAGCGCCCACACCGGCCAGAAAGACGTTCTTGAAAGCATCGGTAACGTTGTCCATGACAACCTCCATTCATCAGATGCCTAATGATACGTGCTTATCATGCCTGTTTGCGGCCCCCAGCGCCACCCCCGTTACGCAAAAGTGAACTTGGAAAGAAAGGCAGCAGCCGCTAAACCGGACGATTCGCGTGGCTCAAATCACAAATCGAAGTGCAGTAAGAATTAGCAGCCCAGTTCGTCGGCCAACTGCTTGAGGAAGAGACCCACATCGGTGATGATGCCGATGGTTTGGAAACTGCCACGGTCGGAAAGCTTCGTGACTACTGCCGGGTTGATGTCCACGCATACGGTAGTGACGGCAGCCGGCAGCAGATTGCCTGTGGCGATGGAGTGCAGCATAGTGGACAGCATGAGGCAGGCGCCCGCTTTCTGGCACCACGGGCGCATGGCCTCTTGGGCGGCCACCGTATCGGTAATCACGTCGGGCAACGGGCCATCATCGCGAATAGAGCCGGCCAACACGTAGGGCACTCCGTTTTCCACCAAAGAGCACATGAGGCCCTCACGGATTACGCCTTGGTCAACGGCATTGGCAATGGAGCCTGCAAGCCGAATGCGATTGATGGCACGCAGATGGTGCTCGTGTCCACCGGGTACCGGCAGGCCGGTTTGCATGTTGATGCCAAGGGAAGTGCCGTACAGGGCCCGCTCTATATCATGGGTGGCCACCGCATTGCCCCCGAACAGAACGCTCACATAGCCGCCACGCACCAGCCGCGCCAAATCTTCCGATGCGCCAGTATGCACAATGGCGGGGCCGCATACCACAATGATGGCCTCCCCTGCCGCCTTCACTTCGCGCAGGATATTGGCCACTTGACGGATCACCTGGGCTTTCGGCTTCTCGCTGGAAGCCGTGGAGTTCATGAACTCGAAATCAGCCACCTCGCGCGGGCGTTCCTGCTGGGTGACGCGCAAGCCCTGGTTGCCCACCACGAACAGGTCGCCTTTGCGGGCATCGGATATGGCCACGCCCCTCACCTCGCCGGTTTCGGGAGTGTAGCGCAGCCCCAGGTCCATCTCGGCGTTTGGTACGGTGCGCCATTGGCCGTCCAGGTGCACTGCGGTCACAAGGTTGGTAGTGGAGTAGAAGTTCTCGGGGAACACCCCGTCAGCGGGCGCGGGGGCCAATTGCGCATCCTGCAAATCCTCCGGGCTGGCGCCCAAAGTGGTGAGGCGGCGCAGCAGCGCTTCCATGTGCTCGGCGCTCTTCCCGAACACGCGCATGCGCACCCGCGATGGGTCGGTGTTCTGCCGCCCAATGTCTAAGGTGAGGAACTCGAAGTCACCCCCTAGTTCCATCACGTTGCCCATCACGCGGGACAAAATGTTGGAGTCGATGAGGTGCCCCTCCAAAAGAACGTCTTGGTAGATGTGCCGCTGCGTCTCAGCCATTGCCATAGCCTACCGGTCGAACAAAATATCGAAGGTGCCGTAGCCGGCTTTGCTAGCCTTGGCCTGGCGCCGCGCAAAGGACATCATCTCGACGAAGGTGGCCATGGGCACATCCCGCTTGTCCCCGGTGCGGCGCAGCTTCACCTCAATGGTGCCATTGTCCAGGCCGCGCTGACCGATAATCACCTGCACCGGCCACCCAATAAGATCGGCATCGGCAAACTTCACACCCGGGCGCTCTTTGCGATCGTCGATGACCACCTCGAAGCCGAGGTCGGCCAATTGGGCGGCAATCTTTTCGGCAACGGGCAGGACGTCGCCGTTCAGGGCAAGCGGAATCACGCACACATGGGCCGGCGCCACCGACATGGGCCACGCGATACCCGCATCGTCGCTGTGCTGCTCCACGATGGCAGCCACCGTACGAGACACGCCCACGCCATAGCAGCCCATAATGAAAGGCTTTTCCTTGCCATCCTCATCCATGAAGGTAGCCCCCATCGACTCAGAGTACTTGGTGCCCAGCTGAAACACCTGCGACACCTCGATGCCGCGAGCGCCTTGCAACGGCAGGCCACACACGGGGCAAGAGTCCCCGGGCTTCACCACGGAAAGGTCGGCCCATTCATCCACCGTGAAATCGCGGCCGATGGCGGCGCCCACATAGTGATAGCCCTCTTCGTTGGCTCCCACCACCCAGGCGGGAACCGACTCCAGCGAGCGGTCGGCGATGACATGGGCACCTTCCGGCAGCCCCACCGGGCCCATCGAGCCCTTGTGCAGGCCATAGCCCTCCATCTCATCGTCGGTGAGCAGCTCGAACCCACCGGCAGCGCGGGCGGCCTTGATCTCGTTCAGCTCGTGGTCGCCGGGAACGAACATCACGATGAGCTTGCCCTCGTCGTTCTTTCCCGAAAGTGCTTTCACCGTGGAGCTTTCGGGAATGCCCAGGAACTCAGCCAACTCCTCGATGGTGTGGATGCCGGGAGTGGCTATCTTCTCCAATCCGTCGTTCTTGTAGAGGGTGGGATGGCAGATGCACTCGCCCGCCTCCGTGTTGGCGGCGTACCCGCAGCTGCAATGCACTAACTCAGCCTCGCCAGCGGGGGCCAGTGCCATGAACTCAGTGGTAACCTTGCCTCCAATTTGGCCAGAATCCGCCTCCACGGGGCGATAGTCCAGCCCGCAGCGCTCGCAGATGTTGCCATAGGCACGGCTCATGTCGTCGTAGGTTTCTTGCAGCGACTCCTGCGTGGCATGGAAGCTGTAGGCGTCCTTCATAATGAACTCACGGCTGCGCAGAAGCCCGAAGCGGGGGCGAATCTCGTCGCGGAACTTCACCTGTATCTGATAGAGGCTGAGCGGCAGCTGTTTATAGGAGCGAAGCTCGTTGCGGACAAGGGAGGTGATCAGCTCCTCATGGGTGGGGCCCAGGCAGAAATCGTGATCATGGCGGTCGCTCAGGCGCATCAGCTCGGGGCCGTAATCGTTCCAACGGCCCGACTCATGCCAAAGCTCTGCCGGCTGCAGCGCCGGCATCATGATCTCTTGGGCGCCGATGGCGTCCATCTCCTCGCGCACGATGCTCTCCACCTTCGCCAGAACCTTGTAGCCCAACGGCAGAAACGTATACACGCCGGAAGCGGTTTTGCGCATCATGCCGGCTCGCAGCAGCAACTTGTGGCTGGCAATCTCGGCATCGTTGGGGCTTTCCTTCAAGGTTGGGGCATACAGCTTGCTCATTCGCAGTACCGGTGAGGTCATAGTCTTCCCATCTCTTCGAACAACGCGTCCACGATATTCTCTTCGCTGACTTTGCGAACAATTTTACCAGAGGCGAAAACCGCGCCCGAGCCGGCTCCGCAAGCAACGCCGATATCGGCATCGGCGGCTTCCCCGGGACCGTTCACCACGCACCCCATCACTGCTACCTTCAGCGGGCGGTCCACCTCCCCCAGGCGCTGTTCAACCTGTTGGGCGATGTCGATAAGATTCACCTGGCAGCGACCACAGGTGGGACAGCTGATAAGCTCGGGGAAACGGCGGCGAAGATCTAGCGCCGAGAGCAGCGTCCAGCAGGCGCGAACCTCTTTCACCGGATCGTCGGTAAGAGAGATGCGCATGGTGTCGCCGATGCCCTCCTCCAGCAGCACTCCCAGCCCCGCAGCGGACTTGATAATGCCCTGAAACGCGGTGCCCGCCTCGGTGACGCCGATGTGCAGCGGCACTTCCGGCAGCTGTTGGGCCAAAAGGCGATAGGTTTCTATGGTTACGGGCACGTCATGGGCCTTTGCCGACACCACAATGTCATAGAAACCGCGCTGGTGGAAATGCTCCACATACTGGCAAGCGGAAAGGGCCAGTTTCTGGGGCAGGCTGAGGTCGACTCGAGCAGCAAGGGCATCATCGAGCGAGCCGGCGTTCACCCCCACGCGAATGGGGATGCCCGCCTCCCGGGCGGCATCGATAACGGCATCGGTGGGGCCCCAGCCGCCGATGTTGCCGGGGTTAACGCGCAGCTTGGCAGCCCCGCGACGGGCTGCCTCGATGGCAATCTGCGCATCGAAGTGCACATCGGCCACCACCGGCAAGGGCGATGCCGCACATACCTCTTGAAAGGCGTCCAAACAGCTGCGCTGCGGGATGGCCATGCGCACGATCTCGCAACCAGCCTGAGCCAGCGCCTCGATTTGGGCAAGGTTGGCCTCCACGTCTTTCGCGGGGGCGTTGAGCATAGACTGCACCGCCACAGGCGCCCCCCCGCCAACGGGCACATCCCCCACCATTACCTGGCGGGTAGCGTCGCGCAAAGCCATAGGCCTCCTCCTTAGAACAAATCAGACCTGCGCGGGAAGGCGCCGGGGCAGGTGACCTCCCAACCGCAAGGGACAGCGGCTAGCTCCAATAACCGGTGATGAGCCGCTGGATATCCTGGTTGAGCATTATAAGGAAAAAACCCACGAACAGCGCCATGCCGGCCATGCTCAAGCCGGTCTGTACCTTCGGTGAAACGATGCGCCGCGACACCTTCTGCACCGCCTCTACCGCCAACTTACCTCCGTCCAACGGCGGAATGGGCAACAGGTTCATGATGCCCAGCGACACCGAGATGGCGGCGGCAAAGAACAGCGTGTCCACCAGCCCTTGTTCGAAGAAGGTCTTGGACATGGCCACGATGCCCACCACCGAAGTGGAGTTGGACACGGTCTCGGCAGCGGTTTGGGGATTGAACAGCCCCAATATCATCTGCACCACCATGCCGATGTAAGTGAACCCGGCCGTAATGGCATCCAGCGGCGGTATGGTGATGTGCAGCATCTCGCCAGTGGAGGGCACTTGGTAATCGAACCCTATCACCGAGTAGATGAGCACGAAGGCCAACATGGCGAACAGGAGGTTCATAAACACGCCTGCCACCAGGATGACCGCTCGTTTCCAGAAGGGCAGAGAGCGGTACTGCTGGCGGTACTCGTGTTGGAACAGCTGCTCGGCGTCCTCCACCGGGCGCGCTTCCCCCAGCTTCCACTCCTGCGGCGCCGGCAGTCCCGCCACTGCTGCCTTCTTGCGCTGGCGCTTGGTGGGACGCACTTCCATAGCGCGATAGGTGTTGTATTTGTCTTTCTTGGTGGGCGCCTCCACACTGCCCCACTCCACCAGCTCTTCCAGTGCGTTATAGGCCTCATCGTCGGTGATGCCGCAATCGGCGGCCACCTCTTCCATGTTCGCAGTGCCGCGCTTGTACACGCTGGCCAGCACCTCTTTCAGATGCGGCTGCATCTCCCCTGGTTCCATCCCGCACACGCGGGCATAGCCGCCCAGTGGGATGCAGGTGGCACCGTACTTTGTCTCGCCGTGCTTGAAACCTATATGAGGGCCCGGCAGCCCGATCATGAACTCGGTGACACGCACGCCGAACAGCCGCGACGCCAGATAATGCCCCCCCTCGTGGATGAACACGAGGAAGCATAGAATAAGAATGCCGCCAATGACGGCCAGAAGAATGCCCATTTCCGTCCTTAACAGTAAATGCCCGGATGACGACCTTGCACAGGCCGCGTTCGTTTTTCCCCTTCATTATAAGAGGGACGGCGCCGGACGCACCGCCCCCCGCAAAAAACTACAACCTCTTGCGGAAATGTTCAGAAGCTTTCCTGCCGAAGCATACGCCCAGGACAACAAGGGCCGCAGCAGAGACAACCGTCAACACGCCCATCCCCAACGGCATTGCATCGTCTCCGGTTTTCGGCAATGGCCCCGCAGCCGGCTTGTCGGGCACACTGGGCGCCTGAGGCTCGGGAGGAACGAGCGACACTGTCTGGCGGGCATCTGTCGCATCCTCGTGGGAGGCCACCACTTGGTCACCCTCCGAAAGCCGCTCGAAGGCCACTAGCTCCAGCGGCCCATCAAGAACGCTGGTATCAAAACGAAACTCCACCGTTGCAGTGCCGCCAGAGCCCTCGGGCACAAACTCCGCCTGTGCCACCACCAAAGCACCATCGGCGTTCTTCAGCGGCTGGGCATCCACCTCAATCCCCTCGCCTGCCATCTTGCGCATAAGCTGGCCCTCCAGGCGATAGGTGCGACCCGGCTCCAAACCCTCGTATTCCACCGTGTCGACAAGCACGCACTCTCCCTCCGCCACAAGGCTCTTCTGGCCATCGGGTCCTACCAGGGTCGTGCGCAACAGCGGATGAGCCACCGCCACCGTTTGGTAGCTGTTATTGATATCCTGATGGAGGGCCACCACTTCCGATTCGCTGCCCTTGGCCAGCGTTTCGTAGAACACCACCTCGGCCTCATCGCCCAACTGGGCGGTATTCAGGGGCACCGATATCTCCACCTCTCCTGACTCGCCCTCGGGCACGAAGCTAATTTGGGCAGACAGCGGCAGCCCTTCCTGGTAGAGAAACTCACCCGTACGACGATTTACCAGCTGCGCGGTGAGGAAGTAGGTTTCTCCCGGTTGCAGCCCACCATAGCTCACCCGATCAGTGAGGGCGGTTGAAGTAACGGCAGCCGAAACCGCTGTGCCGTTTTCGGCTCTCGCCCGAGTGAAGATTTCCGGCTCAGGCGTGCCAGGTTCATCGGAATCGTCCAATGTGCCCAGGTCAACCGCCACGCTGTCCCGGGTCACCGAGATCGAGGGAATGGACACAAGCTGCAAGCCCCGGTTGGCCGCCACCGGCAGTTCTTGGAGCGAATAGCGGTCGAAAGGCAACGCCCCGCGAGAAGCAGCCGGGCACATTTGGCCATCTCCAAAAGTACCGAACCAAATTCCACAGCTGGCGTCCAGCAGCTCTTCATCCACCGAGCCATCGCCTTGGAGGGCAGCATCATTGCCGTTGGTGCGCTGGCTGTGGCTGTTCCATTCATCGGCGCTCTTGAACTGCCCATTCTCATCGGTTACCGCCACATGGGCTTCGCCAGTGGTAAGGCTGGTAATGAGAAATGGGATGCCGGCAAGACGCCCCATATCTGATTCACGGGCCTTCACGAATTCCAGGTCGCCTCGAACTACCTGGTTCTGGAACAGCAGCGGGGCCCCGGACACGTCCACCGAGACAATGCCCTCTTGGCGCACCGCCACCGTTTGCGTTTGCGCGCCGCCGAAGAGGTACCCCAACCCCGGCTGGGTTTCGTACACCTCGTAGGTGCCGAACGGCAGCAAGTCGGCAGCAGTGGAGGCACGGCCCTGCGAATCGCAGGCCAGCGTGGTCACCACCTCGCCGGGGGCAAAGCGCTCGCCGGCCACCACCACATCATGGGCGGAAGCGTTCTTTATCTCGAACTGGGTGTTCTCCAGTTGGGCACGGCCGAGGGGCTGACCGCTTTCAGTCTCGGCATCCACCTTCTGCAGGCTAATGCCGCCGCGCACCACCTCTTCCGGCAGTGCGGCGGCGGTGGTCTTCGCTAGCAGCTCGGCACTTCCCGACGAGGCCACCTTCAGCACTATCACGTCATCGTTTAGCTGGTATCCAGATGGAGCCCTCGTCTCCTGCACCAGATAGGTGCCCAAAGACAGCGCAGAAGCGCCAGATGAGTTCGCGTACACGGCCGGTCCCGACACTTTCGCCTCCTCAAAGAAGCGGGCGATGCCATCGCTGTCGGTTTCGAACACCCAGGTGGCAAGCGGCGCGCCCGAGGCCTCCGCCGCCTCAGCCGTGTCGAAAAGCGCACCAAAGTGGCGAACGGTGAACTGGGCGCCGGCAAGGGATGCATCCCCTTGCGGTTGTCCGCTGCCCACCGCGAACTGCGCATCGTGCTTCTCTATCAGTGCCCCTATAGGGCTTGTCTGGGGAACGTCCTTCACCACGCCTCCGTTCACCATCGCTTCGGCGCCGTCCCTCACGTCCACTTCATACACCGCGTTGTCCAGAGCATAGCCAGCAGGCGCCGCTGTCTCCTTCACGTAGTAGCGCCCCACTGCTAGCCCCCGCAACGCGCCGCATCCACCGCTGTCGGTAACAATGGCGCCTACTTTTGTGCGGCATGATGCATCGGAGAACACGCCGTAGGTAGCGTTCTTCAGCGAATACAGCGGGTTGCCATCGGTGAGAGCAGGGGCAGCGCTGGCCTTTTGCAGCGCGATATCGCCCACCGGGTTGTATGTGAACGAGATAAGCGTTTGGGTACCGCTTCCAGTGGGCACCTGGAACGCCTTGAAACTGGCAGGCACGCTGCGCTCGGCCGCTTCCACCTTCAGTCGCGTGGCGTCCGGGTTGATGACTTCCCCTTTGTCCCAGCCAAGCACTTCCCGCTTGGCCCAAGAGATGAACTCCGCGCCACAGCCTGCAGTGGCATGACGTTCGCTGCTGGTGTACAGCTGGCTTACCAGCAAATGCCCCAGCACCACATAGCGCCCATCGTTCATAGGCGTTCCGTCGTACCACTTCGCCGGCCACATTGCCTTATCGAAACCGGGGCCGCCAAACGAGAACCAGGCGGCTGCCCGCAGCGTCTCCTTGTTGGCGGGGTTGGCGGGCGACAGCTCCTGCACTGTAGAGTACGAACCGGCTGCAGGCGTGGGCAATTGGGGATCCATGCAATAGGCCATCTGCCCATCTATGTCCAAATAGCAGGTGCGGGCACCATCGTAATAAACGAAGCTTCCCACAGAAAGGCGCACTGCCTGAGACGCCTCGGCGCTCCGGGGAAGCAACGCCAACCCCAGGGGCAAACCAGCCAGAACCAGCAAAAGCGCAAGCACGGCGGAAAACCACACCCGCTGATAGCGGACAAACCGACGCCTTCGAGCCTCGATGCTTGCCAGCACCGGCACGGGATCAATTGGCGATGACATGATTTCTCGCTCAGACATAGCACCCCTCCTCCCGATAAGCCCGGCGGCAAGCGGATGGCATCAACGGCATAGGCGTCGGAGCGGGATCCGCTCGCCTTATCCTCAGGGGCGAAGCTGGAGGGCGACGGCGAGGCGATGGCCGCGGTGCAAGTCGAACGAAGTAGTACATGGTTCGTCCTTCCTCTCGATATCGTCTGGACTGCACCCTTGAATCCTAGAGGCCCCAATCGCCAGCGCGGCGGCAATCGCCTATCAGCACGCTGGCAGGGCAGCGCCAACCCTTCCCCCCTCTTGCCATTGCCAGTGGGCAAAAAAGAAGGCCGCCCGAAGACGGCCCAGCGTTCTCTATTCAGTTGCAGTACACGCGCCCGCCCTCCCCCGGCGTCGCCCATCCATCAACCCTGCGTCATCTTTTCGCCGCAAAGGTATAGGTTTTAGCGCGCTTATTGCCCGGCTACAAACTGGCGGGCGCGGGCGCGGGAGGCTGCATCTATGGCGGCTAGCTGGTCGAGGCTTTCCACCGGCTGGGATCCCAGCGCTTCCATGGCGTCTTCCACGCACTCGGCAATCCCCAGGTAAGGCAGCTGCTCCGCCAAAAATGCTGCCACTGCCACCTCGTTGGCAGCATTCATCACACAGGGCAGCGTGCCGCCTATCTCCCCCGCTTGCCGCGCCAGCGCCAAGCAGCGGAAGGTATCGGTGTCGGGGGCGGCGAATTCCAACGTGCCCAACGTGCGGAAGTCCAGCGGCGCCACCGGAGCCTCCCAGCGCTGCGGGTACGAGAGCGCGAACTGGATGGGGATGCGCATGTCGGTGGTGCCCAGGTGCGCCTTCACGCTGCCATCGGAAAATTCCACCATTGAATGGATGGCACTCTGCGGCTGCACCACCACCTCAATCTTCTCGTAAGGCATGCTGAACAGGTGGTGCGCCTCTATCACTTCAAGCCCCTTGTTCATGAGGGTGGAGGAATCGATGGAGATCTTGGCCCCCATATTCCAGGTGGGATGGGCCAGCGCCTGGGCCGGAGTGATGCCCGTCAGCTGTTCGCGGGTGCGACCGCGGAAGGGACCGCCAGAAGCAGTCACCCACAACTTGGTGACCTCGGCCATGTCCTCCCCCAGCAAGCACTGGTAGATGGCGCCATGCTCGGAATCGATGGGCATCAGCGCCCCGTTGTCGCCCCGCAGGCCGTTCAAGCGCGCCGCGAGGGGCATCAGCAAGTCGCCCCCCACCACCAGCGACTCCTTATTGGCCAGCGCAAGCACCCGGCCCGCCTCCAAGGTAAGGTAGCTGGCCCGCAAGCCCGCAGCCCCCACCAGGGCGTTCACCACAACGTCCACGTCCGGCAGAAGGCACAGCTCCTCCACTGCCTGTGCCCCGAAGCGCAAAAACCCTCCGCCTGCCTCGCACCACGCGCGCAGCTCCTGAGCCTCCGGCGAATTCGCTGCCAGCTCGTCGGCCACGGCCACCTGATGCACGCCGAACTGCCGGGCTTGGGCCAACGCCGTGCCCACCGAGCGCCGTACCGCCAAGGCGACGCAGCGCAGCTCATCGGGATGCTTTGCCACCACATCCAAGGTCTGGGTGCCAATAGAGCCAGTGGATCCCAAAAGGCAGATATTCTTCATGCGTCCTTCCCTTCGCTACAATACGATGCGCACCAGGCGCAGGCGCAACGCACGCGCCCCTAGAACAGCACGGTCACCGGAATGCAGTTACCGGCAATAAGCAGAATGGCAGAGGTCACCGATGCCAGGAACAGCGAATCGCACCGGTCCAGAAGACCGCCATGGCCCGGCATAATCGTGCCCGAATCTTTGAACCCCAAGTTGCGCTTGATGCGGCTTTCGCACAAGTCCCCCAGCACCGACATCAGCCCGCATACGAGCCCGAACAGAATAGCCTGGACGATGTCCATCGACACGCCGGGCACAAAGGTCATGGCAACCCAAAAGACAGCCGATCCCACCAGGCCGGCAAAGAAACCTTCCCAGCTCTTCTTAGGCGAGATGCGTGGAGCCATCTTGTGACGGCCGAAACGCGAGCCCACCAAATAGGCAAAGGAGTCGTTCGCCCACACGCTCAAGAAAATGAGCAGCACCAGAATACCGCCCCAAGGAGCAGGCAGCGAGCCGCGCACCAGGATCAGGCCGCACAGCAGAAGACCGGTATAGGTGGCGCCAAAAAAGCTGACCGAGACATCGCTGATACGAGCACGGTGCCAGAACACGTACCATACGATGAGCGCCAGCATGAGCAGTATGGACACACATAGCGCGCCCGCCAGCTCGAAAAAGAACACGCTGGGCGGATACAGCACGGCACCCACGATGCCCAGCACCTCGTTGGGGAGCCGGGCGTCTTTCCGCAGCATGTAGAACAGCTCGCCAGCGCAAATGCCCGCCACCACCATGAGCATGAGCATCATGGGCGTGTTGCCCGCCAAAACGCACAGCACTGTAACCGCCGTATACACGAACCCCGTGCGGAAGCGCACCTGCAAGTCAGTGGCATTCTTCAGCTTGTTGGGAACTTTGTCGTAGGCCTTCGCCTTCAGGTTTTGACCGCGCTCGTGGCGGGCCTCCTGCTTTTGTTCGCGCCTCTGACGCGCCACCGTGGACACGTCGTGGGTCCACGGCTCGTCACCGGGCCTCGCTTGCCGCCCGTCCACCTCTTGTCGGCCGGCTGTTTCCGGTTGGTCTGACTTTTGAGCGGCCATCTAGCTCACCCCGCCGAAGCGCCGGTCACGGCCTTGATAGTCCAGCAGGCAGCGAAGGAAATCGTAGCGGTTGAAATCGGGCCACAGCACATCGGTTACCACGAACTCGGCATAGGCCGCCTGCCACAGCAGGAAGTTGGAGAGGCGCATCTCGCCGCTGGTGCGGATAACCACCTCCGGGTCGGGAATGTCGGCGGTGTAGAGCCCGTGCTCGAACATTTCCTCGGTTATCTCGGGCACAATGCCCGTCTCCTCCGCCTTGAGCACCGCCCGTTTCGCGCAGGCGTTCACGGCGCGCATCATCTCGTCACGGGCGCCGTAGTTCACCGCCACCACCAGCGTCATGCCGGTGTTGTGGCGCGTCTTCTCCCACGCCTCGTCGAAGGCCAGGCGCGTTTCCTCCGGCAAAATGGACAGATCGCCTATGGTCTGCACCCGCACGTTCTCCTCGTGCAGCCCGTCCACCTCCGCCAGCATGGTCTTGGCAAACAGGTCCATCAGCCCCGCCACTTCTTCCTGGGGCCGCTTCCAATTCTCGGTGGAAAACGAGTAGATGGTAAGGTAGCGTACCCCCAAATCGGAGGCGCAGCGAATGGTCTCGCGCACTGCCTCGATGCCCGCCTTGTGGCCCTTCAGGCGGTTGAGCGCCCGGTTCTTGGCCCACCGGCCATTGCCGTCCATGATCACCGCCACATGCTGCGGGATACGGGCAAGGTCGAGCGCGGCAGGACTGGCATCTGCCGGCGGATCGGGGAATATGTACTCAAGAGGCTTGTTCATCAACCCAGGCTACCTCGCAAGCCCGAAACGCTACATCGGTTCCACTAACTATTTCAGATTCACAGTCGTGTCTGGTCCAAATCAGTAGCTGAAAAGTCGCCCGGTGCTTCAGATTGCCGTGCGCTGCGGGCCAAGCGTACTTCGGTACGCGCAGAGCCCGCAGGAAGCGGCAAGATGGAGTGCCCGGCGGCTTTTCGGCGGCCGACCGGTTCCGCTGTTCGTAGAACAGCGGAACCTACTAAATTTCCATCACTTCCGCTTCCTTTTTCTTAAAGGAAGCATCCACCTCGGCGATGTACTTGTCGGTGAGTTTCTGCACTGCTTCTTCAGCCCGCTTCGCCTCGTCTTCCGGCAAGCCATCGTTCTTCTTGGCCTTGTCCAAAGCGGTATTTGCGTCGCGACGGGCGTTGCGCACCGCCACGCGCGCCTCCTCGGCGTAGGTCTTGCACTGCTTCACCAGCTCGCGACGACGCTCCTCGGTGAGTGCCGGGAAGGGCAGACGGATAACGGAGCCATCATTGGAGGGGGTCACCCCCAGATCGCTCTCCTGGATGGCATGCTCGATGGCCCGGAGCACTCCCTTGTCCCAAGGCTCGATGACCAACAGGTGGGCATCGGGGGTCTTCACGCCGGCCATCTGGTTTATGGGGGTGGGAACACCGTAGTAGTCCACCTTGATGCGGTCGAGCACCATGGCATTGGCCCGTCCCGTGCGCACCGTAGCGAATACATCGTGCAGCGAGGTCAGCGCCTTTTCCATGCGCTCTTCAGCAGTCATCAAAATCTCGTCAGGCATGTGTCTTCTCCTCTTCCGATACAGGCGACCCGCAGGGGCCGCAGGCCTGCCCTTGCACTATTCTACGGTGGTTCCTATGGCCTCGCCCTTAAGCGCCCTCGAAATGTTACCGGGCACCGTGAGGTCGAACACGATCATGGGCACATTGTTGTCCATGCACAGCGATGTGGCGGTGGCGTCCATCACGTGCAGGCCGCGGTTCAGCACATCCATGTAGGAGATGCGATCGAAGCGGTGGGCGTCAGGGTTGGCCATAGGGTCGGCATCGTACACACCGTCCACTTTGGTGGCCTTCATCAGGCAGTCCACGTCCAGCTCACACGCCCGCAGAGCGGCCGTAGTGTCAGTGGTGAAGTAAGGATTGCCGGTACCGGCGGCCAAGATGACCACACGCCCTTTCTCCAGATGACGGATGGCGCGGCGGCGAATGTAGGGCTCAGACACTTCCTGCATGTTGATAGCGCTCTGCACGCGGGAAAACACGCCATGGCGCTCGAAAGAGTCCTGCAGGGCCAGAGCATTCATGACGGTGGCCAGCATGCCGATGTAGTCGGCCTGGGCGCGGTCCATGCCCTCAGCCGAGCCGGCCAGTCCGCGGAAGATGTTGCCGCCGCCCACCACAACTGCCAGCTGTACGCCATCGTGCACGATGTCGGCAATCTGCTCGGCCAAATCGTCCACCACTTTGGGGTCGATGCCGTAGCCCAGGTCACCCGCCAGGGCTTCGCCGGAAAGCTTCAGCAAAACGCGCTTGTACTTGTAGTCATCCGCCATAAAGGCCTTCCCTTCCCACTCGTGCAGCAGGCCCCTGCCTCCGTAGGACAAGCACACCGCGTTCCCCACGCAAGACCCTGCATATTTTCGCATAACGGCCATAGTAAACGAAAACCGCCCCGGCGATGGCGCAGGGGCGCAAAAAGCCCCCAAAGCACGCAACTTCGGGGGCTTGGCTCTTACGATGCGTCCATGGCGGACGCAGGCTCATCGCAGGTTAACGACGCGCGGGGCTTTAGCGCTGGCGCGGCATCTGGGGCATTTGCTGGCCCTGCTCCTGCTGCTGAGCGGCCTCGGGGCTGCTCTCGCCCAGGGTCACCTTGACGTCCTGGGTTTGACCGTCAGCCTTCACCACGGTAAGCGTTACCTCGGTGCCCGGTTGCTCGCCGCGCACATCCAGCATAAGATCGCTGGAAGAGGCCACTTCCTTGCCGTTGAAGCCAGTAATGATGTCGCCCTTCACGATGCCCGCCTGGGCAGCTGCGCTATCGGGCACAACCTCGGCCACATAGGCACCGGTGTCGGAGCTCAGACCGTAGTTCTGGGCTACGGCGCTGGTGATGTCGGACAGAGATACGCCCAGCTGAGCGTAAGTGGGCTCTTCGCCGGCGATCAGCTTATCAGCAATGCCCATGGCGTAGTTCACCGGAATGGCAAAGCCCACGCCCGAGTAGTTGCCCGAGTAGGAGGTGATCAGGGTGTTGATGCCGATCAGCTTGCCCTGAGCATCCACCATAGCGCCGCCAGAGTTGCCGGGATTGATGGCGGCATCAGTCTGAATCATGTTCGGATAGATGGTATCGGTGTCGGAACCGGACTCGGCGCCGGTGACGATTTGGGAGCGGTTGGTGGCGGACACGATGCCGGTGGCAACGGACTGCTCGAGGCCAAACGGGCTACCGATGGTCATAACCCATTCGCCCACAATCAGCTCATTGGAGTCGCCGATTTCCATGGGAGTGAGGCCAGAGGCGTCCTTGGCCTTCAGAACGGCCACATCAGAAGTGGGGTCGGTGCCCACCAGATCACAATCGTAGGTCTTGCCCTCGATGGTCACCGTCCAGGCGGCACCGCCTTCCACCACGTGGTTGTTGGTGAGGATGTAGCCATCCTCGGAAAGCACCACGCCGGAACCGGTACCGTACTCGGTCAGGTTGTCGTCCACTACCTGGCGGTTGGCCATCTGGAAGCTGTTCTGCTGGCCGTAACCATAACCGTAACCGTAGCCGTCGCCGTAGTCATCGCCATAGCCGTAGCCATAGGGGAAGCCCCAGCCGTAGCCGTAGTCGTTGCCGCCGCCATAGCCGTAGCCGTTGCTCATGCTGGAGGTGTCCACATAGGTGGCAACGAACGCCACAGAGGGCAAGCACTTGCTGGCAATTGCCTCGGGCAAGGTGGTGTCCTCGCCGTTCACGGTGATGGAGGCGGTGCCGCCGTTGCCATCGGTGCCGGTGTCTACCACGCCGGTGGCCGCATTGCCGCTGTTGACGTCGGCCGCATGCAGGGTGGTCACTGCGCCGCCCACGCCAAACGCAAGGATGCAGGCCACAGCAGCGCCGGCAAAGCCGTACAGGAACGTGCGGGCGCCGGTCTTCTTCGGAGCCGCATGCTCGGGGGCATGGCCGGATTCGGGGGTGGCGGTCTCGGTGATCACGGTCTGCTCGATGATGCCATCGGTGGCCGGATCGGGGGTGGGAAGGTTCTCTCTATTCATGTCAGTCATCGTTCGCTCCTTGTTTGTCCTTGACTGCTCTTACCAAAAGCTTCCAAGTTCCGGCGAAGCTCCTTTTGCGCCCATGCGCCGCTCGCGCCGCCCTCACTTGACGTTGCCCAATCTATCACGGCGTTTTTTAAGCCTACCGAATAAAAACGAAACGTCATTTCTGCGTCATTGGATTACACCAAACGATGTACTCCCGTAAGCTGACGGTTACCTTTTGCCCGTTCAGAGCCGCACCGCGAAACCAATGGCCGCGCAGAATTTGTGAAGGCAACGAAATGAACAGCGCATTGCAACTTCGCAACGCCGGCAGCAGGCTTCCGCCAAAAGGGCCACGATTGCCTACAATAATGTCAGATACGCAGGTGTCAAAGCAGGTGTCGAGGATCTGCATCGCGTCGCCACGAAGAGGGCGCCCAGGGCCCACTCAAGTGTCAAATGATTCGATCTTCGACATCATGTCTTCGGCACCAATACCTTGCAGAGAGGAGCACCCATGCAATTGCCCGGACTTATCACCCTTGAGCCCGATGAATCCCACGTGATGGCAGAGATGGCGGACATGGCCGGCGACGCCTTCCTGGAAGAGCCGTGGACTATGGAACTATTAAGCGCCCTGCCGGAAACCTCCCGCGGCTCCGACCGTGAGCGCTTCCTCTCGCGCGCCATCATCCTGGCCGATTTGGCGGTGG
This sequence comes from uncultured Parvibacter sp., assembly GCA_947649875.1. Taxonomy (GTDB): domain Bacteria; phylum Actinomycetota; class Coriobacteriia; order Coriobacteriales; family Eggerthellaceae; genus Parvibacter. The sequence goes on along the minus strand of CANSTH010000040.1, from coordinate 368 downwards.
GCACCCCCTACCAGTGCAGCTATTGCACGCCCGACGGAAAGGGCCTGATGATAGGCTTCCGCAACAGCGAGCTAGCACCCCAAACTTGGGAGGCGCTGGAAGCGAAGGGCTGGAAGGATCTCTATGAGTCGGTGCTCTCCATCGAAGAGCAAGAGGCACTGGGCAAGCAGCTGGAGCGCATGGCCCCTATCTCGGTATTCGACTACCCCGAGCGCTTGCATAAAACCGACGACTTCATCCACCTCACCATGTTCGCCGTGGCCCCCGATGCCCAAGGCACAGGCGTTGCCCGCAAGGTGCTGGAGCCGTTCTTCAAGTTGGCCGACGAGGAGAACCTGCCCATCTACCTGGAAACGTATTCCGACCGT
>CANSTH010000039.1 GCA_947649875.1 uncultured Parvibacter sp. | reverse complement strand
GTTGGGTACATGAGGCAAACAAAAGTAGTATTTTTGGACCCATTTTTGGTCAGGATCGCGAGTTGGGTACATGGTTTCATCGCGATTCGTGTCTGGCGGGTTGCGCTATGGTCGGGCCTGTTTGCTAGACAGGCCGGTGAACTGGGGATTTACGACAATCCTATTCTACCGAGTGCCAATAGGGTGCTTAAACCAAATTATGGGAGCTAAAGACGTGTACCCAACTCGCGATCCTGACCAAAAATGGGTCCAAAATGGCCATCGAGCCCATCTCATGTACCCAACTCGCGATTTTGTCCATTGTGCAGAATCGCATTGCTGGGTCGAAAGCAGTATGGCCCTCCTTCTAGATGGGTGACAAAGTTCGGGTGTCGTGAAGAGCATCCATCTTACGGTTGGGTCATAGTTTGCAGATATGGGGTTGGGGATAGCGGTATGCGCGGCACAATTGAGAAGCGCGATTTTCAAGCAAGGGCGAAAATCGCGGAAAGCACCCTGTGGCATTGGAGCAGAAAGTAGGCCGCAGGGGCAAACCCCGCTCCATAAGAGCAGGAGACAGGGCGCAGGCGAATTCCGCGCCTGTCTGAAACGAGAAAGAAGGCTGCCATGAGCTTGGTTGCTGCGTATGCCGTTCCGCATCCGCCGCTGATTGTGCCCTCGGTGGGGCGCGGCGAAGAGCAGGGGATTTCCGACACCATTGCCGCCTATCAGGAGGTGGCGCGGCGCATTGCCGCCCATCGGCCGGATGTGATTGTGGTCACATCGCCCCATGCGCCGCTGTACCGCGATGGCTTTTTCGTGTCGGACGGCGCGTTCGAGGAAGGGTCGATGGCCCAGTTCCGCGCACCGCAAGAGCGGCTGTACGTGCCGGTGGATCAGGAGTTCGCCGCCGCGCTGCAGGCGACGCTTCAGCACGAGGGCGTTCCCACGGGCGGGGCGCCTCGTGGGCAAGGAGCTATGGACCATGCAACCTTCGTGCCGCTGTACTTCATAGGGAAGGAACTTTCGCTGGAAGAGGTGCCAGTGGTGCGGCTGGGCCTCTCCGGTTTGCCGGCGGAGGAGCATCGCCGGGTGGGACGGGCTATCGCGAAGGTGGCCGGCCAGCTGGGGCGCCGCCTGGTGCTGGTGGCCAGCGGCGACATGTCTCACAAGCTGAAGGCGGACGGCCCCTACGGCTTCGATGCCGCGGGACCGCAATTCGATGCCCAGGTTGCGGAGATTTTCAAGGACGGCCAGCTGAGCGAGCTGTTCCAGTTGGATGAGCGCATGTGCGATGATGCGGCGGAGTGCGGCCTGCGGTCGTTCCAGATAATGGCCGGCGCGCTGGATGGGAGCGCGTTCGAGGCGGAACTGCTCAGCTACGAAGGCCCCTTCGGCGTGGGCTACGGTGTGGCCGCCTTCGAGGTGGTGCCAACGGCGGACGACTCCGATGAAGAGGCGGCGAAAGAAATGCGCATTGCGAACCAGCGAGCCCGGCTGGATGAGCGAAGGCGCGATGGGGCAGAGGACGAAGAGGCGACCGAGAGTGGCACAACTCACCCTGCTACTCGCGGGCATCAGGAAGGAAGTCGAGAATCCGGCCGTTTTGGGGCTGCGCGCGAGGAGGGGCAGCCTGCCAATGGGTGGATGGAGCATGACGTCGACCCGCTGGTGGCCCTGGCGCGTCAAACGGTGGAGACTTACGTGCGCACGGGGCGCAAGCTATCGGTTCCGGCGGGCTTCCCCGAGAAGTACCTGAACCGGCGCGCTGGCACTTTCGTGAGCCTGCACGAGCACGACGAGCTGCGCGGCTGCATTGGCACCATCGGGCCGGTGCGCGAGAGCATCGCCCGTGAGGTGATCGAGAATGCCGTAGCCGCTGCCACCGAAGACCCGCGGTTTCCGGCGGTGCGCCCCGATGAGCTGGACTTCCTGTCCTATTCCGTGGACGTGCTGGGCGACCCCGAGCCCATTGACTCGCTGATTCAGCTGGACCCGAAGCGCTATGGCGTCATCGTGAGCCGCGGCTGGAGGCGGGGGCTCCTGCTACCCGACCTGGAAGGGGTGGACACCGCTATAGACCAGGTGGCCATCGCCAAGCGTAAGGCGGGCATCTACGATGACGCCCCGGTGAAGTTGGAGCGCTTCGAAGTGGTGCGCCACAGCGCCGGCGGCGAGGCGCGGCGATGATTCCAGCTGCATGTGCCGTATGTCCGCATCGTTGCATGCCGCCGGAAGGCCAGTTGGGGCTTTGCCGGGCGCGGCGGATGGTGGGTGGCGAAGTGGTGGACGACAATTACGGCTGCATCACCTCGCTTGCCCTCGATCCCATTGAGAAGAAGCCACTGGCCCAGTTCATGCCGGGGTCAAAGGTGCTTTCGGTGGGCTCTTACGGCTGCAATCTGCGCTGCCCCTTTTGTCAGAACGCCTCCATTGCCTGCGCGGGGCCCAATGACGTGCCGTGGCGCGAGGTGACGCCGGAGGCGCTAGCGGACAAGGCGCTCGAACTGGCGCCCGCGGGCAATATCGGCGTGGCCTTCACCTACAACGAGCCCCTGGTGGGCTACGAGTTCGTGCGCGATACCGCCCGTGAAGTGCATGCGCGCGGCCTGAAGAACGTGCTGGTGTCCAACGGCTATGTGAACGAGGGGCCGCTTTCCCAGCTGCTGCCCCTCATTGATGCGGCCAACATCGACCTCAAAGGCTTCACGGAGGACTTCTACCGCTGGGTGGGGGGAGACCTGGCCACCGTGAAGCGCACCATCGAAGCGATGACCGCAACCCCCACCTGCCATTTGGAAGTGACCACCCTGGTCATTCCGGGGAAGAACGATTCGCCCGAAGAGATTGCCGCCGCGGCCCAGTGGCTGGCCTCTCTGGACGAAACGATTGTCTACCACATCACCCGATTCTTCCCCTGTCACCGCTGCCAAGACCGCCCCGCTACCCCCGTGCGCACTGTGTACGTCCTGGCCGAGGTTGCCCGCCAATACCTTCCCAATGTCTACACGGGGAATTGCTAGGGGAGAACAATTACGCTGGGGTGGACATGATGGCCAGCGCCTCATCGAGGGCTTTAAGGAAAGGCGCCACTTCGGCGGTCTTATCCGGCATCCAGGCAGCGAAGATGGGAAAAACTGCATCGTCGTCGGCAAGGGGAATGCAAGCGTACTTTTTCAATTGCGACAAGAAGCTGATCTCTTTGTTTTTCCCGGGGAATAGCAGGACGCAATTGTTGAGGGGCGTGGAGAGGTTCTCGATGGTTGAGGGAGTGAGAACGGGTCGGGTCTTTGGTTCGAACCCGCGTTTCTCGCATAGCATCTGGATAACCTGCCAACCGGCTTGAGCGTCATCGCTTAGTAGCTTGATGAGAGTTTCGTTCTTCAGGTCATCGATGGAAATAGTATCCCTTTGGGCCAGCCTATGGCTTCTTTCCATTAGGGCAACGGCGGGGCTGGACAGCAGCAGTTGCTTCTCGAACCCATAACCTTCCAGCGCGTTTTCGGGTTCGCCAGAAACCGCGATGTCGATCTTTCCGGATGCGAGGTTCTCGAACAGGTGGCCCCTGATACCGTGAACTGTTTGGATAGATCGGTTGTTCTCGTCGTGGTAGAGCACAGTGGCCATCGACAAAAGGCTGGCAAGGCCAGAGTCCGAAGCTTCGTAGCCTAGTCGCAGGCTGTGTCTTTCGGCGATTCCCCGCAACCCTTCCAAGGTGCTTTCATACAGGTCAATCATGGCCGACGCACAGCCCATAAAGAAGAACCCCTGATCGGTGAGGCATAGGCCATTCTTGCTCCTGTCGATAAGGGTGGCACTGAACTCCTTTTCCAGGGCGATGAGATGCTTGCTCAAGGTGGATTGGTGGATGTGAAGCGAAGACGCGGCATCGGTAAGCGTCCGCTGGTGGGAAAGCTCCACAAACTCCCTCAGATAGTCGATGTTCATTTGCCCTCCTAAAGCGCAAAGCCCCGCCTCCATTATATGAGTATTCCGCTAATAGGCGCGAAACACTCGCCATGCCATTTCGTCACGGAGGTTTTCCGAAACGGCATGGTGGGTGGGAATTGGGGAATACAAAGGCGGTAATGGCAAGACGATTAATCGCTTAACCATCCCCATGCGCGTTGCCATACTTTTCCCAGGTGAAACCTCACCAGAACCAATTGAGAGGAGGGTTTATGGCAAGGTTGGCTTTAACGCGGCGCAGTTTCATGAAAGTAAGCGCCGCAACTGCTGCCGTTGCATGGACGATGGGGGCTGTGCCTGCGGGATTGGCGGTGGCCGATGAGGCCAAGACGGCGCAGGCTGGGGCAGTGAAGCGAGTGCGCACCTGCTGCCGCGGCTGCGGCAAGATGGAGTGCGGCGTGTGGGTTACCGTCGAGAACGGTCGCGCCGTGAAGGTGGAGGGCGATCAGTCGGCGCCCCAATCGATGGGCAACTGCTGCACGAAATCCCAAGCGTCCATTCAGGCGGCGTACCATCCATCGCGGCTGATGTTCCCCATGCGGCGCACCGGGGCCAAGGGAGAAGACGCGGGATGGCAGCGCATCAGCTGGGACGAGGCCATCAAAGCGGCGGCCGATGGCATCCGCCAATGTGCCGACAAGTACGGTGGAGAGACTATGTTCGCCATGGCGGGCACCAGCCGCATCTACTGCATGACAACTTACGGCAATGGCTTCGGGAAACTGGTGGGCTCCCCCAACACCATGGTGTCTTTCCAGGTGTGTAAGGGTCCGCGCCATTTCGCCACGGAAATGGTCTCGGAATTCGCCCACAGCTGGATGGCCACGGTGGATCGTCCGCAGGTGTACGTGCAGTGGGGCGGTGCCGCGGAGATTTCCAACTACGATGACTCGTGCCGTACAACAGTGGATGCGGCTGATCAGGCAGATGTCTACATTTCCGTTGACCCGCGCCAGACCAACTTGGGCAAAGAGGCCGACTACTGGATGCATTTGCGTCCCGGCACCGATGCCGCACTGGCCTTGGCCTGGGCAAATGTCATTATCGAGAACGACCTTTACGACAACTTGTACGTGCGCCGCTGGACGAACGGACCCTTCTTGGTGTGCCCCGATGTGGAGCCGTCCGGCTTTACCACCAGCCGCCGCGCCACCTATGAGCTGAAGACGCGTCTGCTGAAGGAGTCAGACATCAAACCTGATGGGAAGCCCACGCGCTTTATGGTGTGGGACGAGCTGGCAGGCACCGATGAACAGCACCCCCTGCATCAAAACGACCCCACTGGTCACCTTACTTGGTGGGACGCTGACATCGCGGACGCCCACTGGGAAGGGGAGCAGTGGAAGCCTCAAACCCAGGGCAAAGAGGCCCAGCAAGAACACCTCATTCCCGGCGTGGAACAGGGCTGGGTGGCCGATCCTTCCCCCTTCGACCCCGACATCAGCCCGGCTATCTACGGCGAGTACGAGATAACGCTCAAAGACGGCAGAACATCGAAGGTGCGTCCTGTTTGGGAATACTACGCCGAACGCTGCGCCGAGTTTACGCCCCAGAAAGCAGAAGAGATTACTGGCATTCCGGCTGATCAGATCGAGGAAGCAGCTAAAGTGTACGCTACTCCGATGCGTCCGGAAACTGGTTACGGCAACGGTGGCATCCAGTACATGCTTGCCATTGAGCATTACGGCAACGCCATCCAGAACTGCCGCGCCATCGATGCGCTCACGGGCATAACGGGCAACTTCGATACGCCGGCGGGAAATCGCGGCCCCACTCGCGGCCCCATCTCTTCCATTCCGCTGTCAGTGCCTTACGGCGCACCCGACATCCCTCCTGAGCAAATGGATAAAATCCTGGGCGGTGAGCAATTCCCGCTGCTGAAATGGTGGAACTCCTGGGCCGACTGCACCACCATCTGGGACGCAGTGGAAACCGGCGCCCCCTACAAGGTGAGCTGCGCCATCTGCCAATCGGGCGATCATATGAATATGGCCAACTCGCTGCACGCCTGGGAGCAGATGAAGAAGCTGGATTTCATGGTCACATTTGACCTCTGGCACACCCCTACCAGCGAGATGTCGGACATCCTGCTGCCGGTGGCCCATTGGACGGAAACCGAGTGCTGCCGCATGTCGCAGGGCGCTTCCGGTGCCTTCGGCGCAACGCTGCAGTGCATCGAGCCCCCGGCAGATGTGAAGAACGATGCCGCCGCGGTCATTCTGCTGTTCAAGGAGATGGGGGTTCCCTACAGCCCCATTCCCGACGACCCGTGGCCGGAGAATCTTGACGTCATCCGCAACATCGACATCGATGGTTCCGGCATGGATTGGGCCACCTACAAGAAAGAGTTCCAGGAAAATGGCTGGTGGGACGCCAAGAAGTTTCTTCCGGAGGACTGGGGCACGTACCGCCGCTATGAGACCGGCTATCTGCGCACCTACCCTTATGGTTGGTCGAAGTCAGCTATGTTCGGCTATGGCGCCCTGCATGTGCCCACCCCCGGTTTCAGCACTCCTGCCATGAAGCATGAGCTATGGTCGACGGTCATGGAAACCTACATGCCGGGCGAAGGCTGGGAGCTGCCCACCTTCACCGAACCGCCGGAGAGCCCGGTGGCCCAGCCGGAGCTGGCGAAAGAGTACCCATTCACGGTGACCACGGGCCGGCGTATTCCCGTGTACTTCCACAGCGAGCATCGGCAACTGCCGTGGTGTCGCGAGCAATGGCCGGCCCCGCGGGTGGAAATCAACCCTGATGACGCCGCCGAACTGGGTATTTCCCAAGGGGATTGGGTGTGGATCGAAAGCCAGCGTGCCCGCATTCGCCAGACGGCCGACCTTTACTACGGCATCCCTCGCGGTGTGGTGAACTGCGAGCATCAATGGTGGTTCCCCGAGCTTGACCAGCCTACCCATGGGTTCGAGCTGTCCGGCGCGAATTGCATGGTGGACCGTCATGCTCAGTGCCCCCATTGCGCCGCTACGAACCTGCGCGGCTATGCGGCTAAGCTGTACAAGGCGGAAGAGGGCGTGCCCTGTGGCGATGACGGAACTCCCATCATCTGCGACTCCACAGACGAGCGCCTGAAGGCGTGGCTGCCCACCTATGAGGGGAGGAACTAACATGACCCAGTTCGCGATTGCCACCGACCTGAACAAATGCGTGGGCTGTCTGGCCTGCAGTGTGGCCTGCAAAGCGGTGAACAGCGTGCCCATCGGAAACTTTTGGAACAAGGTGCTGCGCATCGGGCCCAACAAGAAGGCGGGCGGCAGCGGGTACCCCGATACCGAGCTGTACTTCCTGCCGGTACAGTGCCAGCACTGCGAGAACCCCGCCTGCGTGGACGTGTGCCCCACCGAGGCCAGCCACAAAACCGCTGATGGAACGGTGCAAATCGATAAGTCGAAGTGCATAGGTTGTCAGTTCTGTGCGATGGCCTGCCCCTACGGGGTGCGCTACCTCAACGAGGAAGAGCGTGTGGTGGAGAAGTGCACCCTCTGCGAGCAGAAGGTGGCCCAAGGGGAGCTGCCCCAGTGCGTGGCCCAGTGCGGCGGCCTGGCACGCTACTTCGGCGACTTGGACAAGGGGATAGAGAGCTTCGAGTGCTATCGCCCCGCCCTTAATGGCGAAAAGTCCTACGAAGGGCTGGAAAAGCAGCGGGTGACGCTGGGCGAGTTTGCCAAGCCCTTCGACCAGAGCGAGGTGCACCACTTACCCGACGTGGGCACCAAACCCACCTTCGTCTACATCCTGCGCAACCGCACCTGGCAAGGGTAGGGAAGCCGCGAGACATCGGCTAAACAAGCAGGGCGCCCGTACTCCTTCCGGGCGCCCTGCTCTCCTTTGTGGCGGCTAATCATTGAATCGTCTGATAAGATTCTCAAATCTTATCAAAAATGATGAGAAGATTTGAGAATCCCATCAGTGTCGATTGCCTCGATTAGGGAACCGCCCTGGATGCTATTCGATGCCGTTGTCGGCATCGCATGCAACAATGACATTAGCAAGCGGGGCTGCCTTTGCGCAAAAAAGGGGCGACCGAAATCGCCCCCTGGAGCAATGTTACGGGAATTGTCCGCTCTTGCAGCCTAGCGGTGGAACGTGAACACGGTTCCGGTCTCGCCTGCCAGGGCCTCCTGAGCCTTAGCGAGGCTCGTGATGATGGCCTTCTTGTCCGGGTTGGCGCGCACGAACTTCATGCAGGCCTCCACCTTGGGCAGCATGCTGCCACTGCCGAACTGCCCCTCCTCGCAAAGCTTCGCGGCCTCTTCCAGGGACAAGTGGTCAAGGTCCACCTGGTCGGGGGTGCCGAAGTTAATAGCCACCTTCTCCACCTCCGTGAGAATGATGAGGGCGTCAGCCTTCACCTCCTCGGCCAAAAGCTCGGCGGCGAAGTCTTTGTCGATGACCGCGGCCGCGCCGGACAGCCGACCGTCGGCGTGCTCGATCACGGGAATGCCGCCGCCCCCTGCGCAGATCACGATGACCTTGTCCCACATGATGCGGATGGGGTCAATCTCGACGATGCGCTGGGGCTTCGGGGAAGCCACCACGCGCCGCCATCCGCCCCGAGCTGCATCTTCGCGCATATCGAAGCCGCGCTCCTGCTCCAGCTTCTTCGCCTCGGCCTCGTCGTAGAAAGGCCCAATGGGTTTGGTGGGGTTCCTGAAGGACGGATCGTCGGCATCAACAACCACCTGGGTGGCCACCGTGCACACCGGCACCGCCATGCCGCGGCGGGCCAGTTCGTAGCGCAAGCCCTGCTGGATGTGGTAGCCGATGTAGCCTTCGCTCATAGCACCGCACACCTCAAGCGGCATAGGCGGCACAACGTCCCCGGCCGTCTCGCTTGCCAGCAGGATGCGGCCCACTTGGGGGCCGTTGCCGTGAACAATGGCCATCTCGTAGCCGCCGGCGGACAGGTCGGCCAGCACCTTGCAGGTGTCCTTAACAACCTTAAGCTGCGCTTCGGCGGTGCCATCGCTCTCTTTGGACTGCAGGGCGTTGCCGCCCAGAGCCACTACAATCTTCTCTCTCATTTTCTGTTCCCTTCTCTGCGAGTGAGATTCTCTAAAGATTGCGCTTGCTACTTCCTTGGGGGAATGCGAAGAGGGAGGGGCGCTCGTGCTCAAACAGTCCTGCTTTGGCGAAAGCGCCACTGGCACTTTCGCGTTGTGCGGAACTGCGCGCGGGACCCCTCCCTCTCCGCATCCAGTGCCTTTGAGTGTTGGTGAATAGCTACCGCGCTCCGGCCAGTTCTTCTTCCACGGCCGGGTCGGCGGGCTCGGTGACATGGGGCAGCTTCTTGCTGCTGATGCCAGCACCGATAACGGCGGCCATGATCACCAAGATGGTGACGATGCAGAAGATGAACACCGCTTCAAACGAGCCGGTTCCTTCGTACAGCGAGGCAATGATGAAGCCGCCCACAGAGCCGGCCGCGAAGCCGAAGATGGTGATGTAGGCGAAAATCTTGCCGTAATCCTTGGTGCCGAACACGGTGGAGGCCACGCTTGCAATGCCCACGCCCAACAGCACGTACAGGGTGTCGCCCAAGCCGGCGCCCAGGTAGGCGATAATCTCGTTGCCGGCGCTCACCATGAGGATGAGCATGGACAGAATGCCCACGCAAGCCCAGGCCACGAATGCCTTGATGGCGCCGAATTTGTCGATAGTCATGCCAATGATGGGGTTAAGGGCGATGTCGAACATGAGCGCCACTGAGATCATGAAGGCACCAACGGTGGGGGCGAAGCCCACGCTCTCGGCGTACATGGGGAAGTAGGCGTTGATGACGGAGACAATCTGGGTAAGGGCCAGCGCCAGCGCCACCAGCACAAACGCCAGCGACCTCACCGCGCGCTTGGCGGGCACGCCGCTTTCCATAACCACTTCGCCAGAAACCTCCGGGTTGTAGCCGTAGGGCACCAGGCCCTTGCGCTCGGGGCTATAGGAAACAAGGAACAGGGCGGCAGGCACGGCCAGCACCGCGCCCACGATGGCGAAGATAAGCAGGCTGGTGCGCCAATCCATCATCTCCATAAGGGAAACGGTCACCGGGCTCATGATGGCCGATGCCACGCTGGCCAGTGCCCAGGCCAGACCGATGGCCAGGCCGGTTTTCTCGGTGAACCAGTTGGTGAGCACGGTGGAGATGAACACGATGCTGGTGAAGGCCATGCCAAGGCCGATCAGCCAGCCGCCGATCCACCACCACACCACGCTGTTGCTGAAGGACAGCACCGCCACCACGATGGATTGCAGCGCGGCGAATCCGGCGATGCCGATGGGGGGAATCTTGGGCAGCCAGTTTCCCACGAAGGGAAGGCCGCAGGCGATGCCGATGTACACGAGGGTGGAGTACAGGGATATGCTGGAATAGTCCGAGCCCAGTGCCTCGGAGGCGGGTACGAAGAAGTTGCCGATGACCACGGTGTAGAAGGTCACCGAGCCAGCGATGAGCATGCCGCAGCCCAATACGGTGAGCCAGGCGCGCAGGTTGTTTTTCTTGGTGTCCATGGAAGGATCCTTTCAAGAAGAAGGGGCGTGGCGGGGAAGCTTCTAGCTGGCAACAGAGTCCGAAGTTGTAACGGGTGGGCTCTGGCCAGGTGCTTTTCGCAAAAGAAACTTACCCCGCGTTACCCTGAAGGAAAGTTACGGGGCTAGATGCCCATCGTGGCAGCCAGCACCGCTTTGATAGTGTGCTGGCGGTTGCCCGCCTCACGGAAGATCTCGGCGGCGTGCTTCTCGAACAACTCGTCGGAGATTTCCATGCCCTCGGTGATGATCTTGCGAGACGCCTCATCGGGGGCCTGCGCAAGCAGCTGCTGGCCCAGGGAGTGGTCGGCGTTGTGCAGCGACGGCAGCATGTGCAGCACCACGCAGTTGGGGTTGTCCACAATTTCCATCAGTTCGCTGGTGAGCCGATAGGGAATGAGGTCCTTGGCGTAGGACATCCAGGCGTCATAGCCGTGGTCGTCGCCGGTAGAGGAGGTGGTGTACTCCCACTCTTCGGTGGTAACGATGTCCATGCCCTTCAACAGGTTCACATCGTCGGAGATCACCAGCTTGTTTTCCGGTGCCCACTTCGCGAACAGCTCTTCCAGCTCTTCCACGTACTCGGGAATCATCTTGTGATCGTACAGGTCGGGGCCGATGGCGTAGCAGTCCATGCCCAAAAGGGCGCACATGCGGCCGTACCACAGAGGCGAGATGGCGCATGCGCCGGTGTAGGCCAGCTTCTTCCCCTTGCAGGAGCCGGGGCCGCCCCACAGCTCCTCCAGCGTCATGGCGTCCGCCAGCATTTGGGTGGGATGGTCCTCGGTGGTCAGGGCGTTGATCACGGGAATGTCGGCGTACTCGGCAATCTGGTACATGAACTTCTCGGGGCCCTGGCTGCGCCACACGATGGCATCGTACATCTCGTTGAACACGCGGATGGTGTCCTTCACGGTTTCCTGCACACCAACATGCGAGTTGGACAGGTAGGTGAAGCCCAGCCCCAGGTCGTGGCAGGAGGTCTCGAAAGCGCAGCGGGTGCGGGTGGAGCCCCATTCGAACTGGGCGATGACGTCTTTGTTCACGAAGCGGCGCTGATCAACGCCGGCGCGCTTCTCCGCTTTCAGCTCGTGGGCCAGGTCCAGCAGGTAGCGGAATTGCTCGGGGGTGAAGTCGCGCAGGTTGATGAAGTCGCGTCCAAGGATGGGGTTGCCCATGGTGGTTTCCTTTCTATGGTTTTGAGTGGGGGGATGAAGGGGCGGCAAGCACCGTGCTGAGGCGGTTGTCTGCCGCGGTCGGCTGCGACGGCCCGCCCGGGATGGGCCGTCGCAGCCGTATTGAACAGGTAAAAGGGGAGGGGAGGCGTGGCTGGTGTGTGAAGTGGAAGACGCGCCGCCCCTCCAGCGGAAATGGTTGGTTAGCGGGCTGTTAGTCGGCCTTGGGAACGTAGGCGTTCTTGGTCCAGCAGTGCACGCCGCCGCCGGCCATGTTCAGCGCCAGCGAGTCGATCATCACAACTTTGCGATCGGGGAAGGCAGCTTGCAGGGCGGCCTCGGCCTGTTGGTCTTTCACCTTGATGGCCTCGTCCATGCCCTCTTGCCAATAGCGCTGTCCCAGCACAATGCCGTTGCACACCAGGAAGTTGCAGTAGCTGGTGGCGCCGAACAGGTGCAGCTCGTCCTCGGGCCAGGGGGTACCGTCCATAAAGGCATCGCCCACCAGCTCGTGGTAGTAGTCGTACAGGTCGTCGCCGGGGCGCTGGATGTACTGAATGTGGCCGGAGGCGGGGATGCGCAGGATCTTGTACGGGTTGCCGTTGACATCGGTGGCCTTCGACACCACTTCATAAGCAGCGTCCAAACGGCGCTTGTTCTCGGCGGAAATGGGGCTCTCGGCCGCCTCTTCCTCGGTCACCTCTGCCAGCAGGATGGTGTCGCGGGCCACGAACCGGCACATCTCATCGGTATGGGCGGCGAAGCTGGCGCCCACGATGGGGGTGCCGTCGGCTTCGTAGTCCAGCGGGGCCATGCGGAAATCATCGTCATCGTAGAGGGGCTGGGGCAGCCAGATGATCTTCTCCACGTTCCAGATGCGCTTGTATTCTGCCTCTACTTGCTCTTTGGTGTAGCCGGGATTGCGCTTGCGCGCTTCGGTGTCCTCGATGCACATCAGCACGCCGGCGCCGTCAAATTCACGGTCGCCACCTTCGGATACCATATCGGAGCTCAGGATGTCGTAGCAGCCCAGGCCCACGGCGGCATGTACGCCAATCTTGCGGGACAGATCGCGCAGCCCCTCGTTGGTTTCATAGCGGCCGTAGAAGCTCCAGCTGGGGTTCACCACCAGCGTTTGCCCTTCATCGTTCACCATAATATTGGGTCCGTTGTCGCGGAAGTAGAAGGAATTGGGATCCTCCGGATACTCCAGGAAATCGATTTGCTCGATGTCCACACCGGCGGCGGCAAGCGTCTCTTTGCAGTTCTCCAGCAGACCCTCCACCATGGGGCAGCAGTTGATGTGTACTTGCACGTCGCCGTGCTCGATAAGGTTGCGCACCACTTCGGTGACGGGCTTCAAGGCGTCGAATCCTTTGATGGGTTCGCCGTAGGGCAGCCACTCCACGAAGACGTCGGTTTGGGGTTCGAACTCTCCGGGGTACCTGAACGTGTTGGCCATCTTTCCTCCTTTGCTGGGGCCCTTTCATGGGCAACCCTTGTGGATTTGGCGGGCGGCGCGCTTGCCGCAACGCCCCGATGGCACGCACCCTAAGGCGGTGGAGCTCAATTGCGAAGACAGAACCGGGTTGATTTTGACCGCAGAAAAATATCAACCAAAATAAACCCGTGAAACCCTTGCCTAAACTTACCCTCTAAACTTATGGTTTGCTTCTGTCGCGGAGCGCGCGGCAAGGGTAGAGCGACAGGGCTGGGGCGCATGCTAGCTTTCCTCTGGCAAACAGCCCAACCTCTATCACCCCTTCAGGCTCGGAGCAGAACCGGGAGTCGATATGGCTGCAGCATCGTATCTCATAGCCATTTGCCTGGTAGCCGTATGCGTTGCTTCGTCATTCATCTCTTTTGCTGCTTATTCGGTATCTCGTAAGAAAAACCTCGCTTATCTAGGGATCTTCACGCTTGTTTACGGCATAGAGCAGGCGTTCATTCTCTATCACGAGTACATCACTCAAAACCTCCCATTCGATGCGGAGTGGGGGGCCATGGAAGACCCCTTCATGCATATCGTGTTGGGGGCGGCTATGTGCCAGCCGCTGTGGCTGGTGATCCTCGACTTCGTCAACGAGAAGCGCAAGGCATGGGTTTACGGTCCCATCGTAGGGTTCGTTGCGGTGTCCCTGTTCTTCTACGCAATTCCCGGTATTGATGACGCCATGCGAAAGTGGCTGCTCTATAGCTTGCGCCAGTTTTTCTGGTTGGGGGCAAGTGTGTATTTCTGGCTCTCCTATCTGGGAGCTAATTCCGAAGTGGAGAAATCCCGCTTTCGGCGCAAGGCACCTATTGTGGCCGTTTTTACGGTGCTTGTTCTGCTCATCTTTCTGGAAGACGCCATCGTGATGCTGCTTGTGGCGAAGCCGGATCCCAGCGAGGTGTTCCTGACGGAGTTCTTGTATCGGCGGAATGTCCTTGAGATCGTGCTTTGCCTGTGCATAGTGGGCTATGCGGCCCGCAGCTCGGTGCGGGCGTTGGAATTGAAACGCAGCGATGCCCCTGCCGCCACTGATGTGCGCGAGCGGCAAATTCAGGAGCTTGCCCCGTATTTTGCCCAGCGCTATGGGCTGTCTTCCCGCGAAGAAGAGGTGCTGGTGCTCATGCTGGAGGGCATGGACAACCAGCGCATCGCCCAGCATTTTCAAGTGGCCATCGGCACGGTGAAAACTCATACCCATCACATCTTCAAGAAGGCCGGCGTAGCCAACCGCGCCGAGCTGATAGAGAAGTTCTGGTCGAAGTACTAGGGCGTTTGCGTTGCAAAACGCTAAGGAAGAAGCTCTATTTCCTCCCAGCCGCGTTCTTCCATGAGTTGGACGGGGCTCATTTTCTCGATGCCGAGCGTGGCAAAGGCCTCTTTGTCGCGAGTGAGAATGAGGCCCACTTCCTCCGCTTGTGTAGCCGCCGCGATGATACCGTCTTCGAAGTCCGGACGCTCCAAGGGAAGGGCACTTGTGCACACCATGCTGTCAACCGGAATTATCGTGGCCAAATCCATGATGCGCTCTACTGCCTGGTAGGCCGCATCGGTTCCTTCCAATCGTGAGACGATGAAGAAGATGTCCTTTAATGAAGTTGCCACGACACACATCTCATCGCCCTCGTCGATAAACTCGTAGAGAGCTGTAAGGGAGGTGGTGTAAAACCCCTCGCGGCCAAGGGCAACATCTAGCCAGACATTTGTGTCTATCAGCACCTTCACGAGAGAGCCTCGTACTTTTCCATGAGTCCCTCGAAGCGTATTTGATCGAGCACCTCATCGGTTTCGGCTTCATGAGAACCGCGCGCGCAATTCGCAAGGCCCAGCAGCGCCTTTTTCCTACGTCGCTTCTCGCGTTCTACCTCGGCATCTTCTCCCACTTGCAGAAAGTCGGGCAGCTGATGGGTTTGGGCAAGCTGCTCCCAAAGACCGCGAATAGCCTGCGTGGTGGATACCCCATTCTTACGGAGCACGGAATCTCCCCGTTCTTTGAGGGTGCCGTTTATGCGAACGTTTATGGTGACCTGTGCAGGAGGCATGAGAGTTCCTTTCTGAATCGAATCAATTATATTATTTGCATTACAGTAATGCAATACGCTAGTGCTACAGAGATATAGAGTATAGGTGCCTTCCTGTTGCGGTAGAAATACTCGATCGTTGCTGGTGCGCAAAGCCATGGGCAAACCTCGGCAAAACCAGCTTTCGCTTTCGGCTGCATCACTGGTAGTTAGTGCTACACTGTCCCCGCTGCTCCCCATCAAGCTCAAGGAGGAACTCCATGATCGTTACCACCACCCCGTCTGTCGAAGGTTACCGCATCACCGGCTATTACGGCATCGTGTTCGGCGAGGTGATTACCGGCATCAACTTTCTGCGCGATATTGGCGCGGGATTGCGCAACATCTTCGGCGGCCGTTCGGAAGGTTACGAGGAAGAGTTGCTGGTGGCACGCACTCAGGCGGTGGAGGAGATGCAGCAGCGCGCAGCGGCCATGGGAGCCGATGCCATTGTGGGAGTGGACATTGACTACGAAGTGCTGGGGCAGGGCGACATGCTGATGGTCACCGCTTCCGGTACTGCGGTTACCGTCGCAAAGGCATAGCAAGCTTGGCGAAGCCCCTCTCGTCTCCCTGCAAACGACCGAAAGGTTGTAGAGGGTTACGCTTTTCCGATTTTCTAGGGGAATTGCGCTGCGAAGCTTCACAATAGAGAGGCATTAACCGCAAGCGCCACCTCTTAGCTTCGGAGGAATTGGCGCTTAACCCGAGGGCTTCTTATGGAAACTATCGATCCGTTTTGGTTTGTGACCATAGTTACGCTGCTTTCCGGCGCCGGCGGCACTGGCGTTGGCGGTGTAGTGGGTGCGCTGTTCAAAAGCGAATCCAACCGCACCATCAGCCTGCTTCTGGCTTTCGCCGGCGGCGTAATGACCGCCATGGTGTGCTTCGACTTGCTCGTGGAGGCGGAAGAGGCCGCCAGCACCCTGTTCAGCCACGGCATTTTGCTGGTAATTGCTGCGGTGGCAGTGGGCGTTTTGGTGGTATATGGGTTGAACTACCTGATCGATCGGCGCACGCGCGACGAGGTTTCCCACACGGCCGACAGCGCACACCCCGAAACCCACGACAATATCGATGAGCTCATCCACGCCGACCACCTGAACATGCACAAGCGCCACAACGACTCCCGCGCCTCACTGGTGGTGGCGGGCATCGTGATGGCCTGTGCCATTGCGCTGCACAATATCCCCGAGGGCATGACCATCGGCGCCAGCTTTGCCATTTCCGACAACTTGATGCTGGGCAGCGGCATGATCATGGCGGTGCTCATCGGGCTGCACAACATCCCCGAGGGTATGGCGGTGGCGGTACCACTTATCAGCGGTGGCATGGGGCGGGTGCGCGCCGTGCTACTTACGGCCCTATGCGGCCTGCCCACCCTGTTCGGCGCGTGGCTGGGGCTTTGGCTGGGAGACATCGGCCCCATGGGGCTATGCTGCTCGCTGGGTTTTGCCGGCGGTGCCATGCTGTACGTGGTGTTTGGCGAGATTATGCCGGAAGCCTACCTCATCTACCGCAGCAAGCTGCCCGCCTTCGCCTTCATGGTGGGCATGGCACTGGGCATGCTGATGATCTTCTTCTAAAGCTGTTTTCGGAATTTAGCTGACCTGCAAAAGAAAAGGCGGCCGGGAGCGTTTTGCTTCCGGCCGCCTTGGGCTGTTCTGCTTTAAACCCTTATAGCTGGATGTTCTCCAGGTTGTGAAGGGCGGCGGCGTAAATCTTGAACGCTTCCTTTAGCTGAGCGTCGGCGATGGCCTCATCGGGGCCGTGCATACTGCCGGCCCATTCCGGATACTCTACCCACGGCATCTCCGGGCCGAAGCTGGCGCCGGCGGTGAACTCGCGGGCGTAGGTGCCGCCGCCGATGGTGAAGGGCTTGCGGTCTTCGCCAGTCACCTGGTTGTAGGCGGAAAGCAGCGCCTGAATGGGGGCGGTGTCGGGCTTCACCAGGAAAGGCACCATCAGCAAGGTGTTCTCGAAGCTGGCGCCCATGGGTTCGGTAAGGGCAGTGATGGCGGCGGTAATCTGCTCTGGCGTGGTGGAAGTGGGCCAGCGGCTGTCCAACGTTTGGGTGAAGCGGCCATTCTCCAGCTTGATGGTGCCGCCGTTCAGCGTTAGCGGCCCGAAGTACTCGTCGGATGTGGCAATTCCTACGCCGCTGCCGTCGGGGAAGTCCACCACCTTGCGCACGAAGTCCAAGAATTCGCGCTCTTGCTGGTTGCCGATGCCATTGGCCAGCACATAATCGACCAAGATGCCGATGGCGCTCTTGCCCTGCTCGGGAGTGGAGGCATGAGCGCTCTTGCCCACGGCGTCGATGCGCGTCTTGTCAT
>CANSTH010000038.1 GCA_947649875.1 uncultured Parvibacter sp. | reverse complement strand
GGCATGCCCTCACAAAGCGAGTTCCGCACGACGCGAAAGCGCCAGTGGCGCTTTCTACATGCGCAGGACTGTTTGAGCGACTGAGGGTGTGCCCGCCCGACTCCACCGCGGAGAGTTGTCGGGCGGCGCGCAACAAAGTATAGGTTTCCGGTTCAGCGGGTGCGAGTTTCCCAAAAGGCGAGGGCGCTGGCGGCGGCTACGTTGAGGGAGTCTACGCCGTGAGCCATGGGGATTTTTGCCACATAATCGCAAGTGGCGATAGTGGCGGGGTTCAGGCCATGTTCCTCGTTGCCAAGAACAAGCGCCAACTTTTCGGCGGTTTTCAGGCGCTGGTCCACAATGGAGATGGAATTCTCCACGAGGGCCAGCGCCGCCGTTTTGAAGCCGAGGCGCTTCAGCAGCTCAAGGCCCTCCCCTTTTCCGGCCAACGCGGGCAGGCGTCCCCAGGGCACCTGGAACACCGTACCCATGGAAACGCGGGCAGCACGGCGATACAGAGGGTCGTGACAAGTAGGACCCAGCAGCACGGCGTCTACCCCCAGCGCCGCGGCGCTGCGAAAGATGGCACCGATGTTGGTGTAGTTGGTGACGCCCTCCAACACCGCTATGCGGCGCGCACCTTGCAGCAACTCCCCTAGCGGCACAGGCGCTGGGCGCATAAAGGCGGCCAAGGGGCCGCGGGTACGCTCAAAGCCGGTAAGCGCCTTCACTTGAGCGCGCGTGGCCAGAAAGATGGGCGCACCGGCGATGCGCTCGATCAGCGGCGCCGCCTGAGCCTCCCAGCACTCTTCCACCAACAAGGCGAACGGCTCGAGGCCCGCGGCCATGGCGCGCTCGACGACATTGCGCGATTCGGCAACGAACAGGCCGCTTTCCAGGGCCTCTGCCGGCATCCCCACCGCCAGCGCCAGCCCCACCATCTGGTGGCCGTCCCTAAGCTCCCCATCGGTATAAGAGGAAAAGACCCGCAATCGCGGGTCTTCCAAGTTCTCCAAACGAACAACGGACAACTTCGTTCCTTCTTCTCCCCTACTTTACGTGCACCAGCGAGAACACTTCCACATCCACGTCCTTCGCGATGGCCTCCCGGGGGTTCAGGAAATCCAGCTCCAGGAAGAAACCCATGCCCGCCACCTTGACTCCCTGGCTGCGAGCCAGCTTGGCCATGGCCACCGCCGTACCGCCGGTGGCTACCAGGTCATCGATGATCAGCACCACGTCATCGGGAGTAAGCGCATCAGCGTGTATTTCCAGCGAGTCGGTGCCGTACTCCAGCTCGTATGACTGCGAGATAACCTCCCGCGGCAGTTTGCCCGGCTTGCGCGCGGGGACGAACCCGGCCCCCAGCCGATAGGCCACCGCCGAACCCACCATAAAGCCACGAGCCTCGGCACCCATCACCTTGGTGATGCCGTAGTCGATGAAATGCTCGGCCAGATTGTCTACCACCTCGGCAAACGCACGGGCATTGCCGAACACGGGAGTAACATCTTTGAAGATCACGCCCGGCTCGGGATAATCCGGAATATCGACGATCAGTTGCTCATACAGGCGGGTCATAGCGGGTCCTTTCCCATCGATGCGGGCATCGGATGCCCATTAAGCAAAACGTTCGGACAAAATGCGCGAGGGGCGAAACGCCGGCTTTCTGCCTTGACGCTTCGAAGGGTTCACAGCGCGGACAATTCTAGCACTCCCCCGCCCAAAAGCACTCTCGCAGCAACGATTCGCATAACCCCGCAGCGCAGGCTGTCGCACATTAGCGGTGCGCAGAATTGGGGTGGATGCTCATAGATTCAAAGCGGTTGGCCATCCAATCGTTGTCAAAGCGCTCCGCACAGAACCATTCCAGGGCGTTGTCGGGGGAAAGCCCCGAGAGACGGCTGTACCAGCAGTCCAGCGCCACCAGCGTCATGAAGCAGTCGGCAATCATGAGAGCGGCGCACACAGCGGTAACCGTATAGCGCCACTGCCACGGAATAAGGTTGATGACGTGCAGCAGCGTAGGTAAAACCCAGCGAATCCAGATGACCCCCAAAACGCCCCACATGCACATGAACATGAAATTAGTGCGACCGTTTATGTTAAGGAAGGTGCCCGTGTAATCCCAGGCCACCGCCCCAAAGCAATACTCCATGAAGCAGCTGGTGAAATACTCGAAGGCACCGCCTATGACAGCGCTCACCAGAAACACCACCCACACCGGCGCCCGATGGAAGCGGTTGAGGGCCAGGGTCATCAGCACAGCGCCGCAACCGTAAATGGGTGAAAAGGGTCCGAAGAGGAGGCCGGCGCGATCTTGGTAATGACCGAAGTCGACTACGAGCGCATGATAGATGGTCTCTACAACTACGCCCACCACGCAGCCCACCACAAAAATCCAGAAGATGTTGAAGAAATCGAGTTGGATGTAGCCTTGACCGGTTTTGTCGAGCCCCAATTGTCCAGACTCCGCATCATCGCGCGTCTCCATCATGAGCAGTTGGCGCTGCAAGCGGCGTTCATCGGAAAGGGCCGGATCCACCACCACGTGCGCCACCACCAGAACAAGAGCACTCAAAGCCAAAGGCCACAGAGAAGCGGAAACCCCTTCGAGCATGAAGTCGGAACCGAAGGCGATCAGAAGCGCCAGAGCAATGGACTCAGCCAAAAGCCGCGCGCGGCGGCGGCGCCCAAGAACCAAGCGCAAGCCCAAAAGGGCAAATGCCGCAACGGCAAAGCCCAGCGAGAGCAGCAGCACCCAGTAGAGGATGATGGTGATCAGCGAGCTGTCGGCAAAAGCGCCTTGACGCATTCCCATACCCGAGCCCACAATGGCAATCACCATTACGGGAATCAGGGCAACGCCCACCAAGATGAGCAACGCGCCAACGATGCGCATCGCAAGAGGCATTCGTCCGTCTATGCGGTCTTCTGCGATCTCCATCGATATTTCTGAATCGAACTGCTGTCCCATGATCAGAATGCTATCATGAGAACCAAAGAGCACAACCAGAACTCACCCGTGTTCCCAAAAAATCCCCGAGAGCAAGGAGGCCCATGGAGAGCAACAAGCCACTCGAGGCCCCTCCCTATCTGAAGGGGTTTTCTTGGTTGTTCATCGTATATGGCGCCCTGATTCTCGCATCGGGCATCGCCGTTACCTGGGGGTCATTCGCCCTCACTTCCGCCGAAGTGGGCATCTCTTCCATTTCAGCCTTCACCATCGGCGCTTCCGACATCGTTGCCGGGGCCCTCACCTTGGCACTGGGCGTTACCGCCCTCGTGGCCTTCCGCAAGCGGCTTGCCGCCACTCCGGCAAAAACGCTGCTCATTGCCGACATCGTGGCATCGGCCCTTGCGCTTCTCTGTTGCAACGCCGTGGCCGATCAGCTGCCCACCAGCCTCATCTTGAATTTGCTGCTGGCCATCATCTGGGCCGTGGCTTTCCGCAACAACAAATAGAAAAGGCGGGGGCATCTGCCCCCGCCGACAAGCGATATCTGCTACAAGTACATAACCGGAAGCGCTGCCATTATCACCAGCAGGCGCAGCAGGAAACCGCCCACCAACACACCGCTCTCACCGATGACACTCACCACCATAGACGTTGTAGAGGTTTCCACCTTGCGGGTGATGAACACCGGATAGCCCTCAATGGCGAACGGAGCCACCAGGCCCAGCAGCACAAGGCCGCCCCAGAACATGGGCGCGTACTCGCCCGTCAGCAGCGACTGCACCGACGCCGCCCCCTCGATGCTGCCCGAGCTTACGATAACCAGCATGGTGAATAGCACCACCATCTCAACGGCGGACAGGATCACATGCCCTTTCTTGACAAGCCACATTTGCTCGAAGCGCTTGCGATCCAGGATAAGCCCCACAAGGCTGGTTACCGCAAGGCCGGCAGAGAGAGCCGAAACCACAAACAAGATCGGCAAAATGGCGTTGTTCCACAACGGGCACGCCTTCACCACGCCCAGCAAGAAACCGGTGTAGGCCGCCACACAGAAGGCGCTCACGATGCCGGTCCAGGTAAGCCACTTGGGCACGGGGCGCTTGAGCACCTCGAGCACCGCCGCGGCCAGCGCCACCGGGAAGAATACACAGATGCAGTACACGCCCAGCGTCATCACTGAGCCCGGGTTCATGATCAGATAGAAGAACCGCAGCGGGTTGTGGAGGCCGGCCTCGGCATCCAGCATCAACATGAGCAAGCCAATGCCCAAAAACACAGGGGCAATCAGACGCCCGGCGATACGCATAACCGTGCTGTCTGGGTACTTCGCTTCCACAAACGCAGACGTCAGAAACGCGCCCGCAGAGGCACCGGCCAGAAACAGGTACCACGCAATCATAGATCCCCAAACCAAAGGTATCACCTCACATAATAGATTTTCGCATCGGTCAAATGGCTGGCAAGCGGACGGGCATTCGTCGCGGCAATCTCCTGCGAGATGTCGCTGTTGGGATCGTCCAGATCGCCGAACACGCGCGCACCGGAAATGCAGGTGTTCACGCAGCGCGGCGGGTTGCCCACTTCCGAGCCATCCCAGCAGAAGCGGCACTTCTCGATGACCCCCGTCTCCTTGATGGCAATGCGAACGCCGTAGGGGCAGGCGGCCATGCAGTATTTGCATCCGATGCATTTGTTCTCGTCCACCAGCACCACGCCTGAATCGGTGGTGTAGGTAGCATGGGTGGGACACACTTGCTGGCATGGCGCATTCTCGCAGTGCATGCACTGCACCGGCACCACCTCGGCATGCACGTTGGGGTAAACGCCCGTTTCCTCTTCTTTGAAGTGGATGAACGACTCGTCGCTCTGCAGGCCGTTCGCCATCTGGCAGGCAACCCGACAAGCGAAGCAGCCCACGCACTTCTTGGTGTTGATAAGCATTCCGTAGCGGGCCATTAGGCTTCCACCTTCCTTACCTTAACCGCCACTTCCTGGCTCATGGTGGAACCTACGCCAGGCTCGAGGTGCAGCGGAATGAAGTCCATCATGTTCAGGCCGTAGCCATTGGCGCGGCTCTGGTACTGCGAAGATC
This sequence comes from uncultured Parvibacter sp., assembly GCA_947649875.1. GTDB lineage: Bacteria > Actinomycetota > Coriobacteriia > Coriobacteriales > Eggerthellaceae > Parvibacter. Next base: position 13,227 of record CANSTH010000038.1, on the reverse strand, counting down.
CGCCGTAATGGGTGGGGAGGAACAGCACGCCCGGCTTCACGCGCTCGGTCACCTTCACCGACACCTGCCCGGCATGCTCGGAGGAGGACACCTCCACCGTGTCGCCATCGGCAACCCCCAGAGCCGCCGCATCAGAGGCGGCCATCCAAAGGCGCTGCATGTCATGCTCGCGCGAGATGGCGTTAAGAGCCTCAAGGTTCAAGGTCATGGTATGGGAGTGAATGCTCTGCTTGCCTCCTACCAGGTAGAACTCCCCTTCAGCCGGCTCCACAAGTCGCGGCACATAGCCAATAACCGGGTTCAGCCCCGCATCGGCCACCGCCTGGGAGGTGAACTGGAACTTTTCGGTTGGCGTCTTGAAGGCAGGGGTGCCGTACTCGAATTTGGCTGTCGGCAGCTCCACGATCCCCTTCTCTCGAAGTTCTGCCACCGAGGTGCCAACTGTGGCCAGCTGTGCGTCCGCCAACTCTTCGACGGTGAAGTCGAAGTACTGCCCAACACCGCACGCCTGGGCCAGGCCGGCGAAAATCTCATCGCAGGATTTCGTGTCGGGATAGATGCGCTCGATTGCCGGGAAGCGCATGGCCACATAGTGCTTCTTGCCGCCGATGAACTCCGGCAATTCCATGCGCTCGAGAACGGTGCATTCGGGCAGCACGTAATGGGACGCAAGTGCCGTCTCGCTCATCTGCACATCGATGGTCACCACCAGTTTGGCCTTTGCCAGCGCCTCGCGCCACTTCGCCGGCTGAGCGTAGCCCTGCACCGCATTGGAATTGTAGAAGAACACACCCTGCACAGTACCGTCATTGCAGCCATTCAGCACCGCCAGATTGGTGCCAGTGCCGCTGAGCGCAAGCGGGTACTCCGTATCGCCCAGGCGCTTGGCCTGTACCTTGGGCAGCTTAGGAAACTTCACCTCGTCAACCTCCCCCGTCTTGGGAGAAGAAGTGATGAGCGCGCCTCCCTTTTGCCCCCAGGAGCCCAAAAGGGCATTCACGGCGCACACAACCCGTGCGGTCTCGAAGGAGTTCTGGTAGGCGCAGCCGAAGGCCGCGCGCCAAGACGACTCGATGGCGCACGCAGGGGCCGCCTCGGCCAGCGCGTGGGCCAGCTCGGTTATGCGATCAGCGGGCACATCGCACAGTTTTTCGGCCCACTCGGGGGTGTACTGTGCCACCTGCTGCGCGAACTCCGGGAACCCAACACAGGACTCTTCCACAAAATCGTGGTCGTAGAGATCTTCGGTCACCAGCACGTTGGCAATGGCCAGCAGCAGGGCGATGTCAAATCCCGGCTTGATGGGCACCCAGTCGGTGGCCATGACGTTGGTGTTATTGAGGCGCGGGTCAACTAGCACAATGCGGGCTCCGTTGTCGGCAGCCTGAGCCAGACTCTTCACCGAAGAGGGGCGGATGCCATCGCCGTAGCTACGACCAATGAAAACCACCATCTTCGTGTTGCCGAAGTCCACCGAGAAATTCTGCGCGCCGGTGGCCTGCTGGATGCCGCTCTCCTTCGAGAGGTTGCAAGCAGCCGCATGGGTGTAAATGTTCGCAGATCCCAGGGCATTGATGAACCGCTTGCTGTAATACTTGCCAGAAGGCCGCGGGTCCTGGATGATGGCCAGGGCCTCTGGGCCGCTCTCGGCCAGTATGCCCTTCACCGTCTGGCCGATTTCCTCAAATGCGGCATCCCAGCTTATGGGCTCGAAGCCGCCGTCTGCGGTGCGCTTCATAGGCTGCGTCAGGCGTCCGTCCGAATAGGCCCACTGGGCGGTGCCGTGGCCGCGGCCGCAGAGCGTGCCTTTGGAGTAGGGATGATCCCCCATGCCCTCCACCGTTTTCAGCTTTCCGTCCACCGTGGTGGCCACTAAGCCGCACTTGCTGGAACAGCCGTTGCACAGCGATGGAGTTTGGACAACGTTGCCCGCTGCTTCTGCCTCGCTGTGCCGCCAGGGTGCCAACGCACAAATGCCCGCTGTGGCAACGGCAGCAGTGGCAGCAGCCCCCTTCAAAAACCCGCGCCGAGTAGTGTTGCTACTCATTCGCTCCTCCTTTTGATCAAACGTCTTCTGCTTCCGCCGGGGTCTGGGCGGCGCCCGCAAAAGAGCCGGGCCGCCGCCGAGGCAAGCGCCCCAACGCGGCCCTCCCCCGATGAGGTGCATGCTATATCCCCTGAAGAAATTGCATGTCATCAGAAACTGATGATTCCTTTTCTAAGCAGGTTGATCATAATGATGACTGCAAAACTGATGAGAAGGCGAAGGGGGTCATCGTGGGGAATAGCGCCGTTATTCAAGGCCAAACCGCAACGCGCCCGCGCTTTCAACCGCAATTTCTGGGGCTCGCCTTCTTTTGGGCCTGCAGCATGCTCACCTTCCGCAGCTCGGCCCTGCTCTCCGGTTCAGCCAACAGCGCATTCGTGAACACTCTCGTTGTGGTGGTCTCGTTTTTGGCGAATATGACCACATTGCTGGCGATCTCTACCTTCGTTGAACGGTCATCGGCCAATTTGCAGAAGCTCTCTCCATGGCCGTTCTGCATCTGCGTCATTGTGGGCCTCGCCCTTGTGGACGAGGCCGGCGGCATACCGGAGTATTCGGCCATGCTGGCGGCTGCCCTTGCAGGCGCGGCAATCGCGGGAGTTGGCTACGGGTATTTTTGGGGAAGTTGGGCCGATGTTCTGGGAAAGCAGCATCCTTCCCGAACGGCCATATACGCACCTGCCGTTTTCTTCTTGACTACCGCCATCTTCCTGGCCGTCAGCCTGCTCACGGACTTCACTTGGATTCCGGGCGTGGTGCTCATGGCGCCGCTGCCCATCATCTCCCTCGCCTGCCTTTTGCGCTGTCGCAGTCTCTCCGAAGAGCCCCTCGATCCTCGGCCTGAGCCATCCCGCTACCTGGAAGCACTTACTTCGCTGGTGCCTCTCATCATCGCCACCCTTGTGTTTTCCTGCCTCTTTGGATTCATATGGGAAAGCGCCGTGCTCACCGTGGGCTCTGCCTCCCGCGCCCACGAATTGCCCCTTGCGCTGAACCTGCTGGCCGCGGCAGCGCTGCTGGCCTTCGTGCTCATCTCCCATCGACGTATCGATATTTCCATGGCCTATCAGGTGCTTATCCCCATATCCGTTCTGCTCTTCGCCGTGCTGCCGTTCTTCTGGGGCATGCAGCCGGTGCTCATCAACGCCATCATGAGTACCGTATACGGGGTGTTCGATGTCATCATCTGGTATCTGGTTGCTTCCACTGCCTACGATTATGCCGCTTCGGGCTTCGTGGTGGGGGGCATCGTGCGGGCGCTTGCCATTCTGTGCCGGCTCATCGGTATCGGCATCGGGTACATCGTGGCGCTTTTGCCCGACACCGGAAGTGCCGTGACCGTGGGAGTGAGCATCGGGGCCATCTACCTGCTGCTCGTACTGCTGTGGATACTTCGGCGGAGCGCCCGCAAGAAGAAACGGGGAGCAGCCCTGACACGCCAGCCGCAGCAGCCGGAAGCTGCAGCGCCATGCACGATCGATCGAGAAGCCGGACCCTTTGCGCTGGGGGCGGAAAGCCCGCAGTTTTCTGCGCCGCAAAGCTCCGCGCCTCAATTCCTCGCGCCCCAAGGCTCCGCGATCAACTGCCAGCCCTCCATGCCGCAAGACCGCACGGCAGGGGCGACTGTACCAGGTACGCCTACAACAGCTCCCAATAATTCAGAGGCCGCTTCGGCTGGCGCCACCTCACAGCCGACACCGCCAGCCGGTGAAGGGCCCGCAAGAAGCATCTCTTCTGTAAGCGCGAATGAGGGCGACGCGAACAAAAAAGCCGTATATGCCCTCATTGCCGAAGACTACGGCCTCACTCGGCGCGAGGCCGAGGTGCTCCCCTACCTGGCGAAAGGTCGGTCGGCCAAGGTGATTGCCGACACCTTGTTCGTCTCCGAGCCTACCATTCGCACCCACACACGCCGCATTCTGGAAAAAACCTGCCTCCACTCCAAACAAGAGCTCATCGATCTCGTAGAGCACTACTAGCCGCCCCTACAACCCCTGGGGTTAGGCCCAAAGCCACAAAAAAGGGCAGGGGCGCGAACCCCTGCCCTGCAAAACGAACTCGGCGTTTCTTTGCGATGCCTTGGCAGTTGCCTCATCAGGCCCGCAAAGTCTCGGCAGCTACTTCATCAAGTCGGCGATGCGCTGGGCGAAGGCCATCGGGTCATCGATGGGCAGGCCCTCCACCAGCAGCGCCTGGTCGTACAGCAGGCTGGCATAGCTGGCCACCTTGTCGGCATCCCCCGCCTCGTGGGCCTTCTGCAGCACCTCGAACACCGGGTGCTCGCGATTCATCTCCAGCACCACGGGGATGGGCGGCATGCCCTCGGCGGCATCGCCCATCTGGGCCTTCATGGCGGCCATCATCTGCAGCGACACCGGGCCCTCACAGGTGAGCACCGCCGGGGCCGAGCTGATGCGGGTGGAAACCACCACTTTCTCCACCTTGCCCGCCAGTGCCTCGGCCATGGCATCGAACAGACCGGCGTTCTTCTCGGTGGCCTCTTCCGCCTCCTTCTTCTCTTCCTCGGTGGTCAGCCCCAAATCCTCGGAAGACACGTTCTTCAGCGGCGTCTCGTTGTAGTCCATCATGGCCATGATGCAGAATTCGTCTACCTCGTCGGGGCACAGCAGCACATCGTAGTCCTTGGCCAACACCGTGGTCACGATGGGCATCTTGGCCAGGTGCTCCAGGCTGGAGCCCACCGCGTAGTAAATGGCGTTCTGCCCCTCGGCAGCCGCCTCCAGGTACTCATCCAGCGTCACCATCTTCTGCTGCTTGGCCGAGTAGAACAGCAGCAGATCCGCCACCGCCCCTTTCGCCGCGCCATAGGAAGAGTAGATGCCGTACTTCATGTTGCGGCCGAAGTTCTCGAAGAACTTCTCGTAGCCCTCGCGATCCTCGTCACGGAAGGACACCAAATCGCTCTTGATCTTCTTCTCCAAACGCCGCGCGATGGCTCGCAGCTGGCTGTTGTGCTGCAGGGTTTCGCGGGAGATGTTCAGGGTAAGGTCGGCCGAGTCCACCACGCCGCGCACGAAGCTGAAGTAATCGGGCAGCAGCTCTTCGCACTTGTCCTGAATCAGCACGTTGGAGCTGTACAGCGCCAGGCCCTTCTTGAAGTCGCGGGTGTAATAGTCGTAGGCGGCGTGCGCCGGCACGAACAGCAGTGCATCGTAGGTGAGGGTGCCCTCGGCGTGCACGGTGAAGGTGCGGGCGGGATCCTCGTAGTCATGGAAGTCGGTCTTGTAGAACTCGTTGTACTCCTCTTGGGTGACCTCCGAGCCCTTACGCTTCCAGATGGGCACCATGGAGTTCACGGTTTCCACCTCGGTGTAGTTCTCGTAATGGGGGCTCTCGCCTTCCTCTTCCGCCTCGATGCGGCGCGACTTCGTCACTTCCATCAAAATGGGGTAGCGCACGTAGTTGCTGTAGCGCTTGATGAGGTTCTTCAACCCCATTTCCGTGGCGAAGGTGTCGTAGCCCTCATCGGCGGTGTTGTCCTTCAGGTACACGATGACGTCGGTGCCATGGGTTTCGCGCTGAGCCGGCTTCAAGTCGTAGCCGTCGATGCCGTCGCTTTCCCACATCCAGGCCTCATCGCTGCCGTAGACCTTGGAGACCACCTGCACCTTCTTGCCCACCATGAACGCGGAGTAGAAGCCCACGCCGAACTGGCCGATGATGTCCACGTCGGTCATGTCGTCGAGGCCCTTTTCCTCGCCGGGGGTGTTCTTCGCCTGGTCGGCCTTGAACTCGAAGGAGTCGGAATGGGCAATGGTGCCCAGGTTCTTGTCCAGGTCGTCTTTGCTCATGCCAATGCCGTTGTCGGACACGGTGACGGTGCGGCCATTGCTGTCGAAGGCCACGGTGATGGACAGGTCGGCGCGGTTGATGGACACGCTCTCGTCGGTGAGGCTGCGGAAGTACAGCTTGTCCACCGCGTCGGAGGCGTTGGAGATGAGCTCACGCAGGAAAATCTCGCGGTTGGTGTAGATGGAGTTGATCATGAGGTCGAGCAGCTTCTTGCTCTCGGTTTTGAACTTGCGCATAGATCCTTCTTTCATGTGCGGCTTTCGGGGAAGGAGGCATCCCGCTCACCGCAGCATAAGGGCGCAAGCGGCGACAAAGAACCCGGTAAGCCGCTTTGCCGCCCAAGCGTTTCCTCATCTCCAGAGCAGTTAGCAATCTCCTTCGTTGAGTGCTAATCGCATATTGTAACCAGGAGGAAATCTAAGTCAAGCACTATAAGATTTTTTCAGAATTGGCCTTTGCAGCAAGCGGACAGCATATTACTGATTACCGGGCATACGGTCAGCCAATTGGAACAAAGCGTAATCGAGCCCACCGCATTCTTTCTGCTGATTGCAGCACTCGAACTTGTCTGCTATAATGTATTACGTTATACAGTTATGGACGGAGGCCTTATGGAGAGTACTTTGGTCAGCGCGCGGGTGCCGGCGGCGAAGCGGGAGGCGGCCGCTTCGGTGCTAGCACAGATAGGCGCCAGCACCACCGATCTCATCAACAGCGCCTTCGACTTCGTACTCAGCGAGCACACCTTGCCCAGCGCCCGGCAGAAGGCACCGAAGGGGGCCGCTGACTTCCAGGCCTTCTGCACCAAGAGCACCTTGAGTATAGATTGGGACCCAGAGGACGTAGATTACAAGCAGATCATCGCCGAGGGAAGGGCCGCCCGTTATGAATCTCTTGGTTGACACCTGCGCCTACATCGACTTTCTAGGGCGAAAAGCGCCGTTTTTCGAAGAGGCCGTGCAGGTTGTGGCCGCCGGCTACTTCGGCGACGCGAAGCTGTGGATCGCCGGCCAGTCCATCAACGATGCCTTCTTCGTGCTGAACCGCTATATGGATTCGCAGAAGGTACAGCAGGCCATCGCCGAGTCGCTGGCGGTATTCACGCCGGTGGCGCTCTCGCCCCAGGACTACCAGCGGGCAGTGGCCCTGGGCTGGAAGGACCTGGAAGATTGCTTGGTGGCCCTTTGCGCCGAGAAGGCAAAGGCCAATTGGCTGGTCACCCGCGACGCGCGTGGTTTCGAGCGCTCGCCGGTGCCCGCCATCTCCCCCACCGACTGGCTGGCCCTCAAACGCGCCGAGGGCCTCGAGTACGGCCAAGTGGAGCTGGAGTAGGGCTCGGCCAAAGCCAGCAACAAGGAATCTCCGATGATAAGTTCAGAAAATATTCCGCATTCGGTATATTTTTGTTTGTCGCAATCTCTAGAATAAATATACCGAATATGCGGGCCGTCGGTTCGGCAGAGATAGAATCTCTGCCCTACGAAAAAACGGACCATGGGTGGCATCCCGTCGAAAATCCAGGACGCGAATGGCGCTCCGTCCGATGACGCTATGCCAAAAGGGCTCGCACCTGTCGTTTTGTTTCTAGGAACTGCTCAGTGAGGGAGAAGTCCTCGGGGGTTTACACCCCAGCAGCAGAGGCGTCCCCCGCGTTACCCGGGCGGGTAACCGGCACATAACCGGCTATGAGGCCCTCTTTAACCACCAGGATGCGGTCCGACAGCAGCGCCGCCTCGTCGATGTCGTGGGTGACGAACAGCACCGACAGCCCCAGCCGCCGCTGCGTGGCCATGAACCAACGGTGCATGTCCGCCTTGGTGAAGGCGTCCAGAGCCGAGAAGGGCTCGTCCAGCAGCAGCACGTCGCGGGAGGCCAGGTAGGTGCGGGCCAGCGCCGCCCGTTGGCGCATGCCGCCGGAGAGCTGCGAGGGCCATAGCTGCGCCGCCCCTGCCAGCCCGAAGTCCGGCAGCAGTGCCACCGCTTCCGCCCGCGCTTGCGCCTTCGAAGCACCGCGCAACCGCAGCGGCAGCCCCACGTTGTCCGCCACCCGCATGCTCTCCAGCAGCAGATCCTTCTGCATCATATAGCTTACATGCCCCGTGGCGCCGGTGATGTCCCGCCCCCGCAGCAGCACGCGCCCCGCATCGGGCACAAGCAGCCCCGACACCACGTTGAACAGGGTGGTCTTGCCGCCACCGCTGGCCCCCAGCAGGCTCACCAGCTCGCCGTCGCGCAACTGCAGGCTCACTCCGCGCAGCACCGCCCGCCCCTCAAAGGAAACGGTCACGTCCTCCACATTGAGCAGCGAGCTGTAAGCTTTCTCTTCCATGGAACTCTACAGATATTGATTTGTGAAGCCGGCAGTGGGATCCAAGGCCGCGTCGATCAGCTGGTTGTCCAGCAGCCATTGGTAGAAGGCTTCCCAGCGATCGGCATCCATCACGCCCCATTGGGCCGCATCCGCCTTGTACTGCTTGGACAGGAACTGCTGCGACGCGCGCACCAGCTGCTCGTTGGCGGCCAGCTCGGGCACCTGCTCCATGAGGATGTCAGCTGCTGCATCCGGGTTGTCGATGGCATACTGGTAGCCCTTCGCCAGCGCCGCCAGGAACTTCTTGGCCGTTTCCGGATGCTCCTCCAAAAACTGGTTGTTGGCAATGACCACCGGCGTGTAGTAGTCGAACACCGGATCGATGTCGGCAAAGTTGAAGTAGTCGGTGGCAAGGCCGGCCACATCGCAGGCTGCCTTCCCCCATCCCTCGAACACCCAGATGGCATCCACCATCTTCGAGCTGAGGGCAGAAACCTCGTCGGTCACGCTCTCGGGGTACATCTCCACCTTCGCGAAATCGCCGCCATCGGCCTTCATCACTTCGGCGATGGTGGCCTGCTCTACCGGCAGCTCCCAAGTGGCGTACTTGTGGCCCTCAAGGCCGGCGGGATGATCCATCCCCTCGCCAGCGCGCGACACGATGCCGGAAGTGTTGTGCTGCAGAATGGCCGCCACCGCGGTGATGGGCAGCGCATCCTCCCCCACCAGAGCCGGCGCCATGGTGTCCTGGAAGCTGACGCCGAACTGTCCCTTGCCGGAGGCCACCAGCGCCTCGGCGGTGCCGTCGGCCGGCTGCACAATCTGCACGTCCAGCCCCTGCTCGGCGAAATAGCCTTCCGCCTGGGCCACGTACAGGCCGGTGTGATTGGTATTGGGGGTCCAATCAAGGATGAAGGTTATCTTTTCGGTTTCCGCCGGTTGCGCGTCGCCGACGCCGCTGCCCTCGGCGCCTTCCGCCGGCGCTGCAGCGTTTCCTTCGCCAGAAGTTCCCTGGTCAGACGCCCCCTGCGAGGTACATCCGCACACTCCCACGGCCAGCAGCGCCGCCATGGCAGCTGCCGCCACCAGCGCGCCCCCGCGCCGCATCAATTTCGCTTTCCTCATAAACGTTTCCTATTCTTTCTCTTGGCGGGCACTCCGCCAAGGCATCGATTTCCGTTCCACCAGCCCCACCAGCAGCATGAGCAACAGGGAAATGGCAGAAATTACAAATATCACCGCGAACATGCGGTCGAAGGCGAACGCCTTTTGCACCCGGGTCATGTACACCCCCAGGCCATTGAAGCCGCCCAGCCACTCGCTGATTACCGCGCCCACCACCGCGTAGGCCACGGCAATGCGCAGCCCCGAGAAGAACTCCGGCAACGCGCCGGGGATTTTCACGAAGCGGAACACCTGCCAGCGGCTGGCCCCCATCGCCCGCATGAGATTCACCTCGTCGGGGTCCACCGATTGGAACCCCTGCAGCAGCCCCACCGCAATGGGAAAGAATGTCACCAGGGCCACCAGCACCACTTTCGGGGTGATGTCATAGCCCAGCCACAGCACCAAAAGCGGCGCAATGGCCACCACCGGCACCGTTTGGCTGAGCACTAGCAGCGGGTAGATGGCGCGGCGCAGCACATCGAAGGCGTCCATGAGTACAGCGAAGGCGAAACCCAGCGCCACGCCGGCCGCCAGCCCCAACGCCGCCTCTTCCAGCGTGACCAGGGAATGGCTCCACAGAAGTTGGCCCTCGGCAGGGAAAACCGCCAGCACCTTCGCCGGCGAGGGCAGCATATAGCTGGGCACCGCGCCACTTGTGGCCAGCACCTGCCACAACACCAGCACCGCCAGCACCGCCACAATGGCCGGCAGGTAGTTTTTCGCAAACCGCTTCATGAGGGCAGGTATTCTACTCGGCGTGGTGCTTTGTCACCTTTTTGCCGATGGAGAGAATCTCCCCTTCCGGCTTCCACTCCACCTTGATGTAGGCGCTCACCTTGGGCGCGCCGGCGCGGATGGCCACGTGCTGGCACTCTTTCAGCACATCCATCAGCTGATCGTAGTCGTCGCCCTCGATGGTGGTCTCGAACGGTCCCACATAGCAGGACAGCCCCGTGGACTTGATGTAGGCAATCACCTCATCGACGATGCGCACCACCTCATCGTCGTCCAGCGTGGCGGGCAGCACCTGGATGGCCACACTTGCTTGCATAAGCGTCTCCTTCGTTGTCGCGGGCGCCCCCCAAACGAGCGGCGCGCCTTCTTTCCGTGCAGATCCGCGCATAGGGGGCATAGAAAAGCCCCGCCTGCGGAATGCAAGCGGGGCTAAAAGCGGTGAACTAGTATCGCGCTTTACTTCCTACGCTGGCATTACCCAGATCAGGTTCTCGGGTCGCAGGAGCACCTGCCTCTCAGCCCTTCCATTCAGGCTCCCCGTAGCGAGGCCCATTGTGGGCCAACCGCAACCCCCTGTCAAGAAACAAGCCCGGCAGCGGCCATTCCCATAACAGGGCTTCGCTTCCGAGTTTGGCTTCCACCATCAAGTGGCATGCCATTATCCCCGTCCCCTGACATACCGTTCGGACTCAAGGTCATTCAACAAAGGGAATTCGGAAGTACCCAAGCCATTCCTTGAAACGGTCTTGGGCCGCCAAGCACGTGTCGGTCAAGAAGCCGGGCTCGTCATCCCCCTCGGCCAGGCCGCGATAATAGAAAAGCTTCATGTCGTCCGCAATCACGAAGGGCACGATGTCGTTTGCCAGGCATTCCTTCAGCATAATCAGCCGTCCCACTCGGCCATTGCCATCCTGAAAAGGATGGATGCGCTCGAAGCGCACATGGAAATCGAGAATCTGCCCAAGCGAATGGGGGGCTTTGGCGTTGTACTCGTCCAGCAGCGCCCGCATCTGGCCGACAACTTCTTCGGGCTGCGCAGTCCTCATTCCCGCCACCTCGTTGGGAAGCATCTTGTAGTCCCCCACCGCGAACCACGACAGCCCATCATCGGTGGTTCCCGTTTTCAACATGCGGTGCAGCTTCTTTACCATGGCCTCCGACAAAGGCCTGCGCGCATTGTCGATGCAGTAGTCGATGCAGCGGAAATGGTTGGACGCCTCGATGATATCGTCCACGCGAATGGCGCTGCCGCCCGCCCCGACAGTCGCTGTCTCGAAGATGAGCCGGGTTTGGTCCCGCGACAGGCGCGATCCTTCGATATGGTTCGAGTTGTAGGTAAACTCCACCTGCAACTTATGGTAGATACCGCCGCGAACCTTCGCCCGCCTCTCCTCGTCCAGGCGCTGGAGAAGCTCGCGATTCCCCTCAGCCGCTTTGGCATTGGCCCGAGGCGGCTTTTCGGCATCCGCAGGAACCCGCCACGTCTTACCAGCCAAAGCCGCACCGGGCACCCGCCCTTGAGCGCAATAGTTCCGAACGCTCCTCTCGGAAACGCCCCACCTGGAAGCAGCTTGAGCAACAGATATACATTCCACCGCAACTCATCCCTATCGGCAAAAAAGTTTCTTATTAATTATATCACGTACCATTTTTTGCCGATAGTGTGCGCGCAACACACTCGCAGCGTTCCCATCAAGGCAAAATGGCCGAGGTTCGAAATCTGCCGACACAGCAACAGCTAAAACTCCTTTCGGCAAGTGCGCGAACTGCACGCCAGCCCAAAGAGAACGGACTTGTTCCCGGGAACGCTATAATAGCCTTGTTTTGGCTTTGAAGTGGAAGGGACATTGTGGCGGAAGGCTACTCCATTGACGACCTTGATTACGCCTCCCGTTATGAAAAGATGTACGGGGTGAGCGACGAGCAAATGCGCTTCCTAAGCTGGCATCAGGATAATCTTCGGCGTTTCGATGTCGCCCCTACGTTCGACTCCGCTCTTAATGAAGGACTGAAACGGCTGGAGCATATGAGGGACACGCTTGCAAGCCAGGGCTACCGGCCGGCACAAGAGCGCGGAAGCCTCGCCGAGGCCTTTCGAGTGGAATTCGCCCACACCACCACCTCCCTTGAGGGCAATTCGCTAACCCTCGCAGAAACGTCGCTTGTGTTGGAGCAAGACATCCCCGTGCCCAACAAGCCGCTTCGGGAGCAGGCGGAGGTGCTTGACGCCGACAGAGCATTTACGAAGGCGAAGGAGCTTGCAGCGGCGGGTGCGCCGGTGACCGAGGAGGTTGTGAAAGAGCTGCATCGCATAGTTGCCGCCAATCTGGAGGAGGCCGATGCGGGCCAGTATCGCTGGGACATGCGCTATGTCACCACTTCTCGCATTTACCCTCCCCCACCTGCGCAGGTGGAAGCGCTCATGAACCAACTGTTGACGACCACCTACACGGACAATCCACTCGTCACCGCAGTGATTTTCCACCTTGTATTCGAGGACATCCATCCTTTCGGTGACGGCAACGGCCGAACGGGGCGGGTGCTTCTGAATCTCATGCTCATGGAGGCCGGCTACGCGCCAGTGGCGTTCAAGGCAGACAACGAGAGCGCTCGCCGCTACTACCAGACCATCGCCAGCTTCGTCGAGGGCGTCGACCAGCGCGATGCCACGCCGCTGTTGAAGCTGGTTATGGAGCTGGAGGAAACTGAACTCGGCCGCCGCCTTTTGTAAGATGTCAGCATTGAAGTGCGCAAGCCATCCTCGCCTAGGACAGCAGCGCCGATTCCTCCGCCATAAACTCTCCGAGCAGCAAGCCCATCCCTCGATAGAAACTGGTGCGTGCGTTTATCACCATGGCATCGGCGTATTTCCCCGCCCAACGCCCAAGATGATTGGCGAAGAACTCCCTTTGGGCCGCAACGCATTCTGCAGCCAGCTCATCGTCTCCCTGAGCCCGCGCTTCGGCCTCGCGTTCGCATAAAGCCAGCATGAAGCCAAGCTCGCACCCGATGTACTCCGGCGGCTCATGAGTGGACTCATCAACCCCCAGCCCTGCGCGCCGATAAGCCTCCGCAACCGAAAGGCAGGAATCCTCCGCCTTGGCAGAAGTGTACAGTGACTCGTATGGAGGCAAAGCGCCGCCATCGACAACCC
>CANSTH010000037.1 GCA_947649875.1 uncultured Parvibacter sp. | reverse complement strand
TTTGTTGACGGCGGGAATTCCCGCTGCTAGCATATCTCTTTGCGTTTACTGACCTATAAGGAGATATATACCATGTACGCAATCGTAAAGACCGGCGGCAAACAGTACAAAGTTGCCCCTGGCGACAAGATTAACATCGAGAAGTTGGACGCCCAGCCCGGCGACCAGGTGGAGCTTCAGGCCATCTGCGTTGTGGACGATGGCAAGGTGGAGGCCGATCCGGCGAAGGCCGCCGAGACCAAGGTGACCGCCACCGTGCTCGAGCAGTTCCGTGGCGAGAAGCAGCTGGTGTTCAAGTTCAAGAAGCGCAAGAACTACAAGAAGATGCAGGGTCATCGCCAGAACCTCACCCGCGTCAAGATCGATGCCGTCGGCGCTGCCGTCGCAGAGTAAAGCAAGAAGGAGGCAATCTCATGGCTCATAAGAAAGGTCTCGGCTCTACTCGCAACGGCCGCGATTCCCGCGCGCAGCGCCTGGGCGTCAAGAAGTTTGCAGGCGAGAAGGTAAAGACGGGCATGGTTATCGTGCGTCAGCACGGCACCCACTTCCATCCTGGTGATAATGTGGGCCGTGGCGGAGACGACACCCTGTTCGCTCTGTGCGACGGTACCCTGGAGTTCACGCGCGGCCAGAAGCGCCGTGTGCATGTTCGTCCTGCTGAGTAAACGCGCTTCTAAACGACTGCGATACATTTTGCCTTTCAGTGCTCCACGGGTTTCCGGGAGCACTTTTTCTATATCGGGGAAACAACCTTTTCCCAGACACGGAGGATAGATTTAGATGTTCATCGACAAGGTGCGCATACATGTTAAGGGGGGCGACGGCGGTGCTGGCTGCATGTCGTTTCGCCGCGAGGCCCATGTGCCCAAGGGCGGTCCCGATGGCGGCGATGGCGGCCACGGCGGCAATGTGGTGGTGCAGGCGGACGCCAGCCTCTCATCGCTTATTGAGTATCGCTTCAAACACCATTTCAAGGCCGAGCGGGGCACTCACGGCAAGGGTAGCCGCATGCACGGCGCTACCGGGGAAGACCTCGTGCTGAAAGTGCCGGTGGGCACGGTGGTGCGGGAGTACTTCGAAGACACCAAGGAAACCGGTGAGCTGATAGCCGACCTCACCCATGACGGCGAGTCGGTAGTGGTGGCCCGCGGTGGCTGCGGTGGCCGGGGCAACATCCACTTCGTCACCTCAACGCGGCGCGCCCCCGCCTTCGCCGAGCTGGGAGAACCGGCCATCGAGGGCTGGATAGAGCTGGAGATGAAGCTGATGGCCGATGCGGCGCTGGTGGGCATGCCCTCAGCCGGCAAGTCATCTCTCATCGCCAAGATGAGCGCGGCGCGCCCTAAGATTGCCGATTACCCCTTCACCACGCTGGTGCCCAACCTGGGCGTTGCCACCAGCGGCGATCTGTCGTTTGTGGTGGCGGACATCCCAGGGCTCATCGAAGGGGCCCATGAAGGGCGTGGGCTGGGCCATGAGTTTCTACGACACATCGAGCGCACTGCCCTCATCGTGCAGGTGGTGGACCTCACCGGCGATTGGGAGGGGCGCGATCCGCTGGAGGATTACGAGGTGATAAGCCGCGAGCTGGCCTTGTACGCCAAAGAGCTGGCGGAGCGCCCCCGCATCGTGGTGGCCAACAAGACCGATGTGCCCGGCACCGAGGAAGTGTGCGAGAAACTGGCTGCTCGCGTGAGGGAAGACTCCCTGGCGGCGGTTGGCGGCAACGAGTTCGTGGAAAGCCCCATCGACCCGAAGCTCTATCGCATCAGCGCCCTTACTGGTGCCGGCGTGGATCAGCTGAAAGCGGCCATTGCTCACAAGGTACACGAGCTGCGCGAGGCGGCCCGCGAGAAAGAGGCGGCCGAGGTGCAGTACGAGTGCATCTGGGAGCACAAGCGCGCCGAGCGGGACAAGCGCTTCACAATCACCGAGGAAGAACCGGGCGTATTCCGTGTGGCGGGGCCGCAGGTGGAGCGCATGGTGGTGCAGACCGACTGGGAGAACGAGGAGGCGGTCACCTTCTTGCAGCACCGGCTGAAGCGGGTGGGGGTGGACGACGCCCTTCGCCGCGCCGGCGCCCAGGACGGCGACGAAATCCGCATCGTGGGCTACTCCTTCGACTACGAGTCTCCCGAAGGGACGGTGGACGTGTACCAGGAGCTGGATATCTGATGAGCGAAAAGGCTAACGACGGCGCCCGGCGGCGCCTGGTGGTGAAGATTGGTTCCTCCACCCTTACTACGTCCGAGAGCTCCATAGACTACGGTTTTCTGGACAACCTGGCGGCGCAATTGGCCCAGGTGCGCAGCGAGGGCTGGGATGTGGTGGTGGTAACGTCGGCTGCCATCGCCTGCGGCCTCGAGGCGCTGGGCATCGCGAAGCGTCCCACCGACATGCCCAGCCTGCAGGCAGCCGCTTCGGTGGGCCAAAGTGCCCTTTCCACCGCTTATTCCAACGCGTTCGCGAAGGAGGGCATGCTGACGTCGGTGGTGCTGCTCACCCGCCGCGATACGGCGGACCGCAACGCCTACTTGCACGCGCGCGATACCCTGAACCGCCTGTTGGAGCTGGGTGTTGTGCCGGTGGTGAACGAGAACGACACGGTGTCGGTGGAGCAGATTCGCTTCGGCGACAACGACACGCTGGCGGCGCTGGTGGCCTGCCTGATTGACGCCGACCTTATGGTGATCCTCTCCGACATCGATGGTATGTACACCGCAAATCCCCAGTCCGATCCCTCTGCGACCCTCATTCCGCGCATCGATCGCATCGACCGCAGCGTCCTGGCGGCCGCGGGTGGCGCCGGTTCCACGGTGGGCAGCGGCGGCATGGTCACTAAGATCCAGGCGGCTCGGGTATTGATGGCTGCCGGCATTCCCATGGTCATCTGCCAAGGGCGCCGGTCTGGTTGCATCGTTGACGCGGCGGCGGGGCGCAGTGTGGGCACCCTGTTCGTGGCTCCTAGCCGGCCTCACGAGATAACCCCCAAGAAGTTGTGGATTGCCCTGGGGGATGCATCTCGGGGCACGCTGACGGTAGACGATGGGGCGCGAGATGCCCTGGTTCGCCACGGCAGCTCACTTCTGGCAGTGGGCTTGCGTGGCGTAGAAGGTGCTTTCGACTACGATGACATCGTGGACGTTGCGGATGCATCTGGTCATGTGTTCGGCCGCGGCCGTGCGGCGGCGGGCAGCGACTTGCTGGAGCTTGCGGTAGGAAAAGACCGCGATCAGCTGGCTGCCAACTCCATCTTGGCCCTGCTGGCGGACAAGCCCGTGATCCACCGCGACGATCTAGTCCTTTTCGAGTAGAGGTGGTTTTGTGGAAGAGGAAATAATCGAATTGGCGCGGGCGGCCAAGGAGGCCAGTGCCGCGTTGTCGCAGACGAGTTCCGAAGAGCGCAACGACGCGCTTTTGGCCATGGCGGCGGCATTGCGCCAGAATGCGGGCGACATTGTGGCCGCCAACGGGCAAGACATGGCGGCGGCGCGGGAGCGCGGCACATCTGAGGCGCTGTTGGACCGGCTTATGCTGGACGAGGGGCGCGTGGGCGCCATGGCCGATGCCCTGGAAGAGCTGGCGGCCCTGCCCGACCCGCTGGGACGGGTGCTGCAGGAGGACACCCTCTACAACGGTATTCAGCTGACAAAGGTGAGCGTTCCCTTGGGAGTGGTGGCGGTGGTGTACGAGGCACGGCCCAACGTGACCGCCGATGCCGCTGGCATCTGCCTGAAATCCGGAAACGCTGCCCTGTTGCGGGGCGGAAGCCTCGCAGCTTGCTCCAATGCCCGCATTGCCGAGGTACTTGCGCGTGCAGCTGAGGAATCCGGGATGCCGGCTGGCTGCATCAGTGCCGTGACCAGCACCGATCGTGCCGCTACCGATGTGCTGATGGGGCTGCACGGGCTGGTAGACGTGCTCATTCCCCGCGGCGGGGCAGGGCTTATTCGCCACTGCGTGGAGTGCGCGAAGGTGCCGGTGATCGAGACCGGCACCGGCAACTGCCATGTGTACCTGCACGAGACCGCCGACCCGTTTATGGCGGCCGACATCGTGGAGAACGCGAAATGCCGCCGCTATGGCGTGTGCAATGCCGCCGAGACGCTGTTAGTGGACGAAGGCGCCGCATCGCGACTTCTGCCGGAGGTATTCCGGCGGTTGGCGTCCCGCGGGGTAACCGTCCATGGCGACGAGGCTGCTTGCGCCATCGCCGCCGATGCAGCCGTGGAGGGCCTGTCCGTGCTGCGCGCCACCGAGGAGGATTGGGAAACGGAGTATCTGGCCCCCGATCTGGCGGTGAAGGTGGTGGCGGGGCCGCAAGAGGCCATCGCCCATGTGAACCGCTACGGCACCATGCACTCTGAGGCCATCGTGGCCGACCCTGCTGATGGGCGTGGCGCCCGTGCCATCGAGGACTTCCTTAACCAAGTGGACGCGGCAGCCGTGTACGCCAACGCTTCCACCGCCTTCACTGACGGCGGCCAGTTCGGGTTGGGGGCCGAGATAGGCATCTCTACCCAGAAAACCCACGTGCGCGGCCCCTTCGCCTTGGAGGGGCTCACCTCCTACAAGTATCTCTTGCGGGGAAGCGGCCAGGTGAGGGCGTAGATGGCTTTGGACGAAGCGAAAAAGCCCGTACTCGATGAAGGTGAGGCGCCTCATCTGAAGGCTTCTGCCGCTATGCCGGGGGCAGTTGGAGAGCAGCTCGCCGTAGCGGTCTCCCAGCGTTTCGATAAGCTGGGGCAAGACGGCGCATCGGTTCGGCTGGGCATCATGGGGGGCACGTTCGACCCCATTCACATAGGGCACCTTGCCTGCGCCGAGCAGGCAAGGGAGGCTTTCGGGCTGGACGCGGTGGTGTTCATTCCCACTGGCAATCCTGCCCACAAGCAGGGAAAGCCGGTCACGCCGGCATCCCAGCGCCTGGAGATGTGCCGTCTGGCCTGCTTGCCCAACCCCCATTTCGATGTGAGCGCCATGGAGATAAGCCGCGGCGGCCTCACCTACGCCATCGACACGGTGCGGGCTCTGCGTGCGCACTTCCCCGAAAACGTGCAGCTGTTTTACATCACCGGTGCCGATTCCATCCTCTCCATCGCCCGCTGGAAGGACAGCGCCGAGATTGCCCGTATGGTGCATTTTGTGGCCGCCACCCGGCCTGGCTATGAGGTGACCGAGGGGTTCAAGGAGGAATTGGCTGCGCTGGGCGATTTCCGCATCAGCTACTTCCAGGTAACCTCGTTGGCCATCAGCTCCAGCGAGCTGCGCCAGATGGTGGCTGATGGCTATTCGTTGCGCTATCTCACCACGCTGTCGGTGTGCGACTACATCTTCCGCAACGGACTGTACCGCACGGCCGATACGGTGCTGAAGACCAAAGGCCAGGGCTTTTTGCAACCGGCACTGGCAAGTGCCGCGGGCGACAGCGGGACCGAGGAGCCCTTGTGCGCGCTGGGGGCGAAAGAAGCATCGATGGGCAAGGAGCCGCGACCGGCCGACACCCCCTTGAGCGCACGGCAGCTGGAAGAGATCCGCCGCTCGCAATTCGTGGACGTGCCCGCCGACAATCCGCCGCAAGTGGGTCTTACCACCGAGGAAACGCTGGGCGATGCGTTCTGGCAGCAGCGCAAGGCGGAGCTGGAGCAACGGGTGAGCAAGAAGCGCTTTGCCCATAGCCTGGGGGTGGCCGAAACTGCCGAGGCCCTGGCGGGTCTCTACGGCGTGGACGTGCGCAAGGCGCACTTGGCGGGGCTCGTCCACGACTGGGACAAGGGCTTCGATGACGATGGCATTCGCCAACGCGTGCACGAGCTGGGTCTTGACGAGCGCATTGCCCCGGAAGTGGTGGAGAAGATGCCGCAGGTGCTGCACGCCCATACCGCCGCCGCAGCCCTGGCGCGGGAGTTTCCCTCCATGCCGGCAGACGTGCTGCAGGCCATCGACCGCCATACCACGGCTGCTGTGGACATGACGCCGCTCGACATGGTGCTCTACATTGCCGACTGCCTTGAGCCCCACCGCCGCTTCGGCGAGGTGGACCAGCTGCGGCAGCTGGTGGGGAAGGTGAGCCTGGAAGAGCTGTTCCTCGAAGTGTACGAATACTGGGTGTACCTGCTGATCTCCCGACAAAAGCCGTTGCATCCTGATACCATTAAAGTATGGAACGCCTATGCCAAGGGCGTTTCGAAGCGAAAGGACCATTCACGTGGAAAACGAAACTGAAAACAAAACGGCCCAGGAGGCGCAGCCGGTAAGCTCCCGCACGGCGGCCCTCATCGCCGCTCGCGCCGCCGATGAGAAAAAGGCCACCGACATAATGGTGCAGGAGGTGAAGGAGCTCATCGGCGTCACCGACTACTTCGTCATCGCCACTGCATCCAACAACCGCCAGGTGGAGGCCATCATCGACGAGGTGGAGGAGAAGTTGCGGGTAGAGGCGGGCATAAAGCCGCTGCACCGCGAGACCACCTCCGACGGATCGTGGGAGCTTCTGGACTACGGGCACATCGTGGTGCATGTGTTCCAGCCGGAAACCCGCGACCATTACCGCCTGGAAGCGCTGTGGAACGATGCGCCGGTGGTGGATCTGGAATCCGAGGCGGGCATCACCGATTTGGTATACAGCGAGCGCATCGCCAAGCTCATCGAAGCCGCCCGCGCCGAATAGTTGTGATCTTCGCGGTGGCCGGACGGCGGGACGGCTCCGCTCCGACGCTTCGTCGGTCGGAGCTAACTCGGAAACTTCGTTTCCGAGTGGATCTCATCCCTCCTCGGGCTTAGACCTCCGCTCCACCGTCCCGCCGTCCGCTCATGCAGCTGCGTTCCCGCGGAACTTCGCATCGGCCGTTCGCCGCCCGCGCCGAGTAATTCGCCCGGTAGGGGCGATGCGGGGGCAATTTCGACAACTGGTGGTATAAATGCACGCGGTGCCCGAAGAGCGGGCGCCGCGTTTTCGTTTGGGGTAAACGCCCCGGCAAACGCGAGACAATCGGAAGGGAGATTCATGGAAGCTTCTATTCCCTTGATCTTGGGCCTGCTGGCGGGCGTTCTGGCCGCCGTGTACGCGGGCGTTTTGATCAAGCGCATCAACGGGTTGCCGGCTGGCAACGAGAAGATGCAGAGCATCGCTGCCGCGATTCAGGAAGGCGCCATGGCCTATCTGGCCCGCCAGTACAAGACGGTGGCCATTGCTGCCGTGGTAATCGCGGTAATTCTTGTCATCCCCGGCTTCATGGGAGTTTCCGGGTTTGGCATCTGGACTGCCCTCGGCTTCTTGCTGGGCGGCGCTGCCTCGGCTGCTGCCGGGTTCATCGGCATGCGCATCTCGGTGGCCGCCAATGTGCGCACCGCTGAAGCGGCCCGCACCGGTTTGGGGGCTGCGCTGCGCGTGGCGTTCCAGTCGGGCACCGTTACCGGCATGTTCGTTATCGGCTTGGGCATCCTGTCCGTCTCCCTGTTCTCCTTCTTGGTGTACTCCGGCGTTGCCTCTTGGAGCGCGCTGGTGGGCCTGGGCTTCGGCGGTTCGCTGATCTCGGTGTTCGCCCGTCTGGGCGGCGGCATCTTCACCAAGGCCGCCGATGTGGGCGCCGACCTGGTGGGCAAGGTTGAAGCGGGCATCCCCGAGGACGACCCCCGCAACCCCGCCGTCATCGCCGACAACGTGGGCGACAACGTGGGCGACTGCGCCGGCATGGCCGCCGACCTGTTCGAGACTTACGTGGTGACCACTGTGGCCGCCATGCTCATCGGCAACCTGGCCTTCGGCACCAGCTCCATCGCCATGTCGCTGGGCTTTCCGCTGGTCATCGGCGCTGCCTCCATCATTGCCTCCATCATCGGCACCGTGTTCGTGAAGATGAGCCCGGGCGGCACCATCATGGGCGCCCTGTACAAGGGCCTCTGGATTGCCGCTGGCATCGCCGTGGTGGCCTTCCTGCCCATCACCTTCTGGATGCTGGGCGACCTCACTGTGGTGAACCCCTTGCTGGCCCCTGAAGGCCTTACTCCCATCTCGGTATGGATCTGCGCCGTCATCGGCGTGGCCCTCACTGCCGCCATGGTGTACATCACCGACTACTACACCTCTTCCACTAAGTCCCCGGTGGATTCCATCGCCGAGGCCTCCGTTACCGGCCACGGCACTAACGTCATCCAGGGCCTGGCTGTGGGCATGGAGGCCACTGGCCTGCCCATCCTGGTCATCGTCATCGCCACGCTGGTCAGCTTCTTCCTGGGCGGTGTGTTCGGCATCGCCGTGGCCGCTTTGGCCATGCTTTCGATGGCCGGTATCGTGGTGGCCATCGACTCCTTCGGCCCTGTCACCGACAATGCCGGCGGCATTGCCGAGATGAGCGGCCTGCCCGAGAGCGTGCGCGAGAACACCGACGCGCTGGACGCCGTGGGTAACACCACCAAGGCCGTTACCAAGGGCTACGCCATCGCCTCCGCTGCGCTGGCCGCCGTGGTTCTGTTCGCCGACTTCACCCATACGGTGACCGAGGAGACCGGTCTCACGGTGTTCTTCGACCTGTCCAACCCGTTCGTGCTGATTGGCTTGTTCATCGGCGGCCTTCTGCCTTACCTGTTCGCTTCGCGTGCCATGACCAGCGTTGGCCGTGCCGCCGGTGACGTGGTGAAGGAAGTGCGCCGCCAGTTCAAGGAAATCCCCGGCATCATGGAAGGGGAGGGCAAGCCCGACTACGCCAAGTGCGTGGACCTGGTTACCCAGGCGGCTCTGCGTGAGATGGTGCTTCCTGCATGCCTGCCCATCGGCACGCCGGTGCTCATCATCCTCATCGGCTTCATCCTGAACGTCTGCGGCTATCCGCTGGCCTTCGAGTTCACTACCCAGGTGCTGGGCGGCGCCCTGGTGGGCACCATCATCACCGGCCTGTTCGTGGCTATCTCCATGACTTCGGGCGGCGGCGCGTGGGATAACGCGAAGAAGCTGATCGAAGAGGGCAAGTACGGCGGAAAGGGCTCGTTCGCCCATCAGGCCGCCGTTACCGGCGACACGGTTGGCGACCCCTACAAGGATACTGCCGGTCCTGCGCTGAACTCCATGATCAAGGTGTTCAACATCGTGGCACTGCTGCTGGTGCCGCTGCTGGCTCTCTTGGCCCCGGCCCTGTAGGGCTCTATCGCGCATACAATGCGGAAACGGGCGTCGCGCATGCGGCGCCCGCTTTTTATGCCGTCATGCGATGAAAAACCCATTCCTTTTCGGCTCGCCACTCTCCCGGAGGTGGGCCGGTTCGACAGGCCTGCGCTCGACGCTCCGTACGGGCCGAGCTAACTCGGGTTGCGCCCGAGTGGATCTCAGCCCTACTCCTCTTGGCCGGACCTCGCTCCGACCTGTCGAACCGGCCCATCCACGATGTCACGCCGCCCGCCAAAAACGGCCCCGAGAGGCCCCGGGGGGCGGTTCGACGAGCTCCGGGCGCCCCGCCAAAGAACGCGGCCCATAAGGAGGCGGCTATGCCTGCCGCAGTCAAGGACTCTGGGACGGGACGCCAGACGCGCTGCGCCAAGGCGTCCGCCTCCATAAGCCGCGTTCGACGCGGGAGAGAGCGCCCGACGCTCGGCGAACCGCCCCCCGGGGCCTCTCCCGCGATGAGATGTCGGGCGGCACGCAAAGGTATAGATTTTCGTTTGTGGCATTGTGTGACAATTTGTGGCATTCTGTGATGTATCTGGCACTTTTTGTGACTGAGATGTCTCTTGCATTGCAGTTAAAACAAGTGCGGTCCTACCATTGTTCTCCCGCCTATTGAGCAATGAACTGGGAAAAGGGGGAGGACATGTCCAACTTTATTCGCGATGCTGCCTGTCATGGACATCAACCGCAAGGGGTGATTCCCCTAAGGCACAATCCGCGGCCTCATTTGGTGAACCAGCTGTTGTCGGAGAGGCACAGCCCTCGTTTTTTGGTGGCTCCTGGGGGCTTCGGAAAGAAGACTCTTATGGCGGAGTATGCCGAAGTGGTGTTCTCCTTCGAGCATGTGTTTTGGATTTGCGGCACTTCTCCCTGCTTCCTTCGCGATTTGGATGCGGAAATTATCGCGGTTGATGTGAGGCGCTGGGATGAGGACTGTCGTTTAGTGGTGTTCCAAGATGTGCCCTGTATGGATGAGCAACGCAGCGAATTGTTTGGAAACCTGGTGGGAGAACTGGTGCAGCTAGGCTATGAGGTGATGTGCTCTTTAGCACCTTCGGCGGATGTATACGGCAGCGTGCTGAATGACAGAGTGCTGTTGGACGGCTTTGCCTTGCTGGCCACTGCGGAGGAGCGCGTTCCTCGGTTGCCTGATGAAGATGGCGTTGTGGCGGATCGGCTTCCTCCCAGCGCGTGCATCCCCTGCCTGCTGTGGGGCGAGAAGGGGTCGTTGCAGCTGCTGGAAGGGCTGCGCCGGGAAACCCTCCCTGGTGAGGTTTTCGCGGTTGCTTCTGCCGCCTTGCTTATGGGGTGCGGACAGCTCGATGATTTGGGGTGCTTTCTCGGGTCTGGGCATTTGACGGAGGTGCTGGAGCTTTTGGCTCGCAGCTATCCCTATGCGGGAGTGGCCTTAGAGGATGGTCGATTCGAAGCATCTCGCGTGGGGGTGGGGGAGTTTTGCCAGGTGATAGGGACGGTCCTCAACGCCAATTGCAGCGGGCTGCCTTGCGAGGGGCGCGATGGACTGGCCATCCAGGCGGCGAATATCATGCTCTCCCACGGAGACGAGGGTCGCGCGTTCGAAACCGTATCGTCTTTGGCTTCGCGGACCGCTGCCATGCGTTGGCTGAGCGACAACAGCTGGTCGTTGGTGAAGGGCGGCTTTGCCAAGGAGTACTGTCTTGCTTTCTTGAAAGCGAGCCGCCGCCATGTGCCGGTGCCCCCCACTGCAAGCTCGGCAGCAGCATGGGGTTTCGCCGAGATGGGTGACATCGGGGAGGCAACGCGGCTAGCCCGCTCGGTGGTCATGGCCGCGGGCAGCGATGACGGGTCGCGCTCGATGGCGGCAATTCTTCTGGCCATGGTAGGGGAGGGCGAGGCGCTGGCGCGGGCGGACGAGGCCATGGGGCGCGTAATGCGGAAGTCGAAGAGCCTGCAGTCGCGTGGCGAGGCGGTTTCCGTGGCAGATGAGGTTTTGGATGCAATGGCCGTTCAGGCCGCTCTGCAGGAAGGGCCGGGGCTTGCCGTGCAAGTTTTTCGCGACCAGCTGCGCAGGAAGCTTGGCGCTGCAAGGCGCCCGTGGCCCGCATCGCTGGTATTGTCGGCCGTGCTTGTGCTGAACTGGCTGTTGAGTGTTTGCCCGGGGGAGGATTCCCTTGGCGTCGATGAGGCGGAGGAGGTTGAGGATTTCATCCAAGAGTGCATCCTGGCCTTGGACGCGCTCTGCGGCTCTGGAGAGTCGTTGGAGTGGGGCCATGTGCGCATGGGCACTCTGCTGGAGGAGATTGTGGGCGCCCGTCGGTTCGGCGTCAGCCTTAAATTCAGGCCGGCTACCATGGCGGCATTGAAGAAAGCGCAGGGGCAGCTGGCCGATGACCAGGGGGACTATCGACGCTCTTGCCGTCAGCTTGAAGCGGAGAGGAACTCGCGCGAAATGACGCGCAAAGACGCGTTCCGCCCTGCCCCCGGCCGATCAAAGGCGGAAGGTGCCGGCAATGTGTTTCCTATTCTCCGGGTGAATATGTTCGGATCCTTTGTGGTGTACATGGGAGATCGCCGCTTAGATGAACGGCTGCTGGCCCGGCGAAAGAGCCGTACGCTGCTGGCGCTGCTAGTGCTCAACCACGGCCGCGAAGTGTCGGTGGATTATCTGAGCGCCACGTTTTGGCCCGATACCGTGCCATCGGCCGCCCGAAAGAACTTCTACTCCCTGTGGTCGCTTTTGCGGCGGGTGCTCTCCGTCGACGGGCAATGCCCTTACCTCATCCGTACAGAGATGAGCGTTCGGGTGAACTACGATCTGGTGGAGAGCGACATTGAGTCTTTCGAGGACTTGTGTCGCCAGCTGCTGTTTGGCAGCAGTGCGGGCACCAATTGGGAAGAGCTGCTGGCGCTGGCAAGCGGCCGCTTTGGCGGGGTGCTGCTGCCGGCAGAGCGGGACAATGCCGTGATACAGGAGAGCCGCCATCGGCTGCACACAAACATCACTGATGCGCTGGTGGCTGCATCGGGGCGGTTGCTGACGGCCGGTGAGCCGCAAGGTGCCCTGTGGTTCGCCCGCGAGGCGCTGCGGCGCGACCAGTCGCGTGAAGATGTGTACCTCGCCCAGATGAAGGCACAGGTTGCATCTGAGCAGCGGGCGGCGGCGCTCGACACGTTTTTCGCTTGTCGCGCCTATCTCTCCGAACAGTTGGGCATCGACCCATCGCCGCGGCTTGTATAGCATTACCGATCGAACATCGATTAAGAAGTGGATAAGAGAGCGGCGGCGACAGGGTATGGGCTTGTTGGGGCGGGCGATCTTACCACCGGACGAGTGCTAACCTGTGGAGACGGTGGAGAGGGGGGCGCTGCCTGCGGCTTACCGCTATAATATCGAAGGTTAAAAGCAAAGCGGCCTCGCCTTTTGCCAGGAGGGGCCAGCCAAGAGAAACGGTTGACACCTATGGGTTTTCTTTCGAAGCTCCTCACTGTTGGCGAGGGAAAGCAACTCAAGCGCTATCAGGGCCTGGTGGACAAGATCAACGGCTTGGAACCGGAGATCTCCGCCCTCACCGATGCCGAGTTGACGGCGAAGACAGATGAGTTCCGCCAGCGCTACGCGTCCGGCGAGACGCTGGACCAATTGCTACCGGAAGCCTTTGCCGTGGTGAGGGAGGCCAGTGTGCGCACCACGGGGCTGCGCCACTTCGATGTGCAGCTCATCGGCGGCATGGCCCTGCACGAGGGGCAGATTGCCGAGATGAAAACCGGCGAGGGCAAGACGCTGGTGTCAACGTTGGCGGGATATTTGAACGCCATTCCCGGCAACAACGTGCATATCGTCACCGTGAACGACTACCTTGCCCGGCGCGACTGCGAATGGATGGGGCGTATTTACCGGTTCTTGGGAATGACCACCGGCCTCATCCAAAACGGCATGAACCCCCGCGACAAGATTCCCGCTTACCAGGCGGATGTCACCTACGGCACCAACTCCGAGTTTGGCTTCGATTACCTGCGCGACAACATGGTCACCCGCGCCGGCAACCGCGTGCAGCGGGGCCACAGCTTCTGCGTGGTGGACGAGGTGGACTCCATCCTCATCGACGAGGCCCGCACGCCCCTCATCATCTCCGGCGCCGGCACTCAGGCAGCCGACACCTACAAGCGCTTCGCCCGCGTGATGCCCGGCCTGAAAGAGGGCGTGGACTTCGACATGGACGAGGCCAAAAAGACCATCAACGCTACCGAAAGCGGCTTGGAGAAAATCGAGGCCATGCTGGGCATCGATAATATTTACGCCGACCCTTCTGGTCAGCTTGCCAACCACTTGCAGCAGGCTCTGAAGGCGCAGTTTCTGTTCCATCGCGATGTGGACTACGTGGTGGTTGACGGCGAAGTGAAGATCGTGGACGAGTTCACCGGTCGCATTATGGAGGGGCGTCGCTGGTCGGAGGGCCTTCACCAGGCGGTGGAAGCGAAAGAGCACGTGCTGGTGAGGGAAGAGAACCAAACCCTTGCCACCATCACTCTTCAGAACTACTTCCGCCTTTACGACAAGCTGTCCGGTATGACCGGTACCGCCATGACCGAGGATGCGGAGTTCCGTCAAATCTACAAGCTGCCGGTGGTGGCCATTCCACCGAACAAGCCGGTTATCCGCGTGGACGAGAACGACCTCATCTACCGCACTATCGATGCGAAGTTCAATGCTGTGGCCGATTTCGTGGCCGAGCGCCACGAGGCAGGGCAGCCTTGCCTCATTGGCACCGTGTCCATCGAAAGTTCCGAGCGGCTTTCGAGGCTGCTATCCAAGCGGGGCATCAAGCACGAGACATTGAACGCCAAGAACCACGAGCGCGAGGCGCTTATCGTGGCCCAGGCGGGGCGCAGCGGCGCCGTTACCATTGCCACCAACATGGCCGGTCGTGGTACCGACATCCTTTTGGGCGGCAACCCCGATGTGATGGCCGACGAGCTTCTGCGCGTGCGCGGTTTCGACCCGCAGGCGGCTCCGCTTGACGAGGAGGGCAACCCCAATCCGCTGTTCCCCAGCAAAGAGCAGCGGGCGCGTGCCCTGGCGGACGCACGAGAGAGCTGCGCCATCGAGCACGAGCAGGTGATTGCGGCCGGGGGGCTTTGCGTCATCGGCACCGAGCGCCACGAGTCCCGCCGTATCGACAACCAGCTGCGTGGCCGTTCCGGCCGTCAGGGCGATCCCGGGCGCTCGCAATTCTACCTGTCGCTGGAGGACGACCTCATGCGTCTGTTCGGCGGCAACAAAATGGAATCCATCGGCGCCATGATGCAGAAGACCAATATGCCCGACGACATGCCCATTCAGGCTTCCATGGTGTCGAAGTCCATCGAGAACGCCCAGCGCACAGTGGAGCAGATGCACTTCGCCGCCCGTAAGAACGTGCTGGAATACGACGATGTGATGAACTTGCAGCGCAAGGCCATCTACGAGGAGCGCAACGCCATCCTGGACGGCAAGGACATCTCGGCACGCATTCCCGAGCTCATTGGCGATGCCGCCTACGACGTGGTGTGGGACGACTGCTCGGAGGACGATGTGCAGGATTGGGACTGCAAGGCGCTGGACTTGTGGGTAGCCAACATGACCGGGCGGGGCGACTTCTCCTCTCGCGAGGTGGCCAAGAACGAGGATTCGGCCGAGGCCATGACCAAGGCGGTCACCCAGTATTTGCAAGGGCTTTACGACCAGAAGGCTGAGCAGCTGGGACAGGAGATGATGAAGAACCTCGCGGCCCAGGTGATGCTGCGCATCATCGATACCCGCTGGATGGCGCACCTCCAGGAGATGGATTACCTGAAAACCGGTATCGGGCTTCGCGCCTTCGGTCAGCGCGACCCGCTGGTGGAATACAAAAACGAGGCTTATGAGGCGTTCCAGAACCTCACCGCCACCATGTACGATGACTACTTGCGCACGCTGCTGCGCCTCGAAATTGCCGCAAAGCCCCAAGGGGAGCAGGCGAATGTGATTCCCGACCATCCGGATCCGCTGGCCCGCAAGGTAAGCTACTCGGCCCCTGAACAGGCGCTGGAGGGCAGTGGCGCCCGTGGGCCGCGTTCGTCGTCTGCTGGCAACGGCCAAGGGGTGCCGCCCAAGCCGGCCCCGGCCAAGCCCCAAACCTATCAGAAGGACAAAGAGGACCCTTACGCCAATGTGGGGCGCAACGACCCGTGTCCTTGCGGTAGCGGCAAGAAGTTCAAGAAGTGCCACGGCCGCGACCTTTGACGCCTTCCCGGCTGACGATTTGGGAAGGATAGCGAAGGCGAAGGAGCAACAACACGGTGGTTGAGGCTAAGGATTTGGAAGCGGCGGCTGTGCGCGTGCGGGAGGCGCGCAGTTTTCTGAAAGTAGACGAGAAGCAGGTTCAGCTGGGAGAGCTGGAGCGGCGGTTGTCCAATCCCGCCGTGTGGGACGATCCTCAGGCAGCCAGCGCTCTTTCGAAGGAAGCCGCTGACCTGCGCTCGGTAATAAGCAGTTGCCGCGAGGCCGAAGGCCTTTTGGAAGAGGTGCAGGCGGCGGTGGAGTTGGCGGGCGAGGACGAGTCGTTTCTCCAGGAAGCCGATGCTCAGTTCAGGGCGCTGGAGGAAGCACTTGACTCCCTGGAAGTGGAAAGCTGGTTTACCGGTCCCTTCGACAGCGGAGATGCCATTCTGTCGGTGAATCCCGGCCAAGGGGGCTTGGAGGCCCAGGACTGGACGGACATGCTGTACAAGATGTACGTGCGTTACGCTGAGTCGAAGGGCTGGAAGGTGACGGGGCTCGACATCGTTCCCGGCGAGGGGATAGGGCTCGACCGCGCCACCATCCAGGTGGAGGGGCGCAACGCCTACGGAATGCTCACCAGCGAGGCGGGGGTGCACCGGCTGGTGCGCATTTCCCCCACTGATGCGAAGAAGCGGCGCCAGACCACATTTGCCAGCGTGGAGGTTCTTCCCGTTATGCCCGATGACATAGAGGTGGACCTGAACCCGGCAGACGTGCGCGTGGACGTGTACCGTTCCAGCGGTCCGGGGGGCCAATGTGTCAACACCACCGATTCGGCAGTGCGCCTTACCCACATTCCCACCGGCATCGTGGTAACCTGCCAAAACGAGAAATCGCAGATTCAGAACAAAGAGGCGGCGTTTCGCGTGCTGCGGGCCCGGCTCTACGAGCTGGAGCAGCGCAAGCGGCAGGAGGAGCTGGACCAGTTGCGCGGCGAGCGAATGGAGAATTCCTTCGGCTCGCAGATTCGCAACTACGTGCTGTACCCTTACCAGATGGTGAAGGACCTGCGCTCTGGCGTGGAAACGGGCAACGTCGACGCAGTTCTGGGCGGCGATTTGGACAACTTCGTTATTGGCTATCATAAGTGGAACGTCTCGCAGAAGGGGTAGAGGAGCACATGCAAGACAACCAGGCGCTGGCGCGTCAAATTCGCCGGGACATCGTGGAAATGGTGTGCGAAGCGGGCAGTGGTCATCCCGGCGGCTCGCTTTCGGCTGCTGACATCTTGGTGGCGCTGTACATGAACGGCGTGTTGGCCCACGACCCCCAAAACCCGAAATGGGAGGGGAGGGATTGGTTCTTCCTTACCAAGGGCCATGCGGCGCCGGCCCTTTATGCAACGCTGGCCCGTGCCGGATACTTTCCCGCGGAGGAGCTGAAGTCCCTGCGCAAGTTGGGGTCGCGGCTGCAAGGGCATCCGGATTCCAGCATGGTGCCCGGCGTTGAGGTGGGCACCGGATCGCTTGGGCAGGGGCTCTCCATTGCCGCCGGCACCGCTTGCGGGCTTCGGTTGGCGGGCAACGATGCCGCAGTGTTCGCCCTCATGGGCGACGGCGAGTGCGAAGAGGGCCAGGTTTGGGAGGCGGCCATGTTCGCCGCACATCAGAAGCTGGGCCGCCTGATCGCCATCGTGGACCACAACGGGCTGCAGATCGATGGCCCGGTGACGGAAGTGTGCAGCCCCGAGAGCCTGAAGGACAAGTTCGCTGCCTTTGGCTGGCGTGTGGCGGAAGTGGATGGCCACGACATCGATGCGCTCACCGAGGTGCTGAACAGTTGCAAGGCTCAGCCGGAAGGGGCGCCGTGGGCGGTTATTGCCCAAACGGTGAAGGGCAAGGGCGTTTCCTTCATGGAGAATCAGGCCGGCTGGCACGGTAAGGCCCCCAATGCCGAGCAGTGCGCGCAGGCCTTGGCCGAGCTGGCAGACGAGTAGCCGAAGGGGATGGTTTCGATGTCGATGGTTAAGCTTGCATCTGCCGAGCAAAGAGCGGTCAAGAAGGCCACGCGCGCTGCTTTGGGCGCCACGCTGGCGGCGTTGGCCGACGAGGGAATGCCGGTGGTGGCGGTAGACGCCGATCTGTCCGGTTCCACTACGATGGCGAAGTTTGCTGCCGCCAAGCCGGAATACGCCGGGCGGCTGTTCAATTGCGGCATTGCCGAACAGAACATGATAGACGTGGCAGCCGGCTTGTCGTTGTCGGGAAACATCGCCTTCACCGGATCGTTTGCCGTGTTCGGCACGGGGCGCGCCTACGATCAAATTCGCAATACCGTGTGCTACTCGAACTTGAACGTGAAGATAACCCCCACCCATGCCGGCGTGTCGGTGGGTCCCGACGGGGGCAGCCATCAGATGCTGGAGGATGTGGCGCTGATGCGGGTGTTGCCGCGCATGAAGGTGTTCGTGCCTGCCGACTACCCCTCGGCGGTGGCGGCCATCCGATTGGCTGCGGAAACCCCGGGGCCGGTGTACGTGCGCATGGGTCGCGCTGCGGTGCCCTGCGTGTACGAAGAGGGTGTGCAGCTGGAGTGCGGGCGCGCCTATGTGATACGCGAGGGCAGTGACTGCACCGTTGTGGCCAACGGCGTGGAGATCCGCGAGGCGTTGCTCGCAGCGGAGGCTTTGGCGGAGCAGGGAATTTCCGTTGAAGTGGTGGATGCTTTCTGCGTAAAGCCGCTGGATGAGGAGACTATTGCGGCTTCTGCCCGAAAGACCGGCTGCGTGGTTACCGCTGAGGAGCATTCCCGTATCGGCGGTTTGGGCTCGGCGGTGGCAGACGCCCTTTCGCGGCAGTGCCTGGTGCCTATGGAGATGGTGGCAGTGGACGATCGCTTCGGCAAGTCCGGCGAATTCGAGCAGTTGCTCTCTTACTTTTCCATTGACGCCGCCGCCATTGAAGATGCGGTGAAGAAAGCCATTGCCCGCAAGGCCCTCTGCTAAGATTAGCATTTGTGACTTCCGAGAAAGAGTTCTGGGAAGGCGGTCGTGGCAGGGCGGAGCGAGGTCCGGCCAAGCGGAGTAGGGGCGAGATCCACTCGCCGTCAGGCGAGTTAGCTCGGCCCGTACGGAGCGTCGAGCGC
>CANSTH010000036.1 GCA_947649875.1 uncultured Parvibacter sp. | reverse complement strand
CTCGAATCCCATGTTGGCGGCAATTTTCAGCGCCTGGTCCAGTGCGGCGGCGGGTCCCGGTCCGAAGGGCTTGCCTGGTTCAGCGGCGTCCAGGTCCTCCACGCTCTCAATTTCCACTAGGCTGGCAATGTCGTCCACCACGGTGCCCCAGTTTTCCTCGATGTACTTGTCCGCGGCGTTCATTAGCTCGTTCAGTTCCATATTCTTCCTTCCTCGAAGGGGAAACAAGCGTTATGGAGCCAATTATGGACACAGGGGGAACTGCCTAATATGAGGCCGGAAGATTTGTTTCCCCTTTGTAGTCCCGCATCAACGAAGGGCGACCGCGGTTTTCGCAGGGCAGGGATTCTGCCTCTGCCTAACGAGCAGCCCGTATGCGCTGGCGGCCCAGGCAGACATAGAATGTCTGTCCTTCGAAGGATCGCGCGGCATGAAGGCCTGCGTCAATGGTGGCTTGGCGTAGGCAGGGGACGTAGGCGCGGGGCAAAATTATGGAAAATCCGGTGAATCGAACAGGGGTTTTGTGAACGGGGGTTCCTGCTATATAATAGCGAGAGTTTTTGTTTCGCATTATGGGAGGTCACTGTGCTAAAAGCAATCATCGTTGATGATGAAGCGCCCGCGCGGTCCGAACTCAGGTTCTTGCTTGACGAGGTTGGCGGAGTTGAGGTAGTTGCCGAGGCAGCTAGCGTACGCGAGGCCATTGAAAAGCTGAAAGAGTATCCGTGCGATGTCATGTTCCTGGACATCAACATGCCCGAGGCCACTGGCCTGCAGTTGGCGGATGCCCTTCGCCATCTGAAGTTCCCGCCGGCAGTGGTCTTTGTTACCGCATATTCCGAGCACGCATTGGATGCCTTCAAGGTAAGTGCCGTGGACTATCTGCTGAAGCCGGTGGAAACCGACCGCCTGGCCCAAACCATCGCCCGCGTGCGCGAGCAGGTGGCGCTGCATGTGCAGGCGCAGAAGTCCGAGCGCATTCCGGTGGAGAAGGGGGGCAAGAAGATCCTCATTTCCATCGATAAGATTCGCTTCGTGATGGCCCGCGATGATTACGCCTATCTGCAAACCGACACCGATCGCTATTTCTCCACGGTCAGCCTGGCGCAGCTGGAGAAGCGGCTGGACGGCCACGGGTTCTTCCGCGTGCATCGCGGCTATTTGGTGAACCTCTCTATGGTGGAGGAAATCGAGTCGGTAGCGGGCGGCACGTTGCTGCTGTCGCTGTCCGGCGTGGAGGAGAAGATCCCGGTTTCTCGCCGCCGCGTTTCCACGCTGAAGAAGGCGCTGGGGCTTTAGGCCCTCGCGCTGAACGGGCTCTATCTGGGGAGCTGACGAGCCATAGATTTGCAGGGGCTGCACCGCGCAGCCCCTCTTTCGTATAAGGAGAAGAGTCGGATGATCACCGGAGACATGGAAAAGCTGTACCCCTCGGCCAAGACCTTAGTGCGGGACCGCGTTGCCAGCCGCCTGCATCAAAGAGACGCCTCTCTGTACGGTTTTTCCACCGAGGCCCAAGAGTGTGCCGAAAACTTCATGGGATGGGTGGACTTGGGTACCAATCCGCCGCTTCCCATCCAGGAGATTCAAACCTTTGCCGATGAGGTGGTGGCCAGCGGCATCGACACGGTGGTGCTTATCGGCCAGGGCGGCTCTACCCAGGCGCCCATGACCATCACCAAGTACAACAAGCCCGATCGCAATCGCGTCAGCTTCAAAACGCTGGACTCCGACTCGCCGGTGCGGTTGCGCGAGATTATAGCCACCAGCAATCCCGCCACCACGCTGGTGGTCATCTCCTCGAAAAGCGGCGGCACCATTGAGCCCCGCATGGCGCTGGCGGCGTTGCGACCGGTGTTCGAAGAGGCGCTGGGGCCCGAGGAGACGGTGCGCCACCTGGTGGCCATCACCGATCCTGGCTCCGACCTGGAGCGCCAGGCACATGAAGAAGGCTGGCTGAAGGTGCTCTCCGGCGAGCCATCGGTAGGGGGGCGCTTCTCGGCCCTTTCGGTATTCGGCCTGTTCCCGGCCGCCCTGGTGGGCATAAACTTAGAAGAGCTCATGGACCACGCCGCCATGGCCGAGCGCCTGTGCAGCGAGGATGCCATCGACAATCCGGCCGTCAATCTAGCGGCATTCCTGTTCGACAACTACCAAAAAGGGCGCGACAAATTCTCGTTCCTCACCCCGAAGCGCGGCCGTGTGCTGGGCCTTTGGATTGAGCAGTTGGTGGCGGAAAGCCTGGGCAAAAACGGGAAGGGCATCTTGCCCAACATTGAGATCGACTCGCTGCTTTTGGCCGACGATCCGCAAGACCGCTCGGTGATCATGTACCAAACCCGAGCCGATCTGTGGGACGAGTCCAAGAACTTCGAGATGAGTCTGGCCTACATTCATCCGGGCATTCCGCGCCAAAGCTATCGGATAGAGTCAGCGCTGGAGCTGGCCGAGCACTTTGTGATGTGGGAGTACGCCATTGCCATGTGCGGTTACCTGATGCAGGTGTGCCCCTTCGACCAGCCAGACGTTGCCGCCGCCAAGGCAGAGGTGCTGAACATCCTGCGGGAAGGGCAGCCGCAACCGGATTTTGTGGAGAACTTCACCGATGACATCCTGATGGGCCAGGTGGAGACCAATGTATCGCCGCAGTTCAAGGACTATGACAACCTACGCGCCGTATTGCGGGCGCTGCTGGGCTCCATCCAGCCGGGGGATTACTTCGCGGTGAACGCGTTTCTGCCCTACACCGGCGAGGGGCGCCGCGAAGCGCTGGAGGCAATTCGCCACGATGTGGCCGAGGCGTTCTCCGTGGTGTCCAGCTTGGAAGTGGGGCCGCGCTATCTGCACTCCACCGGGCAGCTGCAGAAGGGCGGCTCGAACGAGGGCGTGTACCTGGTGCTGTCGGCCGATGAGTTGAAAGACGTGCCGTTGCCGGAGCAGGCGCCCGCTTCCAGCTTGGGGGCGCTGGCTCGGGCGCAGGCGGCAGGCGACCTCATCACCTTGGCCAGTCGCGGCCGTCGCGCCGTGCACCTGCACCTGCCCGACAACTCCGGCGTAACTCTGCGCTGCCTGGCGGAAGTGGTGAAGGACACCCTGGCCGAAGTGATGATAGAGCGCACCATCGGCGAAGAATTGGCCAGCACCGATTGGAACGAGGAGCAAGGGGAATAGCTTTTCGGCTTCGCACCCTTTTCGTAGGGCGGAGATTCTATCTCCGCCTGGGCTGCAATTGTGTGCAGACTGCCCGTTTAGGCAGAGATAGAATCTCTGCCCTACGAAAACTACCAGAAGCGAAGTGGGGGCTACGAAAAAATGCGACAGATGCGTGGTAGGGCTAAGCTCATCTATTTCCGGTTGGCGGCTACAACGGCTTGGCCGAGGGAGATGCAGCCATCGTTGGGGGGCAGCTCTTGGCTGAGTACCACGGTGAAGCCGGCTTCTTGCAGCTGCGCCACGCTGTGCTCCACCAGGTGGCGATTCATGAACACGCCGCCGGAAAGCACCACGGTGGTTATGCCGTACAGCGCCTCTACCAGCCCCGCCGCCGTGACCACTGCCCCCACGAACGCATCGTGGAAGCGGCGGCTGATAACCGGCACCGGCACGCCGGCCTCCATGTCGTCCAACAGCGCCTTGAAGGTGCTGGCAGCATCCATCAGCAGCACCGAGGTGTCCTGGGCGGTGGAAGTGGCGGTGGCGGCATTCTTCTCCACCGTTATGGCGTAGCGTTCCTTCGCTACTAGGTCGCTTTCGCGGCCAGTTTCGCCGTTCTCGTAGTCGTGCAGTTGAGCATCGGGACGATCTTCGCCGGCCAGCTCCATCACCGCCTCCAGCTCGATGGCCCCCTGCCCCTCATAAGAAGGCTGTGAGCACACCCCTAGAAGCGCACTGGCGGCATCGAACAGGCGCCCTACCGAGGAGGTCATGGGGGTGTTGAGGCCGTTCTCGATCATCTGCTCGCAGATGGTGGCTTGGGGGCCCAACGCCGCCAGCGCCTTTTGAGCCGCCGGATGTTCCAGCAGGTCGAACGCCCACAGCGCCCCGTAGGCCATGCGCAGGGGATGCTTCACCGCCGCCGCGCCGCCGGGCATGGGCACATAGGCGAGATTGGCGAAGCGCTCGAAATCACTGCAGTTGGCCAGCAGCACTTCGCCGCCCCAGATGGCGCCGTCGGGGCCATAGCCCGTGCCGTCAAAAGCGATGCCGCACACCGCTTCTGCCAGCCCCGCCTCTGCCATGGCCGCAACAATGTGAGCATGGTGGTGCTGCACTTCCACCAGTGGCTTGTCCTGTTCATGAGCCCATTTCGAGGTGAGGTACTCGGGGTGCAGGTCGCAGGCCAATAGCTGGGGCTTCGCCTGGAAAAGCTCCTCGAAACGGCTCTTGGTGGCTAGCCAGCAATCGTAGGTTTCTGCGTTCTCCATATCGCCAATATGTTGGGACACGAATGCTTCGCCACCGCGCAGCAGGGTGAAGGTGTTTTTCTGCTCGGGGCCGGTGGCGAAAACAGTGGGCGATGCTGCGCTTGCGGGGATTGCTGCGGGCATGTCGGCATTGGGCTGGCCGCTAGCTGGGGCGACTTCGACTTTCTGGGCACCCTCCACGTCTGTGCCATTGTTGCCAGCTTGCTCTTGCGGGAGCTCAGCCTCTGCCGGGGCGGAATCCTTTGCCGCTCCTGTCACTGCTGGCGCCAACGGCAACGGTCGGGGGGCGAAGCCACGGGCGCGGCGGATCATCTGCACCGCTTCGCCGGCCTCGCCCAAGTCCAGCACGCGCAGCACCGAGTCGTCGAAGCGAGTGAGGATGGGGCGGTCGTTGCCGATGAAGGCGTCCGCCACATCGGCCAGGTGCCGGTAGGCCTCTGCATCGCTGATGCAGATGGGCTCGTCGTGCAGGTTGCCGGAGGTCATCACCAGCAGTGGCGGATTGGCGGCGGTTTCCGGAAAGGCCTTAGTGCGGCCGGCCCCTGCCCGCGCTGCCGCGGCGAAGTCGTGCATCAGCAGTAGCTGCACGGGGGTGTAGGGCAGCATTACCCCTAGCTCGGAGAGATTGTCCGCCAGCCCGACGGCAAACGAGATGCTCTGCTTTTTCCGCAACAGCACGATGGGGTGGGCCGGATCCATCATCTGTTCTTGTTCGATTTCGGAAACATGGCATAGTTGCCGCGCTGCATCGGCTGATTCCATCATCACGGCGAAGGCCTTGGCATCGCGCCGTTTGCGCTGTCGCAGCGCCGCCAGTGCCCGGGGGTTGTTGCCATCGCATACCAGGTGGTAGCCTCCCAGCCCCTTCACGGCCAGGATGGCACCGGCGCACAGCAGGTCCACGGCGTAGGCCAAGATGGCGTCGCTGCCGGCGCGGTCGGCGCCCCACGTCAATTGCAGCCCCGCCGCTTCTGCTTCGGCGGCCTGGGCCTTGTGGCCAGCCCGTACCAGCGAGTCGTGCTCTAGTTGCCACTGGTTCAGTCCCAGGCCGCCTATATCGCTGCCCGGCTGGGGGTTGGCGACTGTCGTGTTTGCCTGCGCAGCCGAAGTATCCCTGGAAATCGCATCGGCCGTCGGTGCACCAATCTGCATCGAGCTGCCATCGACCGGTTTCCCTTCGCCGGATACTCCAATCTCCAGGAGCGGCTCCAACATGTGGGCGAATTCCCCGTCCTTTTTCCAGGCCATGTTCAGGTGGGGGCCGCAGGTGAAGCAGGCGTCCGGTTGGGCGTGAAAGCGGCGATCGGCGGGATCGGCGTACTCGTGGGCGCAGGGGGGATCCATCTGAAACTGCCCCATGGAGGTTTTGGCGCGGTCATAGGGCAGCTGCTGGATGATGGTGAAGCGCGGCCCGCAGTTGGTGCAGTTGATGAAGGGGTAGCGGTAGCGGCGGTTGGAAGGGTCGAACAGCTCGCGGCGGCAATCGTCGCAGGTGGCGAGGTCGGGGGACACCAGCGTGGTGGAACCGGCTGCCTCTTCGTCGGAGAAGCGAATCTCGAAATCCTTGAACCCCTCCACCGGCACTTCCGCCAGGTCTATTTCCTTCACCACGGCCGCGGCGGGCGCTTCTTCCGAAAGCGCCACCACGAAGGCATCAAGCAGCTCGGTTTCCGCCTCGGCATGAACGTGCACACCGTCCACCGCGTTCAGCACCCAGCCGTTCACCAGGTGCTTTTTCGCTATGCGGTACACAAAGGGGCGGAAGCCCACTCCTTGCACGATGCCCTTTACATGTATGTTCAGCGCTTCCACCATTGCTATTCCTCCCGAGCATGCGGCCGTCTGCGTAACCTTTGGCTGGATGTTGTGTAGGCAAAAATGCTACCACAGGCCCGGTGGCTCAAAGAAATTGAAAAAGTTTTGGGGGAATCGCACGTTTGCAGCGGCCGGGGCGTCTATGCTGTGAAGGGCCTTTCAGGGACGGCGCGGCGAGAAGCTAGCACTTGCGGCGGCGCTCCGAACAACGGACAAGGAAGCGTTTTTGGACAACCGGCAGTACAGGGAAGCGGTGGACCAGCTGGGCGACACGGTGTTTCGCATCGCCCTCGCCCAAACCCATTCGCACGCAGACGCCGAGGACATCACCCAAACGGTGTTCATGAAGCTATATGCGAAGGCGCCGGAGAACCTGCAGGGCAGCCAGCTGAAATATTGGTTGATCCGCGTAACGGTGAATGAATGCAGAAGCCTGTGGCGCAGCGGATGGCGGCGCCGGGTGGAGCTGCGGGACGTGCGGGAGTCGGAAGCGGGCGCGTTTACCGAGCCAGCCTTCCAGGACCCGCAGCATGAAGAGCTGTACCGGGCATTGGGACAGCTGTCGGAGAAGTGCCGCGTGGTGGTGCACCTGTTCTACTTCGAGGAAATGAGCACTGCCGAGATAGCCGCCGTGCTGGGCGTTCGCGAGCCAACGGTGCGAACGCGCCTTGCCCGCGCAAGGAAGTTACTGAAGCAGCAGTTGAAGGAGGCATGGGAAGATGAGCAATCGCAGTCAATACAAGGCAATGATGGAAGACGTCCATGCTCCTGCTGAATTGCTGGCAAGAGTGAAGGGCGTTCCAATGGAGAAGAAGCAAATTGCGCGCGGCTTTGCGCTGCGCTATGCCGCTGCCACCTGCGCGGCGCTGCTGGGAATTTTCGCTGTGACCAATGGTGTGTGCTATGCCGCCACCGGTGAGACCTGGGTGGAAAAGGCCACCGTCTACATAAACGGACAGGCTACCGAGGTGGACGTGCACATGAGCCAGAATGGCAACGTGACTACGGGCGAGATGACGTACGAGGTGTCCGATGGCGAGGGCGGTGCTGTTGAGATGACCTCGATTATCGAGGAAGAGGGCGGCGAAGGCGAAGGCCTTAGCGACTACCAAATGGAGATAACCGACTACACCACCGGCACCTATGTAGCCCATGAAAGCGACGCGCCCGATGCGATGGTGGTGGAGGGGGCCGATGGAACCGTTGCGCTTTCCGTGGATGGCATCGACCCCATCGACATCACCGCTCAGCTGAAGGACAACGGCGCCGCCATCGGCACCTACCAAAAGGACGGCAAGACCTACGTCTACAAGGTAAGCGGCACCTCCGGCAACTACCACGTAAGTACCGAGCTACAATAGCGCACCCGCGCAGCAGCCTGCAACCAAAACCCACCCAAAGGAAGGCGCCCTTGGCGCCTTCTGCATTTCAGCGTCATCCTCTTTTGACTTCCTGGAAATGCCCTTTCTGTTTGTACAAATCTAGTGATTCCGTGCAACGTCCGCATGTTTCTGCGCGGAATCTCAAGATTTGTACGCTTTGATGTGCTAAATCTAAAGATTTGTACGAGCGAGAAAAGGCGAATTTGGTGGGTGTGGAATAGGCGGCCATCTGACCTGCGAAAATGTTTGAACGTCTTGACGGGTGTCACGCGAGATAGCTCAGCCTAGCCGTTCTTCCGTACAAATCTTGCGATTCCGTGCAATAGCGGTGTCCGCGCGGGCAAAATCGCGGGATTTGTACGGGACGGCAGGGATGTGGCTCGCGCAGACGACGCAGTCTGCACGAGCGCGGGCTGCTGTCTGACGCGAAAGGTGCTCCGTTCGGTAAGGGCCCGCGCGCCCGTCTCCTTACCCGTGCTCTTCGTCGAGGAAGTTGCGGAGGGCTTGCATGCGGGCGTCTAGATCGGCTGCCGCTTCGGCCAGTTCGGCCAGTTCTTCAGCAACGGCTGCCGCTTCGGCTTCCGGCAGATTCTTCTTGTAGCGCAGCTGGTGCTCCAGTGATGCCCAAAAGTTCATAGCGATGGTGCGCAGTTGCACCTCTACTTTTATCAGGCGCTTCTCATGTTCTAGGAAGATGGGAATCTCCACTATCAGATGCAGGCTGCGGTACCCGCTCTCTTTGGGGTTGGCCACGTAGTCGCGCCGCTCCACGAGTGTCACGTCGTCTTGGGCCAGCAGTGCGTCTGCCAGCGTGAAAATGTCCTCGGGGAACGTGCACACCACACGCACCCCCGCCACATCGAAGATGTTCTGCTCCACCGACTCCACGGTAACGGGGAAGCCTTTGCGGGTCAGTTTCTTTGCCAGGCTGTCGGTGCTCTTCAGGCGGGTTTTGATGGACTCGATGGGATTGCGGTCGTGCTGCAGGCCGTATTGGGCGTCTAGCACGCGGAATTTCGTCTCCATTTCCATCATGGCGCATTCGTAATAGGTCATCAGACGCCGAAACGGGGCGATGTTGCGTTGCAGCATTGCGGTGAACTCGTCGCTGCCGGCAAGATGCGTGACCACTTGGGAAGCGAAGTCCTCGCGGCGGCGGTGCAGGGCCTCCAGCGCGGCAGAGCTGTTGTCCAACCGGGAGAGGGCGTAATCGACGCGATCGGAGGACGAGGAAAGGGGAGAGGGCACGGCGATTCTCCTTAGGGCGGTGCGGTTGTGTTTGCCGTCCAGTGTATCGCGAGTGTTGCCGTTGACGGCTCGCAAGCCTGGCTTCGGCAGTAGGGGAGAGGGGATGTGGGGCATGGGCATGCTTGGAGAGGTGCCATCGTGAAGCGCCCAGGCTAACGCGAACGCTGAGGGCTGGTATGGGCGCAAGTTTTCGTTGCCGTCGCCGTTCTCGTGGAAAGGGCTGTTGCATAAGGGGCAGGCATCCGCACGCGGGCTTTGCGGGCACAAAGCGGCCGCTGCGGCGGCAGAACCCACGAACCGTCCATAGCGGCGGGGTACAATGGCGCCGATCAACTTTCCACGTTAGGAGCGTTTATGTGCTTAGCCATACCGGCCCAAATCACTGAAATCGAGGAGGGCAACCTGGCCACCGTTGACATTTTGGGCGTTACCCGCACTATCTCCATCGACCTCACGCCACAGGCGCAGGTGGGCAACTACGTGCTGGTGCACGCCGGCTTCGCCATCGAAGTGGTGGACGAGCAGTATGCCCAGGAAACGCTGGACCTCATCCGGCAATTCCCTGACCTGTGCGCCGATGAAGTGATGTTGCCGCAGGTGGAGAGATAGTCGGTCATGGACAAGATGCAGCAGGAACTAAAAGAGTTCAAAGACCCGAAACTGGCCCGTGGCCTGGTGCAGGCCATCGGTGAGCTGGCGCCGGAAAGCGCCACGCTGATGGAGGTGTGCGGCACTCATACGGTGGCCATTGCCCGCAACGGCATTCGCGGGCTGATGCCGGAAGGGGTGCGGCTGGCCTCGGGGCCCGGGTGCCCGGTGTGCGTCACCAGCAACCACGACATCGACAAGGTTATCGCGCTGGCCCGCGTGCCGGAAGTGACCATCGCCACCTTCGGCGACATGACCCGCGTGCCCGGCTCCACCTCGTCTCTTCTGGCGGAGCAGGCGGCTGGCCGCAGCGTGGAAATCGTGTACTCGCCGCTGGACGCGCTTAAGCTGGCGGCCGACAACCCCAATCGGCAGATCGTGTTTGTGGGGGTGGGCTTCGAGACCACCACTCCGCTGGTGGCCATGGCCATCAAGCGGGCGAAGGCGGCCGGCCTCTCCAACTTCACCGTGTACGGCGCCCATAAGAACATGCCCGGCGCGCTGGAGGTGATTGTGGCCGACCCGCAACTGAAGGTGTCGGCGCTCATCCTGCCGGGGCACGTGTCCACCATCATCGGCATGGAGCCCTATCAGTTCCTGGCGGAGAAATACGGCATCCCCGGCGTTATTACCGGCTTCGAGCCGGTGGACGTATTGCAGGGCATCGCCATGATCATGCGTCAGCTGCACGAGGGCCGCGCTGAAATCGAGATCGCCTATTCCCGCGGCGTCATGCCCCAGGGCAATCCGGTGGCGTTGGCGGCCATCAACGAGGTGTTCGAAACCTGCACCGCCACCTGGCGCGGCCTGGGCGAGATTCCCGGCAGTGGCTACCGTATTCGCGAGGAGTTCGCCGACTTCGATGCCATGCGCCGCTTCCAGCCAGATGTGGAGCCCACTCGCGAGCACAAGGGCTGCCGCTGCGGTGACGTGCTGCGGGGCATCATGGCTCCCTCCGACTGCCCGCTGTTCCGCACGGTGTGCACGCCGGAAAACCCCGTGGGTCCTTGCATGGTGTCCAGCGAAGGCAGCTGCGCCGCCTACTTCCGCTATTACTAAGTTTTCAGTTGGGTTGCGAACAGGCGCGACGGTAAGGTTTTCGCCCACATTCTCTCCATGATTGCTATCATTTGGAAGGTTCGCCTTCGGTTAGAGGCCAAGGGCGCCAAACATTGTTGGGCTTTGCAAGGAGAGGGGGTGCAGGATGGAAATCTTTACCGACGTGGCGCTGCTTTCGCGGTTCCAATTTGCTTTAACGGTGGCATACCATTTCTTGTTCGTGCCGCTGTCCATCGGTTTGGG
The DNA here is from genome assembly GCA_947649875.1 of uncultured Parvibacter sp. Lineage (GTDB taxonomy): Bacteria > Actinomycetota > Coriobacteriia > Coriobacteriales > Eggerthellaceae > Parvibacter. The sequence continues at coordinate 7,722 of CANSTH010000036.1, read as the reverse complement.
CTTGATCCTGGCCATCAACGAGACGCGCTACTACCGTAGCCGCAGCGAGGAAGATGCGGCTGCTGCGCAATTCTGGGTGAAGATATTCACCGCTACGTTTGCCATAGGCGTGGCAACGGGCATCACGATGGAATTCTCCTTCGGCACCAACTGGGCCAATTATTCCCGCTTCGTAGGCGACATTTTCGGTGCTCCGCTGGCAGCCGAGGCTCTGTTCGCCTTCTTCTTGGAGTCGGTGTTTTTGGGCGTGCTGCTGTTCGGTCGCAACAAGGTTTCGCCGAAGTTCTACATGGTGTCCGGCTGGCTGGTGTGGTTCGGTTCGTGCCTTTCCGCCCTGTGGATTCTCATTGCCAATTCTTGGATGCAAACTCCGGCCGGCGGCGTGCTGAACGCTGACGGCACCGAGGCGGTTATCACCGACTTCTTCGCTGCCGCCTTCAACCCCTCTATTTTCGCCCGTTATACGCATACCGTTGACGCACTGCTCATCATGGGCGCCTTCTGTGCGATAGCGGTGGCCGGCTGGTATCTGCTGAAGGGCAAACATACCGAATTCGCCATGAAAACCATGCGCATCGGTGCGGTGGTGGGCATTATCACCAGCTGCCTGATGATCGTGTTCGCCCACTCGTCTGCAGTGGTTGTGTACGAAGAGCAGCCCACCAAGCTGGCCATGATGGAGGGCATGTACGACTCCGAAGTGCCCCCGCTGTACGCCATCGGCATTGTGGACGAAGAGAACCAAGAAGTGCTGGCTCCGTTCGCCATTCCTGGTGGCACCAGTTTCCTGGCCACTGGCACCTGGGATACCGAGTATCCGGGCTTGAACCAGCTGGCGGAAACCGAGAAATACGCCGACATGGACGTGGACGAGCTGCCGGTGGGCCTGGTGTTCCAGAGCTATCACCTGATGGTGGCCATGTACGGCCTGATAATGCTCACCAGCATCTTGGTGCTTATCTTCACCTTCAAGGGTGGCAAAATTGCGAAGATGCGCTGGCTGCAGTGGCTGGCGGTGCTTTCGCCCATCTGGCCGTTTATCGCCATCCAAACCGGCTGGATTACCGCTGAGGTGGGGCGCCAGCCATGGGTGGTGTACCCCTCCGTTACCGGTCCTGAAGGCGTGGAGCTGCTTACGGCTGACGGCGTGTCGGTGTCGGTTTCCAATTGGGAGCTGCTGCTTACCATCGCTCTGTTCATAGTGGTGTACCTCATCTTGCTTATAGGCTGGTGCCGTGTAGTGGGCCGCTTCATCAAAGAGGGCCCGGTGAACCCGAAGGCCAAGGGGCAGGTGCCCATGGTAGCCACGGTGGCTCCTGGGGCCGATGGGGCTGCTAGCGCGGACAACGGCGATGCGGCTGAGGCTGCCGCCGATGAGACGCCGGCGCCCGAGAGCTTTGCCGCCACTGAGGTAAAGGCAGTGGCAGAAGTGTTCGATGGCAAAGATCCGCTGCCGCCGTTTGCCGCCGCCGAAGAGGCCAAGGATGCCTCCGCCGCCAACGCTTCCACCGACCAAGAAGGGAGGGAGTAGGCACCATGGCTACGTTCACTTTCCTCAACGTCTTATGGTTCTTCCTGATTTTTGTGCTGATCGCCGGCTATTTTGTATTGGATGGCTTCGACCTTGGCATTGGCGTTCTGTACCCCTTCGTGGCGAAGAACGATGAAGAGAAGGCTGTTCTGCGCCGTTCTATCGGACCAGTGTGGGACGGCAACGAGGTGTGGCTGCTTACTGCCGGTGGCGCGCTGTTTGCGGCGTTTCCCAATGCCTATGCCACCACGTTTTCCGGATTCTACCTTGCGGTGATGTTGGTGCTGTTCGGCCTCATCGTACGCGCGGTCAGTTTCGAGTTCTATGCCGCCGACAGCGGCTGGCGCAAAGTGTGGGACGTGTGCTTCTTTGTGGGCTCGCTTCTGCCAGCGCTGCTGCTGGGCGTTGCCGTAGGCAACATTTACGCCGGCATCCCCATGGACGCCGCGGGCAACTACATTGGCGTGCCGCTGTTGGGGCTGATTACCCCCTTCACCCTGCTCACGGGTCTGCTGGGCCTGGTTATGTTTTTGGCGGCCGGCGCTTGCTGGGGTGCGCTGAAAGCTCCGAAGGGCAGTGCTGTTCAGCAGCGCATGGCGGGGCTGCGCATACCGTTGCAGGTGGCGGCGTTGGTGCTGTTTGTAGTTATTTCCGTGTACGGCCACTTCATCATTCAGCCGGCTATGACTCCCGAGTTGGGCGCCCTGCGCTGGATCTTCGCCATCCTCTGTGTGGGGCTGTTGGTGGCCTCCATTGTCATCCCCATGAAGAAGGATTGCGATCTGGGGGCGTTTCTGGCTCAGTCTGGCAGCATGATTTCGCTGGTGATGCTGCTGGCCTGCAGTATGTTCCCGGTGCTGGTCACCGCCTCGGCCGATAGCATTGGGCCCTCGATCGAGATCCTGAACTCGGCGTCTTCGGAGCTGTCGCTGCTGTGCATGACCATCATTCTGTGCATCGGCCTTCCGCTGGTGCTGGTGTACCACGTAATCATCTACCGCACCTTCAGCGGTCGCATCAGCGAAGAGAGCCTCGAGCACTAAGGTATCAAGGCGGTTGTTCTTTTGCTTGGGATGAGACGCCCCCTCGCACGAGGGGGCGTCTTGCTATTTGATCACGATGTTGTCGATGAGGAACTCTCGGCCGGTCTTGATGCGCAGGTTGGTGGAGCCGCAGTCGGGGCAGGAAAGCCTAGCTGAGGCGCTTGCCCAGCTCGGCGGCAGCGGCGGCTTTGTCGAAGTTGCCGCCAGTGGCCTTGGTGAGGGCGCCCATCACGCGGCCCATGTCGCGCTTGGTGGTAGCGCCAGTTTCCGCGAGGGTGGCATCGATGAGGACCATCAGTTCATCGCCGGAAACCTGCTTGGGCAGGTACTCTTCCAAGATGGCCACCTGCTGGGTGAGCAGTTCGGTGCGCTCGGGGTTGTTGCCCGCCTTGATGGAGCCCTCCAGGGTTTCGCCGGTTTGCTTGATAACGCGCTTCAGCATGGCATCAACATCCGCTTCGGTCACTTCGCGTCGCTCGTTCACTTCGATGGCCTTGCACTCGGTATGTACCTGGCGCAGGATGTCGCGGCGAGCATTATCGCGGGCCTTCATGGCCTTCTTGATCTCGTCTTGCAAAGTCTGGTATTCCATAGGGCGCTCCTTTCTCGACCCTCTTTTTCTCCAACGCGAAAGTATAGTGCAGCTTGCTTCTTTATAATGAAACGGTTTTGAACTCTCTGGGAAGGAGAACAGCATTATGCGGCCCATGCCAACCTCCAAGTTAGATCCGCGCATCAAAAGCGTATGGCGAATCAACGATGCAATCTGGATTACCATTGCAGGCCTGTGCGTGGTGTTGCCGCTGTGGCTGGCGGGCATCGGTACCGAAGAGCCGGTGCTATTCCTCCTGGCTGGTATCGCCGCGGCGATTACGGTGGCGCTGTACGTGCTGTGCTTGGTAGTGCTGCCTCCCATCCGCTACCAGCGGTGGCGCTATCAACTGACTGACGATTATCTGGAAATTGCGCTGGGCATCATCTGGCGCAAGCGTTTCATCATTCCGTTCATTCGCGTGCAAAACACCGATACGCGGCAAGGGCCCATCGTGCGGGCGTTTGGGCTGTCCAGCGTGACAGTGGCCACCGCCGCAGGCGAGCACGAGATCCCCGGCCTTGACGCCGAGCAGGCCGAGCAAGTGCGCGACCGTGCGGCGGAGTTGGCTCGCCTGGCGCGGGAGGACGTGTGATGGAAGAGCCTCGCAACGTGAACTTTGCGCCGGCCGAAGGGCGGCCGACGGCTGCGGCACCTGCTGCGGGAAGCTGGCAAACGGTGCCAACGGCCGATATGCCGGCGTCGGCGCCGATGGCGGATGGCCAACAAGAGCCGCAGCGTTATAAGCCTCACCATGCCTTTATTTGGCTAGGGGGCCTGCGCACCCTGTTCGTGGTGCTGTGGGTGATGGTCATCAGCGCGTTTTCCGGTCTGGCTGCGCTGGTGGCGGAGATTGCCGAAGACCCAGCCATCGGCCGTGATATGGGGCTGGTGGTGGCCATTGCAATCGGGGCTGCGGTTCTTGTGGTGCTGGCCATAGCCGCGCTTTGCTTTTTTATGCGCTGGCTGCAATGGAAGCATTTTTGGTACGAGTTCGATCCTTCTGAATTCAGTATCTACAGCGGGGTCATTTCGAAGAAGCGCACCCATGTGCCTTACGGGCGCGTGCAGTCGGTGGATCAAAAGGCCAGCCTCATCCAGCGCATTTTGGGGCTGTGCGTGGTGTCCATCGACACGGCCGGCGGTGCCAGCAACAAGGCCATCACTGTGCCTTATTTGAAGAAGTCACAGGCGGAAGACCTGCGTCAACAGCTGTATATGCGCAAAGCCCAGATCATGGCCCAGGCGGCAGGACAGCGAACTGCCGGCGCGGCCGCTGCGGGTGCAGGGGCGCCCGCTGGGGGTGGCGTTGCGAATGATGCTTGGCAAGGGCAGCCCGGCGCGGCCGGGGCCGCTGCAATGGGCGGTGGCGCCTACGCCGGTGCGGTTGCCGGCGCCTACACCAGTGCCCAAGGTGGCGAAGGGAACGTCTTGGATGCAGCGTCAAATATCGCTGCCCAAATGACTGGCGTGTTCGATGGTCCTTCGTTCGTGCAGCAACCGCCCAGCTACGAATACGGCCTGTCCAACAAGCAGCTGGTGTTTACCGGCCTGTTCAACAACACCTCGTTCGTCTTGGTACTGCTGGGCATCCTGGCGGCGTGCGGCCAGTTGATCGAAGGCATTGCCGATGTGATTCCCAGCTCTGAGATGCTGCTGGAATCGGCGGTGGAAGGAGCCATCGCCCGCGAGGGGGCTCTTATGGCCGGCGGTATGGCACTGGCGACGTTCCTGGTGATTGGGCTGGTGGTGTGGGCCCTATCGGCTGTGGGCACCATGCTGGCGTTCGGCGGGTTCAAGGCCCGGCGCCGCGGCGACCGCATCGAGGTGGAGCGCGGCATTCTGCAGCATAGCTTCCAGGGCGTGGCGGTGGACCGCGTGCAGTCGGTGATCATCAGCCAAACGCTCATCCGCCGGTTGATGGGCTATTGCGAAATTTCCCTGGGGAAAATCGACGCCATGGAAAGCAACAGCGGCGACGACAAAGGCAGCAAGAGCGGCCAGGCGGGCAAGGTGGTGGTGCATCCCTTCGTGAAGAAAAGCGAATGCGCCCAGGTGATAGCCGGCCTTATTCCGGAGTTCGCCGACATGCCCACCGGGGCCACGCCGGTGGCGCCCGTGGCATTGCGCCGCGCCATCCTGAGGCGCACCCTGTGGCAAGGCCCCGGCTTCTGGCTGATTGTGGCCACGGCTCTGTTCCATGTTGCGGTGCACGTTGCTGCTGTGGTTTCCCAGGACCCCGAGCTGTGGGACATGCTGACCATCTTCGACCCAGTGTGCGGCTTCTTGTATGCGGTGGGCGTGGTGTGCATGATTGCCAACTGCATTGGCGCAATTATGTGGGCGCGGGAATCCAGCTTCGCCGTGAACCATCGCTTCATGCAGGTGAGCAACGGGGGCTTAAGCCGCGAGAGCATCAGCTTCCCCCGGCAGAAAATCCAATTCGGCAGCACCCGCACCAACCCCTTCCAGCGCTTGGCTGGCACCGCCACGCTGCGGGCCACTATCGCTGCAGGGGTGGGGGGCACCACTATCGCCCTTATCGATGTGACCGAAGAGGACGCCGCCCGCTGGCTGCAATGGCTGGAACCGCGGAAGTAGAGACAAGCCTTCAACGATGTGACCTGTGGCCAGGATGGGCATCTATTCTGGCCACTTTTCTGTGGCGTACGCACGAATTATGGCGAAAAGCCTCAGTATTGCGGCGTACGCATGAATTCTTAGGTGGTGGCGCGTTGCCGTCGTATCTGTTGCCGCACCTAACCGCATCCAGAATTTGCGTTGCCAAAGCGTTATGTTCGTGGCATTATTATTAGTCTGTATGTAGGTTTGTGGCACTTGGCAGGGCAAAGCGTGGCTGAACGAGCTTTTGAAGTCATTCTTCTGGCGGCAACCAATCCCATGGGATTGGGCTCTGCTTGTGCGTCCAAGGTAGTTGCTGGACGCGAAATGCGTCGCGGGGGGGGGCTTCATTCCCGTCTTTTAAGGCGCGGCGAAGCTAAGCGCCTTGTCTCTTGTCGGAGTTGGCGTGGCCACGGCAAGAACCTACGAAAAACCTATTCAAATTCATTAACAAAAAGGGCTATTGCGTCGCGATGGCTCTTTGCTGCTGCCCCTTTTGAGGTTTCAAGTGGGGCTTCTTCTTGTGCTGCCTCTAAGGGTGTAGCCGCGTTGTCGGGTTGCGCCCAGGGGCACTTCTTCAGCCACTTCCTCAGAAGGGCCCAGGAACGGTGCACTGCCGGTCAACCCCATTTCCCCGGCGTGCATCGTTTCTTGGTTTTTCTGGGGGCGGAAATAGGGGTTCGCAGTTCCGTGGCGGCGCAGGCGCTTCGCTAGGGACCGAGGTCAGGAGTAGTGATGAAAGAAGGAACGCTAAATGCCAAGCTGCTCAAGTGCTTCTTTGCGCTTGCGCTGGTGACGGGCCTGTGCGTGCCGGCCATTGGCTCGTCGGCCTATGGCACTTCCGACAACGACGTGGTGTTCACCGAGGTGAACGACGTCATGCAGGAGGGCGGTCAGCAGTCCGATGGGCAAGGTGGCCAGGGCGACCAAACCGAGGGCGATGGCGATGGAGCCAATGTGCCCGATGGAGCCCAAGACGGTGAGGACGGCCAGGGCGATACAGGCGAAGGGGACGCGGGCGGCCAACTGGCCGACGATCAGGGTAATGGCGACGGCGACCTGACCCTGTTGCCGCCTGCTAACAACGCCCTGCAGCCTGATGCGGTGATTGCATCAGGCGAGGAAGAAGCCACCGCTGAAGACGGCGTTGCGCTGCTGTCAGATGAAGGCGTCGCACCGCTGGCGGCCGACTCGACGGTTGGCGGCCTTACCATTTCCGGTGGCACGGTGAACACCGATTTCACCCACGCGACCAACCTTGTGGTGGTGAAAACCTCCACGCCGCTGACACTTTCCGGCACCTTTACCGGCAGCGTGCAGATTCAAGCAGGCGTCCATGCTCATCTTATCTTGAACGGCGTTACCATCACGGGCAACAGCACCTCTTCCCCCGTCAACCTTATGGCCTCGTCGCAGGCGCACATTACCCTGGTGGATGGCACCACCAACACGTTGAACGCAAACCAGCAGGGGTGTGCAGCGCTGCACTGCGGCTATGGGTCGACGCTCTATATTGACGACCAGCTGGTGAACTTCGATAGTGCCGGTGACATGTCTTCCGCGAACCATGTAGGGGTAGATGGTGGCGTGGTGGCCAACGACGGATTTGTGACCGATGCCGTTACCGGCCAGAAGACGGCGGTGAAGGCGGGCGACATTCTGCCCATAATTACCAGCGCTAACCCTGGCATATTGATTGCCTATGGCGGAAGCTCTTCTTCCGGTATAGGGTCGGGGCCGAACGAAATTGCCGGCACTATGATTTTCGATGGCGGCGATATTCGGTCTTATTCTTGGGGCGGTCACTCGGCCAACCATGGCAACAGCGCTGCAAACGATGGCGTGACGAATGCTATGGGCGTAGACAATGGTGGCAGCTCGGGTACCGGCATCGGCGCTGGTGCCGGCGGAACGGCCGGCGCTTCCGAAATGGT
>CANSTH010000035.1 GCA_947649875.1 uncultured Parvibacter sp. | reverse complement strand
AGGGCGGCTGCGACTTCGACCCGAAGGGCAAGTCCGACATGGAAGTGATGCGCTTCTGCCAGTCGTTCATGACCGAGCTTGCGCGTCACATTGGCGCTGATACCGACGTGCCTGCCGGCGACATCGGGGTGGGCGGCCGCGAGATTGGTTATATGTTCGGCCAATACAAGAAGATCAAGGACGTGTTCGAGGGCGTGCTTACCGGCAAGGGCCTCTCGTACGGCGGCTCGCTGGCCCGCACCCAGGCCACCGGCTACGGCCTGGTGTACATCGTGGAAGAGTACCTGAAGTGCAACGGCGACAGCTTCGAGGGCAAGACCGTCGACATCTCCGGTTCGGGCAACGTGGCCATCTACGCTGCCGAGAAGGCGCAGCAGCTGGGGGCGAAGGTGGTCACCATGTCCGACTCCACCGGCTGGATCTACGATGAGAACGGCATCGACATCGCCCTTATCAAGCAGGTGAAGGAAGTGGAGCGCGCCCGCATCTCCGAGTACGCCGCCCGCCGCGATGGCGTGGTGTACCACGAGGGCCGCGGCGTGTGGGCCACCCCCTGCGACATCGCGCTTCCCTGCGCCACTCAAAACGAGCTGTTCATCGAGGACGCCCAGAACCTGGTGGCCAATGGCGCGAAGATCGTGGCGGAGGGCGCCAACATGCCCACCACCCTCGACGCCACCGCTTACCTGCAGCAGCAAGGCATGGTGTTCATCCCCGGCAAGGCGGCCAATGCCGGCGGCGTGGCCACTTCCGGCCTTGAGATGTCCCAGAACTCCGAGCGCCTCTCCTGGAGCTTCGAAGAAGTGGATGCCAAGCTGCAGGGCATTATGGTATCCATCTTCCACGCCATCGACGATGCCTCCCGCCGCTACGGCCACGAGGGCAACTACGTGATGGGCGCCAACATCGCCGGCTTCGAGAAGGTTGCCGACGCCATGATGGCCCAGGGCATCGTGTAGTCAGGCCAAAATAGAGAATCTAATTGGGGTGGAGACTTTGTCTCCGCCCTTTTTTGTTGCCCGACAGGAAGCGGCTGCTCTTCAGGGCTTGCGCTCCTATGCCCAAAAGAGCTCTTGGTGCATGCGGGCAGCGCCGCGCTGGGCCTCCATCCGATAGCGCTTGGCGTGCCAGTCGCCCTCGTTCTCGCAAGTAGAGAGCGCTTGCAGGGCGCAGCTGTAGGCCTCGTGGGCAACGGCGATGCCGGAAAGGTCGGCCGCCTGCGCCTCTGCAGCGCGCGCGAAACGAAGCCACGCGTTGCCCTGCTGCCAGGCGCTCTCGGGGGATGCCAGCTTCAGTGCTCGCATGGCCCAGTAGCGCGACACCTCTTCGCCATCGGCCAGAAGCCAGCAGGCTTCGGCACTGCCGGCTGCGGCCGCCTCTTTCAGAAGGGAGACGGCGCGGGCGTTGGGGGAGCGGCGAGGCTCATGTGCCTCCAGCCAGGAAGTGCCGGCGCACAGATCCTCCCGGTAGATGACCGCCAACCGTACCTTTGCCTGCAAGCTGCCGCGGGCGGCCGCATGCAAGAAGCATATCTCTGCCGCCTGAAAGCACTGAATGCGCAGAGCGCCATCGGCCACCGCGGCGCTGGAGAGGCCCTCTGCAAAGCAGCGCTCTCCCAGCTCTTCGGCCCGCACACCGTTTGCATCGGGGCCAGATGGGTAGACAGCGCTGTACTCGCGGCCATGGGCACCATTGCTTGCGGAAGAGGGCTCGGTGAGCCAGATACGCGGCAGGGCACCCGGCTTCCCCGGCCTGTCCAGCCGGAACACGAAGTCGCGGGAGGGAAGGGCGGGGGCTGCTCCCGCATTCGAAGCCGTCACCGGCGTGCCCTTGAATCCGCCGAAAGCGCGGCGAAAGCTGGGATGGCCCAGCAGCCCCGCGGAAACGCGCACGGGGAGGGGAATCGGCGCGTCCGTAGGGCCCTGGCCGGAGAGGATGGCGGATTTCGTGCGCCAGCGCTGGGGGCCTTTTGCATGTTTAGGGGCGGTGCGTGGCTTCAGACAGCTAGTCATCGAGAATCACCGCCATGGAAACGCGGGCGCCTTGCCGCAAAAGCTGGGCCTCGCGCACTTCTCCATGCAGGCTGCGTCCTCCTTCGCTCAGGCGCCCAACCACCTCGGCAACATCGCAGGAAACGTACCCCAGCACATCCCCGTCGGGGCATTTCACCATCATGGCCCACCGATCGTAGGGGTTACGGTAGTCCCTTTCCAGCAACAGGCGCTCTCCCTCATTCAAAGAGGAGGCTATCCGCTTCGCATCCGGGTTGTGGAAAAGCCCCGCAACTTTCGTCTCCTCGACGATGACGACGGGGCGATTGGTTGCCTTTTGCGTATAGAAGCCCATGACTGCTGCCTTTCAACTGCGTTTTCGATGGGTGAATTATGAAACAACGTCATTGGGATATATGTACCAAATTAGGTACATATTTGGCACGGAGCCCGCCAGCCTCTGGGCATTTCGTAGGGGAGGGGCGCCACGGTGCCGGGCGTGTTCATTTCGCGGTACAATTCCCCCATGACAGAAAACGCGAACATACCTGGCGGGAACGCCGACCGCGGCGGTAATGCTGAATCCGTCAACATCCTGGGCCCCGAGGCCGCCCGCAGCAACACGGCCGCAGCGGGGGAGACCCAGGCCCAAAAGATAGAGCGCATCAAGCGCGAGTTGGCCAGCGTGCCGCAGCTTCCCGGCGTGTACCTGTGGAAAAACGCCGAGGGCACCGTGATATACGTGGGCAAGGCCAAGCAGCTGCGCAACCGCATGCGCCAGTACGTGAACTTCCAGGACGAGCGGGCGAAGATTCCGCTTCTGGTGCACCAGATTGCCTCCTTCGAGTACCTGGTGGTATCCAACGAGCACGAGAGCCTGGTACTGGAGAAGAACCTCATCAACCAGTACTCGCCCTACTTCAACGCCGATTTCAAGGACGACAAGTCCTACCCGTTTATCGCCCTTACCAAAGGCGACGTGTTTCCCGCCATCAAGTACACCCGCGAGAAGCACGTGAAGGGCACCCGCTACTTCGGTCCCTACACCGACTCTCGCGCCGCCCGCCATATGGTGGACATCGTGCGGCGGGTGGTGCCCATCTGCGCTGCCTCCTGCGCCGATTGGCGCCAGATGAACGGAAAGATCCGCAAGGAAGGCTACCCGGCCTTCGCCGAGCACCCGTTGCCGCGCCCTTGCTTCGATGCCCACGTGGGGTTGGGCCCGGGCGCTTGTTGTGGCAACTGCACCCCGGAGGCCTACGCCGAGAACGTACGGCGGGTGGAGCGCTTCCTTTTGGGGCATCGGCGCGAGTTCGTGGACGAGCTGACCCAGGAGATGGCCGAAGCGGCATCCGAGCTTGACTTCGAACGGGCGGGGCGGCTCAAAGCGCGCATCGACACCATCAATTCCCTCACCGACAAGCAGCGGGCGGTGTCGAACCGCAACCTGGATGCCGACGTGGTGGGGGTGTTCCGCGACGACACAGTGGCAGGGGTGAACGTGCTGCAGGTGCGGGAAGGGCGCATCATCAATGCCAACGAGTTCATTTTGAACCGCGGCAGCGACGTGCCGCTGGAGGATTTGCTGCGCAACTTCCTGCTGAAGTACTACGACGCCACCACATCCATTCCCCACGAGGTGATCTTGGAACAGCTGCCCGACGATGCCGAGGCGCTGGAGGAGTGGCTCACCGGGCTTTTGGCCAGCCCCCATGGGGCCAAGGTACGCCTCACCGCTCCGCAGAAGGGGGAGAAGGCAGACCTTCTGGCCATGGCCGTCACCAACGGCCGCCACAGCCTGATGCGCTACAAGGTGCGCACCAACTTCGATGACAAGCGGGTGAACGACGCGCTGCTGCAGCTGGAGAGCGCGCTGGCGCTGGAGGAGCCTCCCATGCGCATCGAGTGCTTCGACATCTCCACCATCCACGGCTCCTACACGGTGGCCTCGATGGTGGTGTTCACCGCCGGAAAGCCCGACAAGAACCAGTACCGCCGCTTCAAGATAAAGACCCCCCTCACCGAGGCCAACGACTTCCTGTCCATGCAGGAGGTGATGCGGCGCCGCTACAGCCCTGAGCGCATGGCAGACGAGCGCTTCGGCAGCAAGCCCGACCTCATCATCCTGGACGGCGGAAAGCCGCAGCTTTCGGCGGCGCTGGAGATGTTTCAGGAGATGGGCATCGACGACATAGCCATCTGCGGCCTGGCCAAGCGCGATGAGGAGCTGTTCGTGCCCTGGCAGGATACGGGGCCGGTGGTGCTTCCCGGCGGCTCCGCCTCGCTTTACCTTGTGAAGCAGGTACGCGACGAGGCCCACCGTTTCGCCATCACCTTCCACCGCGAGCTGCGGGGCAAGGGCATGACCGCCTCCATCTTGGATGAGGTGGCGGGCTTAGGCCCCGTGCGTAAGAAGGCGCTGCTGAAGCACTTCAAGTCCTTCAAGCACATCCGCACGGCCACGGTGGAGCAGCTGCGGGAAGTGCCGGGCATTCCCGATGAGGTGGCAGAGGAGATTGCGCGGGTGATAGCCCAGTACGATCGCCAGCTGGCGCCGGTGGACGGAGCCGCCGAAGTCGCCGCGCCCGCGGTGCAGTATGCCGTGGAGACCTTGGAAGACGAGAATGACGGGCTGTCGGTCGAGAAAAGCGAGTATGCTGTAGGGGCGTTGGATAGCGAAGGGGCTGCCGTGCCCGAAGCCGCAATGGCCGAGACAGTGGAGGCAGCCGAGCACGAAAGCGAGGAAGAGCGATGAGCCTAGAGATAGACGTCCAAGAACTGCCCCAGGTGGCCATAGTCACCGGCATGAGCGGGGCAGGGCGCACGGAGGCCAGCCATATTTTCGAGGACATGGGCTATTACTGCGTGGACAATCTGCCGGCCCAGCTTATCCCTGCGCTGGTGGACACCTATCTGGAAGGGCCGGAAGAGGAGAAGCGGCGGCTGGCCATTGTCTGCGATGCCCGCAGCGGCCAGTACTTGGACACGCTGGCAGAGCAGCTGGCTTACTTGGACGGGAAGGGCATCAACTACCGAATCCTGTTTTTGGATGCCAACGACGACAAGTTGGTGGCCCGCTACAAGTCCTCTCGCCGCCGCCACCCCCTGTGCACCGACGGCACATCCATCGCCGCCGGCATCCAGCGGGAGCGGGCACTGCTGATGCCCCTGCGCGATCGGGCCGACTTCGTGCTGAATACCACCGAGATGTTGCCGCAAGACCTGCGTCGCAACCTGGGCCAGCTGTTCGCCTCCCAAAACGAGCGGCGGGGGCTTTCCGTCACGGTGTACTCCTTCGGATTCAAACACGGTGCGCCCGCTGATGCCGATCTGGTGATGGACGTGCGCTTTCTGCCTAACCCCTATTACGATCCGGCGTTGCGCTACCTCACCGGTCTGGATGCTCCGGTGCGCGACTTTGTGATGTTTCAAGACGAAACAGCGAAGTTCCTGAAGAAATGGGAGGGGCTGCTGGATGTGGTGATGCCGGGATATGTGGCCGAGGGCAAGCAGCAGCTGGCCATCGCGGTGGGCTGCACCGGCGGCCAGCACCGCTCGGTGGCGCTGGCAGAGGCCACCGGCGACTACTTGAAGTCGAAGGGCTATCGAGTGTCGGTGGCCCATCGCGACCTTGACAAGGCGCAGCGCCGGAAAGGCGGCGAGGCATGAGGCTGAGCAGGCCCTTCCGCAGCGATCCCGGCGCCACCAGCGCGTTTCAGGCGCTGAACTTGGACGCGGCCCGCGTGGCGGTGCCCCGGGGCGGCCGTGCCCTCAACGCGGTGGTGATAGGCGGGGGCACCGGCGCCCCCATGTCCATTCGCACCCTGCTCTCGCTGGGGCTGTCCACCAGTGCCGTTGTGGCCATGGCGGACGATGGCGGCTCCACCGGCATCCTTCGGGAAGAGGCCGATGTCACCCCGCCCGGCGACATCCGCAAGTGCCTGGTGGCCTTCGCGAAGAATCCGGACGACCCGCTGGTGAAGGTGTTCAAGTACCGCTTCGCCGTGGCCCGCGACCATGCCCTGGGCAATCTGGTGCTGGCTGGACTGGAAGATGCGTGCGGCAGCTTCCCCGAGGCCATCGCCATCTGCGAACGGTTGCTGGAGGCGCGCGGGCACGTGTACCCCTCAACGCTGGACCATGTGCATCTGCGGGCCCGCACCCGCGATGGGGCGCTGCTGGAGGGCCAGGCGGTGGCCTGCCATTCCAAGACGGCGCTGGAACGGGTGGCGCTGGTGTCGAACACCGGCACGGTGCGCCCCTACGCGCCGGCGCTGGAGGCCATCCGTAACGCCGACCTCATCGTGCTGGGCCCCGGCTCGCTGTTCACCTCCATCATCCCGAACCTGCTGGTGCCCGGTGTGGTGGACGCCATCCGCGATTCACGCGGCAGCGTGCTGTTCGTGTGCTCGTTGGCGGACGTGCAGGGGGAGACCTGGGGCCTTACTGCCCGCGAGCACTTCGAGGCCCTGGCCGACCACGGGATGGACGGGCTGGTGGATTTCATGCTGGTGCACTCGCCCCGGCCCGTGCGCTCCCAGAACCCGGTGGAGCAGAGCTTTAGGGCGGCGGTGCTGCCGGGGCGGTTCGGCTCGATGGTGGACGCCCCGGGCCTTGCGGAGGAAGAGCCGGTGCGGCGGGTGAACTTCACCTACGACGACCTCATGGCCATCCAGGCGCGCGGGCCTATGGTGCTGGAGCGCAACCTGGCCGATGCCGAGCGCCCCACCTGGCACAGCCCAAGCGCGCTGTGCCAGGCGTTCAACGACGTGATCTCCATGATCGAAGCGCGGCAGAGGCGCTAGGGGAAAGCAATGGCGGCATCGTTTTCCTCTTCGGTGAAGGAAGAGCTCACTCATGTGGAGCCGGAGTGCTCCCATTGCGAGAAGGCCACGCTGGCGGCGCTGGTGCGCATCGAGGGCACGCTGTTCCTCTCGGGCACCGGCGCCTACCGTATGGAAATCGCCACCGACAGCGCATCGGTGGCGCGCCTGGTCATTCGGCTTCTGCACGGCATCTACCAGCTGAAGACTGATCTCACGGTGCGTCGCAGCGTGCTGCACAAGACTCCCAACTACCTGATAGAGGTGCCCCGTCAACCGGCGCTGGCGGATGCCCTGCGCGATTTGGGGATTCTCACCGCAGACGGCGGGCTGGAACTTGGCATCGACCCGGGGCTGGTGCGCAAGAGCTGCGATGCCGCGGCCTATCTGCGCGGCGCATTTCTGGGCAGCGGCTTCATCTCCAACCCCCGGAGCGATTTCCACTTCGAGATTATGGCCGAGACGCTGGAGCTGGCGGAGGGGCTGCAGGCGCTGATGGCGCTCAAGGGCATTAGCGCCCGCATCATGCAGCGGCGCAGCTCGTATATGGTGTACCTGAAGAGCGGCGAGGCCATCATGGAGTTTCTGGCCTACGTGGGGGCCCACCAGGCGGCGCTGTTCATGGAGGAGCAGCGGGTGGTGAAAAGCGTGCGCAACGATGTGAACCGCCTCATCAACGCCGAGATGGCCAACCAGCAGAAGACGTCGCGGGCCGCCGGCGAGCAGATAGGGGTCATCCGCGAGGTGCTTTCCGCCTACGGCTTCGAGAAGCTGCCGCCGGCGCTGCAGGAGTTCATCCGCTTGCGGGTGCAGCACCCGGAGGCCTCCCTCAAAGAGCTGGGGGAGATGTCCGACCCGCCCCTCTCCAAGTCCGCCATGAACCATCGTGTGCGCCGCCTCCAGCAAATGGCCGAGGAGGCCCGCTCGTAGCGGCTGGAAGGACGGCAAAAAAGCTGTTCTTACCGACGAAGCCTAATAGCCATGCGTGAGGTTCCGGGCAGTTTTGTAAAGCCAAAATGTGCATAAAAACCCTCTGCGTCGGGCCCTGTCGGATCGACTATGAGTGCCTTGGCGCCAGCAATGTCAGCAATCTTGAGCGCATTCTCGATAGCGTTCCTGAGTAGCTGGCTTCCGAGCCCCATGCCCTTGAACTCGTCGTCAACGCCGAGCATGCCCAAAAGGACGCAGGGGATGGGATCTGAGGCGTTTCTTTGGAGCCAGCCGCCCGCGACGTCTGTCCTGTGAACCGAATGGGTGCTGAGTGTGTAGAATCCGGCAACCCGTCCATTGCTGTACGAGGCGTATATTACTGCAGTTCCGCGCTTGCGTGCCGTGGCGGAATGCTCCAGCACCCATTTGTCCACTACGCTGTCTCCGCAGTGGAAATTGTCTATTCCGCAATTCTCGGGGAGTTGAACAGGTTTCTCAAACGCTGTCATTGCCAAATGGGCTTTCGGTCGAGAAGTTCCTGGGTTTCTGTGGGCAACGGTTCTTCTAGGAGGGTGCAAAAGTACTCGAATGCCTCCTCGGAGAGGGCCGTCGTAGACATTTCGGCGATATCGCGCCGTGCGCATTCGTCTAAATGAGCAGACGCCCATTGGGTAAGTGTTTGCCCCTTCAGAGAGGCTGCTTTCTCGTAGCTTTGGCGCTGCGGTTTTGTGAGTCGCAGATCCATGCGGGAGGTTTTTTCTATGGCCGCTACTGCCATGGTGTCGCTCCTTACGGTATAAAATGTTTCTATATGATTGTACGTAAAAAATACGCACATTTTAAGTGGTAAAATGGGAAATTAAATAACAGTTTTTAAGTCGTTGGACTGGTTTTTATCCTGTGGATACCTCGAGGATTCAGTACGCCTATTGAGCGGCTCCTCTCGAGTTTCCCGATCAAATGACCATCACCTGCACTTTATGGATTTGATTTTGGATATTTAGTTGGGAGTTTGATGAGCTTTCGGATTGGATGTCTTCTGGCCTCTCTTTCGGTCGCCTTTGCATCGTTTTGTGTTGGGTGTGCAGCTGACGAGGGGACAAGGCGATTGGACTCAGGTGAGGTGATCGTCGTTGGCGGTTGCAATCCGAAGGGCTTCGAGGGGGAGCTACTGGGAACCGCCCGGCTTGGGGATAACCTCCTGATTTCCGTGAAGGATGCTAATGGGGAGACATTCGATTTCCTGGTGAGCGAACGCTCTGGAAAGCAGGAGCGCCTGGAGAAGGCGCCAGAAGGCACAAGGGTGGAGTTCGTCTATTTTCCGGACGAGCAAGATTCCATCCCGGTAGTGAACTCGATAACTATCTACGACAACTAGCCATTTGCAAAACGGGCCTCCGCGAAACGCGGGGCCCGTTTGCGCTTATTTTCTGGCTCTTCGTATTTTCGCCCCACGTCGGTGCGGTTGTGGCACAATAGAGGGCGGCAGCAGACGAGCTGCCTGAAAGACCACGAAAGGGGAAACCTATGACCACTAAGGTAGGCATCAACGGATTCGGGCGCATCGGGCGCCTGGCCTATCGTGCCATGTTCAACGATCCGGACATCGAAGTGGTGGCCGTGAACGACCTGGGCGACATTCCCACTATGGCCCATCTGCTGAAGTACGACTCGGTGCACGGCCGTGCTTTTGACAATATCGAGGTAACCGAAGACGGCATGATCGTCGACGGCAAGCCGCTGAAGGTGCTCTCCGAGCGCGACCCTGCCAACCTGCCCTGGGGCGAGCTGGGAGTTGACGTGGTGGTGGAGTCCACTGGCTTCTTCACCGACGCCAACAAGGCCAAGGCCCACATCGACGCCGGCGCCAAGAAGGTCATCATATCCGCGCCCGCCAAGAACGAGGACATCACCATCGTGATGGGCGTAAACGACCAGGACTACGACCCGGCCAAGCACAACATCGTGTCCAACGCCTCCTGCACCACCAACTGTCTGGCGCCGTTCGCCAAGGTGCTGCTGGACAACTTCGGCATCAAGCGCGGCTACATGAACACCATCCACGCTTACACCAACGACCAGAAGATCCTGGACCTGCCCCACAAGGACCTGCGCCGTGCCCGCGCCGCAGCCATGTCCATGATCCCCACCACCACCGGCGCTGCTCGCGCCGTGGCTCTGGTGCTGCCCGAGCTGAAGGGCAAGCTGGACGGCTTCGCCACCCGCGTCCCCACCCCTGACGGCTCGATGGTGGACCTCACGGTGGAGCTGGAGAAGGACGTGACCATCGACGAGATCAACGCCGCCATGAAGGCTGCCGCCGAGGGCCCCATGAAGGGCATCCTGGAGTACCAGGAAGACCCCATCGTGTCCATCGACATCGTGGACGACCCGGCTTCCTCCATCTTCGACAGCAAGCTGACCATGGTGATGGGCGGCGAGGGCAACTTCGTGAAGTGCGTCTCCTGGTACGACAACGAGTGGGGCTACTCCAACCGCATCAAGGATCTTGTCAAAATCATGCTCTAGGCGCTGCGCAAAAAGCTTTGTTAATTCGGAGCCCCGAATCCCGTGTTTGTGGGTTCGGGGTTTCCTCCTATTACGTGAAAGGAGCCCCCGTGGTCGATATCGCGACAATTGACAGCCTGGACGCCGCCGGCAAGAAGGTGCTGGTGCGCGTGGACTTCAACGTTCCGCTGAAAGACGGCGCCGTGGCCGACGACACCCGCATTCGCGCGGCGCTGCCCACCATCCAAAAGCTGGTGAACGATGGCGCGAAGGTGATTCTCATGAGCCATCTGGGCCGCCCCGCCGGCACTGGTTACGAGGAGGCCTACTCGCTGGCGCCGGTGGCCGCCTATCTGGACGGCCTGTTGGGCACGGATGTGGCGTTCGCCCAGGACACCATAGGCGAGGACGCCCAGGCCAAGGCGGCGGCTCTCGAAAACGGCCAAGTGCTGCTTTTGGAGAATCTGCGCTTCGACAAGCGGGAGAAGAAGAACGATCCCGAGTTCGCCCGCGCCCTGGCCGATTTGGCGGAGGTGTACGTTAACGATGCCTTCGGCACCGCCCATCGCGCCCATGCCTCCACCGCTGGGGTGGCGGACTTTCTGCCTGCGTACGCCGGCTACCTGATGCAGCGGGAGGTGGGCACTCTCACCGGCATGCTGGACAACCCCAAGCGCCCGTTCGTGGCCATTCTCGGCGGCTCGAAGGTGTCCGACAAGATCAAGGTGATCGACGCGCTGCTGGACAAGGCCGACGTGCTCATCATCGGCGGCGGCATGTGCTTCACCTTCCTGCTTGCCCAAGGCTATTCGGTGGGCACTTCCCTCAAAGAGGAAGATTGGGTAGAGCGCGCCGCCCAGATGATGCAGAAGGCCAAGGACAAAGGCGTGAAGCTGCTGCTGCCGGTGGACGTGGTGGTGGCGGACAAGTTTGCCGAGGACGCCGACATCGCCACGGTGACGGTAGACGCCATCCCCGATGACATGATGGGGCTGGACATCGGCCCCGACACCGCCGCCATCTACTCTGAGGCCATCGGCGGCGCGGCCACGGTGTTCTGGAACGGCCCCATGGGCGTGTTCGAGATGAAGCCCTTCGAGGCGGGCACGCTAGCGGTGGCCAACGCCGTTGCCGAGAACAAGCAGGCGGACACCATCATCGGCGGCGGTGACTCGGTGGCCGCGGTGAACAAGTTCCATCTGGCCGACCAGATGACCTTCATCTCCACCGGCGGCGGCGCCTCCATGGAGCTGGTGCAGGGCGAGGCATTGCCTGGCGTGGAGGCGTTGAAGGTTCCGCTGGCCTAACGGCAACCGCAGCGCTCTTTTGGGAATGCGAGGCATTTAGAGCTGCTAGGCATCAACTTGAAAGGATTGCATATGGCTAGAAAACCGCTGATCGCGGGCAATTGGAAGATGAACAACACCATCAGCGAAGGGGTGGTGCTCACCCAAGAGATCTCCAACCGCTTCGAGAAGGAGTGGGCCGAGGATGTGGAGGTGTGCGTCTGCCCGCCCTTCACCGACATCAAGCCGGCGAAAACCGTGTTGGACACCGACCGCTGCAAAGTGCGCGTGGGGGCCCAGAACGTGTACTTCCAGCCCAAGGGCGCCTACACCGGTGAGATTTCGGTGACCATGCTGAAGGAGTGCGGCTGCAGCTACTGCATCGTGGGCCACTCCGAGCGTCGCGCCCTGTTCGGCGAGACGAACGAGGACGTCAACTTGAAGGCGAAGGCGCTCATCGAGGGCAAGATCACCCCCATCGTGTGCGTGGGGGAGAGCCTGGAGGTGCGCGACGACGGCGCCTACGTCGATTATGTGTGCCGTCAGGTGGAAGCGGCCTTCGCCGGCATCGACGAGGCGGACGCCAAAGGCTGCGTTGTGGCCTACGAGCCCATTTGGGCCATTGGCACCGGCCGCACCGCCACGCCCGAACAGGCCCAAGAGGTGTGCGCTGCAGTGCGCGCCACCATGGGGCGCCTCTATGGCGAGTCGGTGGCCGAAGCGGTGCGCGTGCTGTACGGCGGCTCCATGAACGAGGGCAACGCCGAGCTGCTGCTGTCCCAGCCCGACATCGACGGCGGGCTCATCGGTGGCGCCAGCCTGAAGGCCAATTCCTTCATCGCCATCGTGGAGGCGGCCGTGAAGGTGGTTTTAGGGTAGCGCTTCTGCCCTTGTGATAAATAAGTAGGTGGCGCCGGGGTTCATCCTCGGCGCCTGTTCGTGTCTTTAAGCCATATTGTGAGGAACGCCCATGTCCCATCGTAACCTGCCCGCCTGCCTTATCATCATGGACGGTTTCGGCCTGGCCGACGCCGGTCCTGGAAACGCCATATCCCTGGCCAGCACTCCGGTGCTGGACAATTTGTTCGCCACCTGCCCGTGGACGAAGCTGCAGGCCTCGGAAGAGGCAGTGGGGCTGCCGGAGGGGCAGATGGGCAACTCCGAGGTGGGGCATCTGAACATCGGCGCCGGCCGCGTGGTGTTCCAGGAGCTCACCCGCATCAACCGCGCCTGCCGCACCGGCGAGCTGGAGGCCAACCCAGTGATTGCCGAGGCCTTCGCTGCCGCTCGCAAGCCGGGGGCGGTGCTGCACCTCATGGGGCTGCTCTCCGACGGCGGCGTCCACTCCTCCAACGAGCACCTGTACGCCCTCATCCGGGCGGCCGCCAAGGCCGGGGTGCAAACCATTCGCGTCCACTGCTTCTTGGACGGCCGCGATGTGCCGCCGGCAAGCGGGGCCGATTACGTGGCCCAGCTGGTGGAAGTGCTGGAGCAAGTGGCAAACGACTCGGATGGTGTGGTGGATGCTCGCATCGCCAGCATCGAGGGGCGCTACTATGCCATGGACCGCGACAACCGCTGGGAGCGGGTGGAGCAGGCCTACAACACTGTGGCGCTGGGGGAGAACCTGGTGGAAGAAGACGCGGTGGCGGCGGTGGAGAGCTCCTACAGCGAAGGGGTCACCGACGAGTTCGTGGTGCCGGTGGCGCTGGAGGGCCGCGGCATGCGCGACGGCGACGCGGTCATCTTCTTCAACTTCCGCCCCGACCGTGCCCGCGAGATCACCCGTGCTTTGGTGGACGGCGATTTCTCCGGCTTTGAGCGCAAGCGCTGGCCGCGGTTAAGCTTTGTGTGCCTCACCGAGTACGACCCCACCATCCCGGCGCCGGTGGCGTTCCCGAAAGAGTTTCCCGAGGAAGTGCTGGCGGACGTGTTGGCCGAAGAGGGGCTGCGCCAGTACCACATAGCCGAGACCGAGAAATACGCCCACGTGACGTTCTTCCTGAACGGCGGCCGCGAAGAGCCCAAGGAAGGGGAGCAGCGAGTGCTGATTCCCAGCCCGAAGGTGGCTACCTACGACCTGCAGCCGTCCATGAGCCAGCCGCAAGTCACCGACACCCTGGTGCAGGCTATTCGAAACGATGAGGCGGATGTGTACATCGTGAACTTCGCCAACTGCGACATGGTGGGCCATACCGGCTCCATCCCCGCTGCGGTGGCCGCCGTGGAGGCGGTGGACGCCGGCGTGGGGAAGGTGGTGGAGGCCATCAGGGAGAAGAGGGGCGTGGTCTTTGTGACTGCCGACCACGGCAACGCCGACAAGATGGTGGCCGCCGACGGGAGCCCCCACACCGCCCACACCACGGCGCTGGTGCCCTTCGTGCTGGTGGACGGCACCGGCGAGGGGCTGGGGCTGGACGGCACACAGGGGGCCTTGTGCGATATTGCCCCCACGCTGCTTGATGCCATCGGCGTGCAACCGCCGGCTGTCATGACCGGCCGCAGCCTGCTGGCATCTTAGCTACCGCCATCCGTTGCAGAACACGAGAAAGAACAGCAATGACCCCTGAAGAAACCGAGAAGATGCTGAACCACCCGGTGGTCCTCTCCGACAACCCCACGTTGGAGCAGCTGAACGACTTTTTCGAGAACGACCGCTTTGCCACGCAAGCCGCCGGCTGCCGCATCGTGGAGGGCGGCCGCGGCCACAGCGTGGTGGAGATGCCTGTAGTGAACGTGCACCTGAACGCTCAGGGCCACGTGATGGGTGGCGCCATTTTCACACTGGCCGACTTTGCGCTGGCGGTGGCCTCCGTCACTGGGCGCGGCCCCTGCGTGAGCGCATCCAGCACCATTGAGTTTCTCTCCAGCCCGAAGGCTGACAGGCTCATCGCCACTGCCCATTGCGTGCGAGAAGGCCGCCGTCTCAGCTTCTATGAGGTGAATGTAATGGATGGCGCCGGCCGGGCGGTGGCGAAGGTGTCCATTACCGCCTACAGCATAAAATAGCCGTGGAGTTGGGCTGGTTCGCTTGCTTATAGAGCGCAAGCGTCCTATACTTACTTGCTTGTGTGAATACGTTCGTCTGCGGGAAGAAAGAGAAACGTTTTGAATCCGCTGCTTATCATCATGCTCATTCTGCTGGTTGTTTCCGGTGTCGGCCTGGTCATCTTCATTCTGCTCCATTCGGGCAAGGGCACTGGCATTTCCGATGCCATCGCCAGCTCCATGTACTCAACCCAAACCGGTACCAGCATCATTGAGAAGAATCTCGACCGCATTACCATTATTTGCGCAGTGGTGTTCCTGCTGTCGCTCATCGTGTTGATGATCATCTATCCTCACGGAACCATTGCCCGTTAGGCGCGCAAGCGAAAATTTCCCGTTGCAATAGAAAGCGGCTATGCTAATATAGGCAACGCACTTTTTACCGATGTCGGAGTGGTGGAACGGCAGACACGCTAGCTTGAGGTGCTAGTGCCCACATATCGGGTGTGCGGGTTCAAATCCCGCCTCCGACACCAGCGAAATCAAAGCCCCGCTTGTCAGCGGGGCTTTTTCCTTGTCCGCTGAGGCTTCTCCATGCACCCCATCTTGCCGTTTCCTGCGGGCTCGGTGCGTACCGAAGTACGCTTGGCCCGCGGCGCGCGGCAATCTGGGGCACCTGGAGAACCCTCAGCTGCTGGCTTGGACCTGTTATGGCGACGACGTGATTCTGATCGAAGACGCATAGGGCCGATTTGGGAAACAGGAATGGACTCTTTTGGCGGTTCGGGGTATCCTCTCGTCTTCGAGTGAAAACTTCAAGGGAGGGTCTTATGGCTGATACGTATGAGTGCCCGGAATGCGGCATGGTGGTGGAAGTGGTGAAGGAAAGCGGCAAGACTCCTTCTTGCTGTGGGCGGCCGATGACGTTGCGGGCGCCGATCGGGCGCGAAGACGGCGCGGCGTCTCCTGTCACCATCAACGTGTCGGATGTCCATTACACGCGCTCTGCCGTTCCCGGCGCCATTGCGGTGCCGTTGGCGTTGGCTGCCGTGTCCTGCGCCACTGCCATTGCGGTGGGCTTTGCCGCCACGCGCCAAGCCAAGGCGCTTGCCCCGCATCTGCCTCGCCCCTTTTCCCATCGCTAGCGGCGCGCTTTCATGAGCGGCGAAACTTGCAACCGGCCCGAGGCCGGACGCTCTTCCGCGGTCGAACGGGTGCTGTGGATAGTGCTGCTGCTGAACATGGCAGTGGCAGCCGCCAAATTCTTCTACGGCCTGGCCAGCGGCTCCACCTCCATGCGCGCCGATGGTATCCACTCGTTTTTCGATGGTTTCGGCAACGTGGTAGGCATCATCGCCCTTGCCATGGCCAGCCGCCCCGCCGACCAGTCGCATCCTTACGGGCATGCGAAGTTCGAGACCTATGGTTCGCTGATCATCGGCGTGCTGCTTTTGGCCGCCGCCTTCGAGGTGGGGTCGAGCGCTGTGCAGAAGCTGGTCACCGGCGCTTTCACGGCGGAAGTTTCCGCGCTCTCCTTCGTGGTGATGGTGGGCACCATGGCCGTGAACATTGCCGTCACCTGCTACGAGCGGGCCTGCGGCAAGCGCTACCATTCCGAGATCCTTATGGCTGATGCTTCCCATACTCTCTCCGATGCCTTCGTGTCGCTGGGGGTCATTGCGGGCCTGATCCTGGTGAAGATGGGCTTTCCGGCCGCCGATCCGGTGATGGCGTTGGTGGTGACGGCGGCAATCCTGGTCACCGCCTTCGGGGTGTTTCGTACTGCTCTGCGCACTTTGTCGGATCATTCTCGTATTTCCCCCGAGGCCATTGCCCAGGCGGCTTCTTCGGTAGCGGATGTGTCCAACGTGCACCATGTGCGCACCCGCGGCACTGAAGGGGAGGTGTACTGCGACCTGCACATCCAGGTGGATCCCGACATGACAGTGTTTCGCGCCCATGCGCTGGCCGATGAAGTGGAGGCGGTGCTGAAGCGGCAGTTTCCCTCGGTGATCGAGGTGCTGGTACATGTGGAGCCTCTGGGTGATGAGGGGGCTGGCGAGACCCCCATCCTTGGCCAGGATTCCGCAATGAAGTAGGCCGGCCGAGTGCCTTGGCGTGTAAGCTGCCAAGCGCTTCGCCTGCGCTTCGGCTGGTGACGGGCTTTGTGCGACGATTCCCTTGGTCCTTTTGGCGAACACCGAAGTTAAGCGACTTGTGGTTTAGTCGTTGCCAGAGGTTTGGCGCGCCCTTCCTCCTGTTATCATGCTCTCGAAAAACAAACCACTGAACAGCGAGAGAGCTATGGCGAAGGCAAAGAAGAAATCGTTCCACCATAAGGTGGTGCAGCGCCAAAAGCGCATGTTGAAGAACAACTGGACAGGCGAAGTGGAGCGCTTCTCGAAAGAGCTTCCTGCGCTGCTGGTGCAAGATCGCATCAAGATTGACGGCCATCCATTGGCCCTGGGCACCCCCAACACCTATCGGGGCGATTCCTTCTTGCGCAACGCCATTGACCGGGATTTGCAGCTGCAGGGGCTGGAGATGATGTTTTACCCCTCTGTGGTGCAGTTGTGGGACGAGATGCCCCGCGTGCTTCAGCTTGGGCAACGGGCAGTGCAGGCCTTCGATGAGGGCGAGAACTTCCTGAACACCCCCCTGGGCCAGCTGGATCGGTTGTTCCCCAGCTGCCTACTGCTGGATGTGCGCCCGTTGCAGTGGACGCTGTTCGATGAAGAGCTGGACCACGTGTTCGTTTACCCCGTCTACGACGATAAGACCGGCTCCGTGCTGCTCTATTACGTGGGAGCCGGCCCGAAGGGATGGGCGCTGGCCATAGAGTCGAAGCTCATATTGAACGGTGAGAACTTCGACACCGCCCGCGCCTTCAGCGAGGCGGAGCACCGGCGCGCCTGGATACTGCAGCTGGGAGGCATGGGCACCTGCGTGGATGCGCCTTTCTACTTCGACCCCTTCCTCGACGAGCAAGAGTTCGGGGCGGTGGTGGACAACATCATCGCCATGGCGGTGAGCGACCGCACCACGCTGGCCCCGTCTGAGGAAGACGGCGTGGAGGTGCTCACGGCGCTTTTGGACTATGTTCCCGAGGAAGAGCTGGAGGAAGAAGAGCTGCAGGGAGAGCCGGAAGCGCTGCTTGCGTCGCCGGCTGCTGAAGGTGACGAAGGCGAAAGCGGGGCCCAGGCGCCCGATGCTGTGGCGTTGCGTACCGAAGGGGATGCCAAGGGAACTGGCCCCAATGGGGGAATCGATGCGGCCGGCGATGTTGTTGGGGCACCTGGCTCCCCGGGATCGGGCGTGCCCGCAGATGCTGCTGACGAGCCCGCCATAAAGGGGCTGTTGGCCGATGGCCGCCCGCAGGCGGATCCGCGCCTGGAAGAGGCGTGGCTTGAGAACCTGCGCCTCCAGGAAGAGCTGGAGGGTATGCGCGAGGGCTACGATAAGGCCATATCCGAGGCCAACTTCAAGCTGGCCTCCACTCTGCACCGTACGCGCACCCTTGAGCTGGAGGCGGAAGCGCTGCGGCAGCAAAACAGCTCGCTTGCCGGTCGCTCGGCGCTTCTGGAGCGGCTGCACCTTCCCCAAGCACCAGCTGAGGCGCTAGATTTGGCACAAGAGGCCTTCCCTGATCGCCTGCTGTTCCTGCCCCCGGCCCGCAAGAGCGCCGAGGCGTTCATCCACGGCTCTACGGCCGAGGTGTGGGAGGTGCTGCGGTCGATGGCGGTGGTGCTGCATCCGCTCATCTTCGGGCAAGAAGGGGGCCATGTGGCCAAGCGCTTCCAAGACCAAACCGGCTTCGAGCTTACCTTGCGCGACATGAAGGCCAACAAGCGCAACCAGGCCTTCGCTCGCCTGCGCACGGTGGAATACAACGGCGCGGTGCACGATATGACCGCTCATGTGAAGGGGCGCTCCAACAAACCCGGTGAAACTCTCCGGGTGCACTTCTTCGCCGACTATGGGCAAAACAGGTTGGTAATCGGCCACTGCGGCGAGCACCTTCCCACCGCAAAGACCAACTCGCTGTAGCTGTCCATGTCGGGCATGTCGGGGGGGGGGGTTGGGGGAGGGGGCGCTGCCGCACCGCCCCCCCCCCCGGGGGGCGCCCGCACAGTGTGCGGCCCGGTGGGGGCTAG
>CANSTH010000034.1 GCA_947649875.1 uncultured Parvibacter sp. | reverse complement strand
TTATGGCGGTTATCTTGACATGCTCCGGCCTCATCATACTGTTCCTTGGCATTATCGGAGAATACTTGGGACGAGTTTTTATGACCATCAACAATGCGCCGCAGTATGTCTTGAAAAGGGTGGTCGACAATAGGCCGCAGGCTCGCATGTCATGGGAAGGGAACGACTAAATGGGGGAAGGTGCGAAATCTAGCAACAGACGCGTTTACTCACTGGATGTTTTGAAGTTTCTTGCTATTGTCATCATCCTTTTTCATCATTTTCAACAGGAAACGCATGCGACTTTTGCCTTTGGGATAAACTGGTGCTATGGTTCCTTCTATTGGGGTTATCTTGTTGAGCTCTTCTTTGTAATTTCTGGTTTTGTGACGTTTCGTTACGTGAATCGCATTCAATGTGACACGGCCTTTGCCCCGTTCTTTTTGAAGAAATACACTCGCTTCCTCCCCATGCTAATTGTCGCGGGTATTGGCTACTTGGCGGCAAATTTGCTTTATCGGACGGTTTTTGAGCTCGGAGGTTTTCCCTTTTCCGTTTGGGCGGTGGCATCAAGCTTATTAGGGATTGCCCGATGGCTCAATACTTCTCTCATGGTCAATAACCCCACTTGGTACATAAGTGTTCTTTTGCTCTGCTATGTGTACTTCTTTTTTGCCGTAAGGATCTGTCGCAAAACAAAGACGAATCCTGTGATTGGTTTTTTTGTCGTAATGCAGTTTGGGATAGTAATGTCGGTTTTTAACGATTCGTACGGGCTCTCCTTTCCGTTTTTCAACGGCTACATCGCAAGAGGGCTGATTTCCTTCTTTGTCGGCGTTCTGCTTTACAGGCCTGCGGCGTATTTATCCGAGAAGTGTGGGAGGGGGCTGACCTTTGTATCGGGGGGAGTTGTCCTCGTTTATGTGCTCCTTTATGTGCTTAAGCCATCATGGATTAACGGGGGCTCTGGCTCGCTGGCCTACTTCCTCTATTTCATTGTGTTTCCCTGCGTGGTTCTCTTCTTCTATTCGAAGCCTGTTCAGGGGTTGTTTGACAGCAGGATTTTCGCCGGCAGTGGGGCGATTGCCTACAGTATGTATATGTGGCACATCCCAATCCTTTTTGTGTTTCTGTGCGTGCTTCATTGGCTTGGAATACCTGCGGACACGCGTATGGCAATGTATGCATTCCTTGCCTGCTGTATTGTGTGGTCGCTTTTTTCGAGGCGCTTTCTAGAGAAACCCATCCAAAATGCTTTTGCGGGAATTGAGGCAGCTGTTTTGGAGGTGATTTGACTCACACGCTTGGAGTTGTAAGCAAGGGCACAGGAGAGGGTATGGCATCGTGGGGTCTTTTCAGGTTGCTGAAAACCGATTTTAGCGCCGTGGCATCCTGGCTTGTGGCGGCTCGGCGTGCTTTTGCTTATTGCCGGAGCATGGGGTCTTGCGCTACTCTAACCATCTGATGTTTTACGCTCGCTGGCGGTGGGAGGCCGCTTGCGGTTGACGACGAGGAGACAAGATGGTCAAGCCTTCTCACTTCTTCGGGCGCTGCGCCCTTTCTGCCATTCTGGCTGTTTCCATGGTTCCATCCACAGCCTTGGCGCAAGATGGATCCGGTATTGATGAAGCGCCCACTATCGCGCAATCTTCGAGCGCAGATTCTGCGTCTGTTCAAAGTGAAAGTGGCCTTGAGGCTGCATCCGCCAGCTCGAAAAGCTTTGAAAACAGCGCTCAGGACACGGATGAGTTTACGGCCAAGGTCTCGTGGGACGCTCCCGTTGCGGGCACACCAACTGTGTTTCATATTGAATCGTTGGACACCTCTGACAACTACTCGTATTTCAAGTATCGTCTCGGCGGGGTGAGCCTGCAAACTTCCAATGGGTGGGAGTTGGTGGATTACTCCCAGGACAGCGGTTTTGCGGAAGAGCAGGACTATTCTGTGACGTTTCACACGTCGGGCACGTACCAGTTGAGGTTCGAGTGCTTTGGCTCTTTGAAGAATCCGCTTCCGGGCGAGGCCGCCCACACGACAACGGTGAGGGTCGAAATAACCATTGATGACCCCAATTACCCTACAGTCGATCAGCGCATCGAGGCGATTGTTGCTGAGTGTCAAGCCAAAAACTTCTCCACGGAATACGAAAAGGCCCTCTGGTTGCATGATTGGATCGTGGGCAATTGCGAGTACGATAACTCGCTGACCAATGCGGGTACTGCTGGGCTGCTTGCCACCGGTTCTGGCACGTGTGCGGCCTATCGCACATTGTATGAGATGCTGCTGAAGAAGTTGGGCATCCAAAGTCAGCGCATGGCTGGCAACGGACACGAATGGAACGCCGTTAAGCTCGATGGCACATGGTACCAGGTGGATGTGACGTGGGACGACGATACCGGCGTGGAGATGTCCAAGCTGCTCTCCGACGAGGAGAAGCGCATCCTGCAGCACCAGTACTTCGGCATGAGTGACCAGTTCACCGCACTGGTTCATTCCGAGCATGAGGCACAAGCCGGCTACGAGTGCCCATCTTTGACTGGGCATTACCTGGTCAAGAACGGCTATGTGAAGAAGTGGGCGGACGCGTATGCGGCAGAGATTGCGCAGAAGATTTCCGCCGGGCAAACCAACTTCGAGGTGGCGGCTACGAAAGACGCGCTGGGCACTATGTTGTCCATGTATGGCAAGGTGCCTCACCAGCTAATGGCTTGGGATTTGGCCCAGCGGAACTGGGGAACCTGCGGCGGCAGCAAAATCGCCTCGGTGAAGGTGGACTATCAGCACGGAGCGTCCAACAACTTGGGCAAGTTCACGGTGGCGGTGGTTAAGGAAAGCGCTTCTACCGGCGGATCCACCGGATCGGGCGGCTCTACGGTTACGCCAACGCCGCAACCAGAGAAGGCGAAGCCGGGGCTGACGGCTTATGGCTCCTCCTACCGCTATGGCAAACCGAACGGCACCTATGCTAAAAATGAGTGGGTGGCGCTTGGCGGAAAGTGGTATTACTTTGGTGCCGATGGCGTGGCGGCCAAGTGGGAGACGAAAATTGGCGGCTACTGGTACTACTTTAATGGGAAGTGCCAGATGGTCACCGGTTGGGTCACCTGGAACAATGACAAGACCAAGAGCTACTTCGGAAGCAGCGGCCGGGCGCTCACGGGGTTGCAGAAAATTGGCGGCGCCACTTATTACTTCGACCCCGCCACTGCGCGCTCTCGGAAGTGGGAAGTGCGCATCGGCAACGACTTGTATTACTTCAACGGGAACTACCAGATGGTGACGGGATGGGTAACCTGGAACGCCGACAAAACCAAGAGCTACTTCGCATCCAACGGCAAAGCGCTCAAGGGCTTGCAGAAGATAGGAGGTGCCACCTACTACTTCGACCCTTCAACTGGGCGCTCCAAGCGGTGGGAAGTGCGCATTGGCAACGATCTGTACTACTTCAACGGGAGTTACCAGATGGTGACCGGCTGGGTGACCTGGAATGCCGACAAAACCAAGAGTTACTTTGCATCCAATGGCAAAGCGCTCAAGGGCTTGCAGAAAATCGGCGGCGCTACCTACTATTTCGACCCCTCTACCTGCCACTCAAGGCGGTGGGAAGTTCGTGTTGGCGATGACCTCTACTACTTCAACGGATCCTACCAGATGGTGACCGGCTGGGTTACCTGGAGGGCGAACGGCACCAAAAGCTACTTCGGCTCCAATGGCAAGGCGCTCAAGGGCTTGCAAAGAATTGGCGGCTCCACCTACTACTTCGACCCCTCCACTGCCAGGTCCAAGCGCTGGGAGCAGTGGATCGGCGGGAAGCTGTACTACTTCAACGGCAAGTACCAGATGGTGACCGGTTGGGTCACCTGGAACAACGACAAGGCCAAAAGCTACTTCGACGGATCGGGCCGGGCGCTCACCGGCTGGCAGAGGTTGGGCGGCCGCACCTACTATTTCAATCCCACCACGGCGCGCTCGGTGCGCTGGGAGCAGACCATCGGCGGTGCGCGGTACTACTTCGACGGCAGCGGGCGCATGCACACCGGGTGGCTGCAGTGGAAAGCCAACGGGAAGTGGAGCTACTTCTATGCAGACGGCAAAATGGCCACGGGCACCCAGACCATCGACGGAAGGCGCTATACATTCGATGCGAATGGCCGTACAATGCGGTAATTGCAAATCCCCTGCTCATGATTGGAGTGGGGTATAAGCGATAATTGTTGCAAAGCAATTTCTACCGCTGGCGGCAATTTGCAAAATAGCCGCCAAATTTTTTCGGGGCCGCTTTTCCGCTGGGCCTTGAAAAGCGGTATATTACCCATCGCGTCGCGGATTCGCATCGGGTAAATGTCGGGCGTTATGCCTGGTTCTTCGGCGCACGAGGGGCCCTTCGGGGTCCCTCGTTTTTTCATCCCGGCGGGAAGGGGGGGGCGAGGGCAGAGTTTGGCGCTGCCGTGGGGGAGGCGGTCTCTGCGCGACATTCTCAAGCTGTTTGTTTGGGGAACTACGGCTGCTGTGCCTTTATCCGGAGTGACGCCCCGCAGAAAGTCTTCTTGCATCGCGGTTGTGCCTGAAGCGGTATGAAGGGCTCGTGGCAGGCTGGTCTCGAAAGCCGCTGCTTGACGGGCGGTTCAAGTGGCTGTGCTAGTATTACTTTCAGCAATGTTCGCCTCGATGTTTTCCGAAAGCGAAGTGTGCCCATGGCCCCCTCAAAAGAGAGCATATTCGATGTTGCGGTGATTGGCGCCGGTGTGGCCGGTTGTGCTGTGGCACGGCAGCTGACCCGCTACGATGTGTCCGCCTGCGTCCTAGAGGCGGGCAACGACATTGCCTGCGGCGCTACTCGGGCCAACTCCGGCATCGTGCATGCCGGCTACGATCCCCTGCCGGGCACGCTCAAGGCCCGCTATAACCGCGAAGGAGCGGCACTGTACCCGCAATGGGCTGCCGAGCTGGGCTTTCCCTACAAGCGCAATGGCTCGATGGTGGTGGCTTTCGCTGAAGATGGCTGCCGTACGTTGAAGGAGCTATTGGAGCGGGGGAGGACCAACGGCACAGGGGGCCTGTCGTTGGTAAGCGGCGAAGAGGCCCGCGCGTTGGAGCCAAATCTGAGTCCCGAGTGCGCTGCCGCCCTTGTGGTGGAGGGCGGCGCCATCTGCGATCCGTACCTGGTGACGCTCCGCTGCGGCGAGTGGGCGGCCCGGCGCGGCGTGGAGTTCCGCTTCAACCAGCGGGTGGAAACCATCGAGAAGCTTTCAATTGAGGACGGGCGCAATCTGCGAGGCCCTTCGAATTCGATGGAACACGATCGGCAGGTGGAAGAGGGTGCGGGTGAAAGGGCTCCCGAAGTTTCCGATGAAGACGCTGTGGCCGTTGCCCGGGATGGCGGTTTGGAAGCGGCGGCCCCCCGCTTCCGCCTGACCACTGACGGAGGCGAAGTTCTAAGGGCCCGATGCGTGGTGAATGCCGCTGGCGTCTTCTCGGACGAGATGCACAACCAGGTGAGCGCCCATAAGATCGCCATCATCCCGCGCCGGGGCGACTACGACCTGCTGAGCACCGACTTCGGTCCTACCTTCCAGCGCACCATGTTCCAAGCCCCCACGGCTGCTGGCAAAGGAGTACTGGTCACCCCCACGGTGCATGGCAATCTTATCTTGGGGCCCACCGCCATCGAACAGCAGAGCAAAACCGACCTCTCCACCAGCGCAGAGGGCCTTGCCACGGTGGCGCAGAAGGCCCGGGAAACATGGCCGGGGCTCACTTTGAGCGGCCTCATCGCCAATTTCGCCGGGCTGCGCGCCTCCAATGCCAACGGCTACGATTTCGTGATCGGCCAGCCCGCCGATGCCCCCGGTTTCTTCGACATCGCCTGCCTCGATTCGCCGGGACTTACCTGCGCCCCCGCCATTGCGGTGGACATCTGCGCACAGGTGGCTGAACTGCTGGGAGTCACCTTGCGGGAAGGCGAGAGAGAAGACCGGCCGGGCGAAGAGCCGTTTTCGCGTGATGCGACGAAGGATGCAAGCCGCGAAAACGTATTTGGCGCTCCCTCGAGCGGGACGGCTGGCGGCACTGAGAAACAGTCGCAAGCCTGCAGCCCGGCGGATTCCTGGCAGCCCGCCGTGCCCTTTGCCGATATGACCCAAGCGCAGCGGGAAGAGGCCGTCCTTCGCGACCCCCGCTACGGCCGGGTGATCTGCCGCTGCTGCACGGTGACCGAGGCGGAGGTTGCGGCCGCATGTCATGGGCCATTGCCGGTGCTCTCGCTGGACGCCATCAAATGGCGCACTCGGGCTATGATGGGCGGCTGCCATGGCGGTTTCTGCACTCCTGAGATTGCCGAGATACTCGGTCGTGAGCTGGGGATTCCCCCCGATCAACTGGACAAGCGACTGCCGGGATCTCCGCTCACGGAGGCGGCGCCGGAAGACTATGGCACCCGTGCCGCGCGCGAATTGGGCCAGGCGCTTCTGGCGGGGGAGAAGGCCCGGGAGTCGATTGCGACTGTTGGTGTGGAAGACTTTTCGTCTAAAGAGCATGTCGATATGTGGACGGGCGCAACATGGCGGACGAATCTGCGCTCAGCGCGGAGGGGGCATTAAGCGAAGGACTCCAGGCGGCATCCTCCGGCCCGCTCAACTATGACGTCGTGGTGATAGGCGGTGGAGCTGCGGGCTTGGCCGCGGCCCGAGCTGCCGCCGATGAAGGGGCCCGTGTGGCGCTGGTGGATCGCGAGCCAAGCCAGGGCGGCATCTTACGCCAGTGCGTTCACAATGGCTTCGGGCTTCACCGGTTCGCCGAAGAGCTCACCGGTCCCGAGTACGCCGCCCGCGAGATTGCGGCCTTGGCGGATGGCTCGGCAGTGGACGTGTTCCCCGTTGCCACCGTCCTCGCCGTTGAGGCTGGTCCTGTGAAGCGCGTGTCCGTTGCATCGCCTCTGGGCGCCCTCACGTTGTGCGCTCCCGCGGTGGTGCTGGCCACCGGTTCGAAGGAGCGAAGCCAAGGGGCCCTCAACCTGTCCGGCAGCCGTCCCTCCGGCGTTTTCTCTGCCGGCACGGCCCAGAACTTCATGAACCTGCAAGGGTGCCTGCCCGGCAAACGGGTGGTGGTGCTGGGCTCCGGCGACATCGGCCTTATCATGGCTCGTCGTATGACGTTGCAAGGGGCCGAGGTGCTGGGGGTCTACGAGCTGATGGACACTCCTTCCGGCTTGCGCCGCAATATCGTGCAGTGCCTGGACGACTTCGGCATTCCGCTGCACCTCAGCCGTACCGTTACCCGCTTGGAGGGGGAGGGGCGGCTTGAGGCGGTGTGGATTTCGCAGGTGGATTCTGCCACGCGCAAGCCCATTCCGGGCACCGAGCAGCGGGTGGAGTGCGACACGTTGCTGCTGTCGGTGGGTCTGCTTCCCGAGAACAAGCTGGCCAAGGCGGCCGGTGCGCAGCTTTCGCCTATCACTGGCGGCGCTGTGGTGGACCAGCGCATGGAAACGTCGCTTCCCGGTGTGTTCGCCTGCGGAAACGCCCTGCACATTCATGACCTTGTGGACTTTGCCTCCGCCGAGGGGGAGGTGGCCGGAAGGGAAGCCGCCCGAGCGGCTCTTGCAGTGGTGGCCAGCGGAGCGCTTTCGGGCTTGCCTTCGTTGCCGGATGGCGCCAGGGAGGCGAGGGGGGCACAGCCCGTGTCTTCCTCCGATGCCGTAGGGTCGCTCGGCCTATCGGCTGGGCTTGCTTCTGGCGGAACCTCGCGTTCCAGCAGGGTGTCTTTCGTTCCCGCAGTGCCTGGTGAAGGTGTGCGCTACGTGGTTCCCCAAAGGCTGGGGGATGACGCATTTGATGGCGGTCCGGTGAAGCTGTCGTTGCGCGTGTCCGGCTCTTTCCGCAACGGACGCATCGTGGTGGAGGCGCTGATGCCGGGCGATGAGATTGTGCCGCTGAAGAGAAAGCCGTTCATGGTGGCAGTGCCGGCGGAAATGGTGCAGTTGGAGGTGCCCATGAGCGAAGCGTGGGGTTGCAACGAGATTCGCGTGCGGGTGGAGGAGGCTTAAGATATGACAACGGTAGAGCTAACGTGCATCTGCTGTCCTTTGGGCTGTCCCCTCACCGTGGAGGTGTCCGGCGGCGAAGTGCTGTCGGTGGAGGGCCAGAGCTGTCGCCGAGGGGCCCAATATGGGCGCGTGGAAGCGGTGGCCCCCGAACGGATGCTGGCTTTCGTGGTGCCAGTTGAAGGGTGCCTTGAACCCTTAAGCGTGAAGACTGCCGCGCCCATTCCCAAAAACACGATGGATGCAGCAGTAGGCCAGCTGCGCCAGTTGGTGGTGCATCCTCCTATCGCACAGGGGCAAGTAGTTCTGGAAAACCTGGCCAACACCGGCGTTTCCGTTATCGCCACTAAGGGCGTCTGCTAGGTGCCCGTTTTTCCGATGCGCAAAACTGCGAGATTTGTACGGATTTCCGCGCATAATCGCGAGATTTGTACGAACAGCGAACCAGCAGCGAACACGCACTTCGCATTTCTCCAGCTCAGAAAGCAGGCTAGGGGACAATTGCTATTCGGATCGAGGTGAAATAGCTAACGGGTCGTACAAATCTTGCGATTTTGTGCACTGAAGCTTCCTCTTTGCACAAAACCACGAGATTTGTACGCGCGATGCGCTCTGATTTTGTTGCCGACGGCTGCAACATGTCAGGGGACGGGGATGGTGGCATGCGCAGGCAAGATGGCCCGAATAGGCGCTTATTTCGCCGTGCGGTCTCCAGCTATACTTTGAACGTAACATCGTATTGCTCCAGCGCGCTAAAGTCTACCGGTCCGCTACCGTTGGGAAAACTTTTCGAAAATGCCCCTTGCGTGAATTCCGCCGAATGCGTAAAGTACCGCCATCAATTGAATACCTTCCAAACCGATGAGGCGAAAGTCAAGCCGTCAGAGGCACTCACAGAGAGCGGAACCTAGGCTGGGAGTTCTGCAGGTTAGCCGGATGGTAAATGGGTCGCCGAGGGAAAGGGGAAAGGCCGCAAGGCCGAGTATCTGGACCGTGAGCCTGCGTCAAAGGCAGAGCGTGTGATGGCACGTTCGCGAGGGGGCCTGCTTCGGCGGGCCAATAAAGGTGGCACCGCAGATTTTGAAAGATCTGTCCTTTATCCAAGGGACAGATCTTTTTTGTTTCTGGGGCCGCACTCGCAAAGGTGGATCGGTGGATCGGTACTCGTTGAGCAACAGAAAGCAGCCCGAAAGGCTCGGGCGCGACAAAGGGGCGAAGCCCCGAGAAAGGACCGATCATGACCGAGAACAATGCCGCCGTTTCTGCCGAGGAAACCTTTGTCCCGAAGGGGGCTCCCCGTACCGGCGCTTCTGGCGCCGCCGCTCCCAAAGGAACGCTTCGCGTTGCCGCCCCAGGCAATGTCGCTGGGGTCGTTTCTGACGAGGCGGCCGCCTCGCCTTCCATAGCGCCATCGCCACAGGGCGCCCAGCGCCAGACGGCTGCGTCTACTGCTGCATCGCCTGTTACCAAAAAGGCGGAAAAGCGGGCGGTTGCCACTGGGCAGAAGAAGGGCTTGGGCACCCAGGACCTCATACTGGTGGCGGTGCTGCTGGCCGCCGGTGCAGTGCTGAAGCTCACGGTGGGCAGCCTGCTGGCCTCTTTTGGCATGAAGCCCAACTTCATCATCGCCGCCTACTGCCTGGCCATCATCCTCATCCGTCCGAATCTGGCCCAATCGGCTGCCATCGGGCTTATCGCCGGCCTGATATGCCAAATTCCCATGCTAAATGCCACGCCCCTGCTGAACATCCCCTCCGAGCTCCTAGGCGCGCTGGTTTGCGGGCTGCTCATCCGGGTGCCCATGAACATCGGCGGCAAGTTTGACATCAATCCGCTGGTCAACACCTTTGTTTCCACCTGTGTGTCCGGCTTTACCTTTGCGGCTCTGGCAGTTTACATCAATGTGGTGGCCGTGGGCGGCAACTTCATGGTGGCCATGGCCGCCTACGTGGCCATCGTGCTGGGCACCGCCACCTTCAACTGCATCTTCGTGCAGATTCTGGCCATCCCCCTGAAAAAGGTGCTGAAGCGCTAAGGAGCTATCATGATCGAGTTCAAGGATTTCAGTTTTCGCTATCGGGAGGGGGAGGCGCCGGTGCTGCGCGATATCAACCTCTCAATTCCGCAGGGGTGCTTCGTTGGCATCACCGGGGCCGCCGGATCGGGCAAATCCACTCTCACCTATGCCATAAACGGCATCATTCCCCATTGTTATCCCGGCGACTTCTACGGAAGCGTGACGGTGGACGGCCTTGACACTGTGGAATCATCGCTCACCGACATCTCCGCGCTCGTGGGGTCGGTGTGTCAGGACATCGACTCGCAAATGGTGTCCACGGTGGTGGAGGACGAAATTCTCTACGGGTTGGAGAATTTCGGCGTGCCGAAAGAGCAGATTCCCGGCTGCGTGCACGAGGCGCTTTCGGCCATGGGCATCATCGAGCTTCTGAACCGCCCCATCGACAGCCTTTCCGGCGGTCAGAAGCAGAAGGTGGCGCTGGCTTCCATAATTGCTCTCAATCCTAAAGTGCTGGTGCTGGATGAGCCCACGGCCGAGCTGGATCCCGCCTCATCGGTGGCGGTGTTCCAGCTGCTCTCCCGCTATGCCCGCCAGCACGGCACCACCGTTGTGGTGGTGGAGCAGAAGATCGCGCTGCTTTCCGACTATGCCGATCTGCTGGTCATTGTGGACGGGGGCGAGATTCGCTTCGCCGATGTGCCCGAAAAGGTGCTGGCCCATTCCGACGAACTGTTGGCGCTGGGGGTGAACTGCCCGCGCTCAACCACGCTGGTGAACCAGCTGACGGCCGCCGGGCTGTATAGCGGCCCCGCCGTGCGCAACGTTGCTGGTGCCGAAAAGGCCTGCCGTGAGGTACTGGAGGGGCAACTATGATCGAATTCAAGAATGTGAGTGCGTCCTACGATGGAGAGTTGGCGGTGCTAAAGGACGTCAGCTTCACGGTGCGCGATGGCGATTTCGTGGCCTTTGTGGGCACAAATGGAGCCGGCAAATCCACTACCATGCGGCTTGCCAATGGCCTTTTGAAGCCAACGGCAGGGGAGGTGCTGGTGGACGGCGTGCCCACTACGCAGCTCAAGACCAGTCAGATTGCCCGCAAGGTGGGCTTCTTGTTCCAAAATCCCGACCGGCAGATTTGCTGCAACAGCGTGCGGGAAGAGCTGATGTTCGGCTTCAAGGTGCTAGGGGAGGAGGGCCCGGCGGCCGAGGCTCGCGTGGACGACGTTATTGCCCGCTTCGGCTTCGATCCCCAAGAGGAGCCCTTCTTGCTGAATCGCGGTACCCGCCAGCTGCTGGCGCTGGCCTCCGTTATCGTCATGCGCCCCGCCACGGTCATCCTGGATGAGCCCACAACGGGCTTGGATTACCGTGAGTGCCAGAAGGTAATGGAAATTGTCTCCCAACTCAACGCCGAGGGCACCACCGTCATTATGGTGTGCCACGACATGGAAGTGGTGGGCGATTTTGCGAAACGGGTAATAGCCATGACCGCGGGACAGGTGGTGGCGGACGGCCCCACATTCGAGGTGCTGCGCGATCCGCAGGTGCTGAAGGCCGCCTCTATTATCCCGCCCCAGGTGGTGGAAGTGTCCATGGCCCTTGACCGCTCGGTTGCCAGCTGCCCTGCCGCAGTGGCCAAGGCCAATACCCTTGCGGAAATGGCGGCTGCCATAGCGCAGTCGGTGAAGGACGGCCGCTCCAGTGCTTCGGGCGGAGAGCGGGGTTTAGGCGCGAGCGTTGGCGAAGGGCGCTCGGACACGCCGGCGGCCGAAGCAGCGCAAGCGGTCAATAGAGAAGGGGACTTACCCGCCGGCACCCCCTCTGTGGGAGGCGAAGCGGTGGCCGACCTGCAATCACCCGCGAATAGGGAAGGGAGCCGATAATGGCTAAGTTTCTCGAATACGTGCCCGGCACCAGCCCACTGCACCTCATGAATCCTTCGGTGAAACTCATATGCGCCATCATCTTGGCCATCGCCTGCTTTTGCACCACCAACCTTGCGTTTTTGGTGTTGCTGCTGGCGGCGGGTCTTGCCCTGGCCGCTGCTTGCGGTATGGGGAGGGCCACGGCGGGCCTGTGCAAGGCGGTGTTCGCTTTCTCGCTCATCTTGGCGGTGGTCATCCTGCTCACCACCCCCTATGGCCATCCGCTGGTGCCGCTGCCCTGGGGCATCATCGGCACTGGCAGCCTGCTGGTGCCGCTCACGGTTGTTGTGCGGCTTATGGCTGCATCCATCCCGCTTTTCCTGGTGTTCTACGTAACCAAGATGAGCGACATCACCAACTCTGCTGTGAAGCAGCTGCATGTGCCCTACGAGTACGCTTTCACGTTCACCAGCACAGTGCACTTCATCCCGGTGTTCATGAACGATATGTCTGCCATCATGGAGGCGCAAACGGCGCGCGGGGTAGAGTTCGATGGCTCTCTGGCGAAGAAGATCCGCCTGATGGTGCCGCTATGCGTGCCGCTGCTGGTGAGCTCGGTGCGCAAGACCAACAGCGCCGCCATCGCCGCCGAGGTGCGCGGCTTTAACGTGCGCACGCGCCAAAGCGGCTTCAAAGAATACCCCCTGGCCGCCCGCGACTACGCCGCCCTCGCCATCACCATCGCCATCCTGGTTGTAGCTATCGTTTTGTAGTTCGAGACCTGGCTTTTTGTGTCTGCGCGCCTCCCGGCGCTCCCTGTACCTTATTGGCGGGTGGCTGAACATCCTGGATGGGCCGATTCGGCGGGTCGGAGCGAGGTCCGGCCAAGCGGAGTAGGGCGGAGATCCACTCGCCGTAAGGCGAGTTAGCTCCGCCCGTACGGAGCGTCGAGCGCAGGCCTGTCGAACTGACCCACCTCCGGCGTAGCTACAGCCCCTCTATCACATCCAGCAGTTCCTGCTTGGAATGCACGTCCATCTTCTGGTAGATGTGGCGCAGATGGGTGCTCACCGTGCCGCGGGAGAGGTACAGCTCCTCCTGGATGCGGGCGGCGCTGCGCCCCTTCGCGAACAGCACCATGATCTCGGTCTCGCGATCGGTGAGGCCGTACTGGGCGGCCACATCGTTGCAGCGGTCTTGGAATCGCTGGCGCCGCACACCGTCGCGGGTTTCGCTGGACTGCCCTTGCCCTGCCTCCATGGCCTTGCCGCCGTCCTCCTCTTCGGGGGTGGCAAGGTGCTCCAGATCCTTCTCATTGAACACGAACATGTATGAGATGAGGATGGCGATAGTGGCCAGAAGCGCGATAAGG
The DNA here is from genome assembly GCA_947649875.1 of uncultured Parvibacter sp. Lineage (GTDB taxonomy): Bacteria > Actinomycetota > Coriobacteriia > Coriobacteriales > Eggerthellaceae > Parvibacter. Next base: position 5,433 of record CANSTH010000034.1, on the reverse strand, counting down.
CTGAGCATCTGCGGCGTGAACGGGGCGGCCAGGCACACAATTTGACCCAGCTGGGTTCCCAGCAGCACGCCCAGGGTTACCATGCCCCATCCCATGCCGAACACCATGATGCCGGAAAGGCGATAGGTGGAGGTGATGTCGGCCAACAGTATCCAGATGAGCACGTTGAAGGTGCCGTAACCGGTAAGCCCGATGACGCCTTCTATCTCGGAGTATCCGGTGAACACGGGCAACAACATGAAGAACAGCGCCATGATGAGCATGACGGTGCGGTACATAGGCTTGAAGCCCCGCTCGCGGGAGAAAAGGGCGCATCCGTAGATGATGATCAGCGTAATGGCCCCGGCCCACAGCAAGGGGAAGCGGTAGAAGTCCTGCACGGTGATGTCGCTGGTGGAGAGGAACACTGCCCGCACCACGCCGTCGGCCATGCCGATGAGGCAGGCGCAGGCGCCAATCTTCCACGAAAACGTGCCCAGATGGATTTTGAAGGGCAGCACGGTGAACTCGTGCTTGGGCGACCACACCTGGAAGTGCACGAACAGGATGTAACCGCTTATGGCGGGAAGCGCCGCCACTACAAGCACATCGGCGATGGAGGGCAAAAACTGCACTGCCAGATACACGGCGGCCGCCAGCAAGAAAGCCAGCGGCGCCTCAAGGGTGGTGCGCATGGGGGCAACGTTGCGGTACAGGTCACCATATCCCAGGTCGATGATGCCCGATCCTACTCCGGTGGTGATGGCGCCCACTGCGCATAACAGCACTTGCGGTGCGCCGGGCAGGGTGGCGGATGCCAAGCATAAGGTTCCGATGCACGTGCATATGGGTCCCGCGAAGCGGAAAATCTTGGTTCCGGTGATGAACACGTTGTATTTACGAATAAAAGCGCAGGAGAATAGGAGCGCACACAGGCACAGGGTGGAAAAGAGGAAGGCTGCAGGCGGGAGTGCCTCGCCATTCCACGTTACCACGCTGGTGGCGGCCCCCAGGAACATGAGGTACACCCATGCCCGTATGAGGGAGAATCCCAACATGCGCAAATTGAACAGGCTTGAAAGCGGCACCTCCTGCAGGCGCTCATCCGCTTTTTCTAGCATCCCCTTGAAAGACAAAAGCCCCCCTGGCTTTGATTTGACGTGTGGAGGGCATTATACGCCACTGTGGAGCCTTTTCTTCGCCCTGCGCGGGAAATCTTTGCTGCAAAACGCGCAAAAATCAGCTTCTACCGGGGAAATCATGAATAATGCATGAGGGGAGGGGGAGGAAAAACTTGTAAGAAAACCGTCAAACAATTGAAAATGCATGATGTGCGTCTCCGGATATTTTGGCATTCTCCTTATCACGCGAAGGAAAGGGAGGCGCGTTTTCGGGGTTCGCGATACGGGATCGCGGCAATGGACGGGGGCAGGTTCGCATCGGCTCCCTGTGCATCTCCGAATACCTTGGTCCAGCCGATTTCCGGCAACGTTTCCAAAGGTGCTCTTCCGATTCTTCGCACAGTAGTAAGAGGTGAAAAGAAGAAGGAGGAGGAATGGGAAAACTCAATCTAACCCGTCGCGCATTCGCTAAGCTCTCCGCCGCTACCCTGGCAGCGGGCGCGCTTGCGACGGCACCTCAAGTCGCCCTGGCGGAAGACGCCGAGGCCCCCAGCCGCGGAGGCGAGATCAAGCGGGTGCGCACCTGCTGCCGCGGCTGCGGCAAGATGGAGTGCGGCGTGTGGGTTACCGTGGAGAACGGCCGTGCGGTGAAGGTGGAGGGCGACCAGTCGTCGTTCCAAAGCTCCGGCAACTGCTGCGGCAAGTCCCAGAGTTCCATCCAGGCGGCCTATCATCCGGCTCGTATCTATCATCCGCTGAAGCGCACCAACCCCAAGGGCGAGGAGCCCGGCTGGCAGCGCATCAGCTGGGACGAGGCCATGGACACCATCGGCACTAAGTTCCAAGAACTCATTACCCAGTACGGCGGCGAGTGCATCTTCAACATGTGCGGCACCTCCCGTCAGTGGGTGTACGGCCCCTACGCGTTCTACAAGTGGCTGTTCCAAACCCCCAACGCCCATGTGGCGTCCGAGATCTGCAAGGGCCCGCGCCGCTTGATGGGCTGGATCTCCTCCGTTGACGGCGCTCCGTGGATGGCGCTGCGCGATGGACCACGGGTGTACGTGCAGTGGGGCACAGCTCCCGAGAACTCCAACTACGACGACTCCTGGTGGACCGCATGAGCGCTGCCGAGACCCACATCTGCATCGACCCGCGGCTTTCCGGCTCTGGCAAAGAAGCCGACTACTGGCTGAACCTCGAGCCCGGCACCGACGGCGCCCTGGCGCTGGCCTGGCAGCACATCATGATCGAGAAGGATCTGGTGGACTGGGAATTCGTGAAGCGCTGGACCGACGCATCGCTTCTGGTGGTGGAGGACATGGAGCCCACCGGCACCCGCTATCTCGACCTCACCGCTCCCATCGCCGTGCCGCCGCTGCAGGACCTCATCGGCACCAAGTTGAAGACCCGCCTGCTGAAGGAGATGGACCTGGTGGAGGGCGGCAGCCCCCACAAGTTCATGGCGTGGAACAAGAACGCCAACGACGGCCAGGGCGGCCTGGTGTACTGGGACACCGACACCACCCAGTGGCAGGGCTGCAACCATGTGGCCCCCACCCGCGAGCAGATGGAAGTGGTGTACGAGGGCACCAGCCAGGAGGGCTACTTGCCTCCCATCTCCTACAACGAGCTGGTGGAAGCGGGCATCGACTTCGACCTGGAGGGCGAGCACGAGGTGACGCTGGCCGACGGATCCAAGCACATCGCCCGTCCCGTGTGGAGCTATCTGGCCAAGTCCGTGGCCGACTGCACCCCCGAGTGGGCGGCCGAGATCACCGGGCTCGACCCGAAGATCATCGAGGAGGCCTGCGTGGTGTGGCTGACCCGCCCCGAGGGCCAGAACTACGGCAACGGCGGCATCCACCTCAACCTCGCCCCCGACCAGATTGGCAACTGCACCCAGACGGTGCGTGCGGTATGCAACCTCATGTACACTTCCGGCAACTTCGACGGCCCCGCCGGCAACCGCGGCCTTTCCCGCACCCCGGTGGACGAGCAGTCCACGGCTGCCCCCGGCACCAATATGCCTGAGGAAGTGAAGTACACCCTGAAGGGCATGGGCATGCTCACTGGCCAGCCCATGTGCCCGCCGATGTACCTCAATGACGTCGAAATCGACCCCATGAACATCCCCGACAAGCGCGATGTGCACGGCAAGATGATCGGCGCCAGCAAGTTCCCCATCCTGCCCTACTACGGCGAATGGGCCGACGCCACCCTCATCTGGGAGGCCTGCCTGGGCAACGGCGAGTACCGCCTGCGCGGCGGCATCAACGAGTCCGGCTCGTTCATGAACATGTCCAACGCCACGCTGGCATGGGAAGCCCTGCAGCAGCTGGACTTCTGGGTGGACATCAACATGTTCCACCACCCCGGCACTGAGATGGCCGACATCATTCTGCCCTGCCAGCACTGGACCGAGCTGAATTGCATCCGCGTGTCCCAGGGCGCTTCCGGCGGCATCGGCCTCACCCAGCGCTGCATCGAGCCCCCGGCCGACACCAAGTTCGACTACGACATCAACCGTCTCATCTTCGAAGCGCTTGAGAAGAAGGGCAACCCCAACGGCACTTGGACCAACATCAAGGGCGATGCGCCGGGCGCCTATCTGCACGATGATCGTCTGGAAGATTGGTTCCAGGCCCATAACGAGAACACTGGCTTCGGCGACAAGTATCCCGGCTGCAAGTGGGAGCACTGGGAGGACTTCCGCGAGGACTTCCAGGAGAACGGCTGGATCAACGCCAAGGAGATCGAGCCGAACCGCTGGGGCACCTACCGCCGCTTCGAGACCGGCTGGATGCGCATGGGCAAGGACGCCTGCACCGCTGCTCCCTGGTCCACCGATCCCGAGACCGGCCAACCGGTGAACAACTTCGGCTGCCCCACCCCCACGGGCCTGGTGAGCTTCTGGTCCATGCAATTCGAGACCCTCTGCCTCGATATGGCCAACGAGGCCGAGCCCGGCAAGTTCGACGTCATCAAGGAAATGATGCCCAACTACGAGCCGCCGGCCAGTTCCGCCCAGGGCGGCCAGATAGACCTGGAGGAGTATCCCATCATCCTCACCACCGGCCGCCGCATCCCGGTGTACTTCCACTCGGAGCACCGCCAGCTGCCCTGGTGCCGCGAGCTGTGGCCCGCGCCGCGCCTGGAGCTCAACCCCGAGGACGCCGAGAAGCTGGGCCTGGAGCAGGGCGACTGGGCCTGGATCGAGACCGAGTGGGGCAAGGTGCGCCAGGTGGTGGACCTCTACCAGGGCATCGCGCCCGGCTGGGCCAACGCCGAGCACGCCTGGTGGTTCCCGGAGCTGCCGGCCCCGACGCACGGGTGCCTGCTCTCCAACATCGAGTGCATCTGGGACCCCTACGGCCAGGACAAGTTCATCGGCAGCTCCCACATGCGCGGCGTGCCGGTGAAGATCTACAAGGCCACGCCGGAGAACTGCCCCGACGGCAAGGTGGTGCCCTGCGCGCCCGAGGACGGCACCGAGATCATCTACGATGCCTCCGACCCGCGCCTGAAGGACTGGCTGCCCAACTACGAGATCCGAGAGGAGGCCTAAGATGACCCAGTACGCGATCGTCACCGACCTGAACCGCTGCGTGGGGTGCCTGGCCTGCATGGTGGCCTGCAAGGCCGTGAACAACGTGCCCATCGGCAGCTACTGGAACAAGGTGCTGCGCATAGGCCCCACCAAGAAGGACTCCTACCAGCGCACCTCCGACGTGGAGATGTACTACCTGCCGGTGCAGTGCCAGCACTGCGAGGACCCCGCCTGCGTGGCGGTGTGCCCCACCGAGGCGTCCCACAAGCTCGAGGACGGCACCGTGCAGATCGACAAGTCCAAGTGCATCGGCTGCCAGTTCTGCGCCATGGCCTGCCCCTACGGCGTGCGCTACCTGAACGAGGAGGAGCGCGTTGTTGAGAAGTGCACCCTCTGCGAGCAGATAACCGCCCAGGGGGGCCTGCCCCAGTGCGTCATCCAGTGCGGCGGCCGCGCCCGCTTCTTCGGCGACCTGGACAAGGGCATCGGCTCCTTCGAGGCACCGGCCATCGGCTACGACGCCGACCGCTCCTACGAGGCCCTCTACACCGGCAACCGCATCACCGTGGACGAGCTGGCGAAGGACTTCTCCGACTCCGACGTCTACCACCTGCCCGACGCCGGCAACCACCCCGCGTTCGCCTTCATCCTGCGCGACCGCAAGTGGCAGGGCTAGATTCGGTTGCGGGCGGCCCAAGGCGGGCGCCCCCCCCCGCGCGGGGCGGGTGGTGGGGCGACCGCCAGTGCCCCAAAAACCTAAACCAACCCGGGCGGCCCGCGGGG
>CANSTH010000033.1 GCA_947649875.1 uncultured Parvibacter sp. | reverse complement strand
CGAGCGGCAAACCTGCCTGGTTGTCTGGAACAACCGATGGGCAACAGCGAGCCGCGTCTTACACCAGCACGCCGTTGCAGTGGTCTATCATGTGCTGCACTGCTTGGGCGCCGTAGCCTTCCAGCTTTTTCTTGGCGGGCACCAGACGGCCGTCTTCCAGCTTGTCGTAGGAGATGCGAATCCAGCTGTAGCGCTGCACCGCCGCCGGCTCGTCGCGGGACAGGCAGCTTTCCACGGCGGCGAAGGGCTTCAGTCGCTGGGTGATCTTGGGATTGAACAGCACCACCGGCTTCTCCGCCTCGTTCAGGTAGGCCACGATGCACTTGGTAACGCCGATTTGGTTGGCGGCTAAGCAGGCGGCCTCGTCGTTGGCCAACAGGGTGTCCACCAGATCCTGCGCCACGGGGGCGTCCTCGGCCACCGCCGGCTCGCACTTCTTCGAGAGGATATCCTCGTCTTTGATAACTTCCTTGATCATGGGGCCACCTTCTGCCTTAGGGGTTTATTTGCTCGCGAAACTATAGCACATTACGCGAAATAATCCTTGATGCGCTGCATGGCCTCGGCGGTGGCTTCAGGGGAATTGAAAGCGGTCAGGCGGATGTAGCCCTCCCCTGCCGGGCCGAAGCCGGCGCCGGGGGTGGTGACGATGGACAGCTGATTGAGCAACAGATCGAAGAATTCCCACGACCCCATGCCCTCGGGCGTCTTGCACCACACATAGGGACTGTCCACACCCCCGTACACTTCGAAGCCGGCGCTGGCAAGCCCCTTGCGGATGACGGCAGCATTGCCGCGGTAGATGTCCAACGTTGCCTCCACCTGGGCCTCCCCTTCCGGTGTGTACACGGCAGCAGCCCCACGCTGAATCACGTAAGAGGCGCCGTTGAATTTGGTGCACTGGCGGCGGTTCCACATGTCATGCAGGCTCTGGCCATCGCGCACGAGCGCCTTGGGCACCACCGTATAGCCGCAGCGGGCACCGGTAAAGCCGGCGGTCTTGGAGAAAGAGCGGAACTCGATGGCGCAAGTCTCAGCACCGGGAATCTCATAGATGGAGCGGGGCACTTCCGGATTGGTGACGAAGCGCTCGTAGGCAGCATCGAACAGGATAACCGCGTCATGCTCGTTAGCCCAGGCCACCCAGCGCTCCAAGTCTTCCCGAGAGAGCACCGTTCCGGTTGGGTTGTTGGGGCTGCACAGGTACACCAAGTCCACCGGCCGGTCGGGCAACGCCGGCACAAAACCGTTCTCAGCAGTAGTGGGCATGTAGTAGATGTTGGTCCAGCACTCCGCCGCCGCATCCCAGTCGCCGGCGCGGCCGGCCATCGCGTTGCTGTCCACGTACACCGGGTACACCGGATCGCACACCGCCACCTTACAATCCAGCGAGAAGATGTCGCCAATGTTGCCGCAGTCGGACTTCGCCCCGTCAGAGATGAAAATTTCATCGGAGGCGATAGGAATGTTGCGGGCGGCGAAATCGTGCTGGGCGATAGCCTCCCGCAAGAAGCCATAGCCCTGCTCGGGGCCGTAGCCATGGAAGGTTTCCGCGGCAGCAAGGTCGTCCACTGCAGCGTGCATGGCCTCCACCACCGCTGGCGCCAGCGCCTGGGTAACATCGCCGATGCCCATGCGGATGAGCGGCGCTTCGGGGTTGGCCTCCTGGTAGGCGGCGGTGCGGCGGCCGATCTCCGAGAAGAGGTAGCTTCCTGGAAGCTGTTGGAAATGAGGGTTCACGTGGGCCATGGCGCATCTCCTGTTCTTCAAGCCCAACCAGAGGCAAGAGGGCGGGTTGTGGGGCATTAATTGACACTAGCACTTTACCCAAAACAGGTTACAGACATGTGAAATCCACCAGAGTATAGGACTTCTAGAGCGCTCCGGGCTCTTACAAGGAGTCGAGGATTGCCTCTAGTTGCATCTCGCTGTTAAACAAATGGGTCTTCTGCCCGTTGCCGGAATAGAGCACCTGCACGTCTCCTTGCCACTCTTCCACCAGCGGAAGCACGGCTTGAGGGCCTGCATGGGAAAGGAATTTGTAGGTGTTCACCACCACAGAGGGAGCGAAACCTTCTGGCGGATTCTCCATCCGCGGCATCGCCGGCAGCTTTCGGGAAAACTGGGCCACCAGCTTGTCCATGAGATCTTCCTTGCTGGCAAACGAGAAGGAACCGCCCATCTGGCTATATCCCAGACAATGGACAAAGTCAAGATAGGCCGTGCGCTGCAACCGCTCGCTGGAGTTCTTCTTCAGAAACCAAAACACAACCAAAAAGGCTACCAGCACCAGCCACGCGACGAAAAACAGACCATCGTAGGGGGAATGGTAGCCAAACAGCACCGGCAGATACCAGAGCAGAAGCGTGCCCACGGAGATGACGCCTTTGGAAATGGCGAAGGCAGTCATGTATTTTTATTTGACCCGCCCGTAAAGCGATTCGAGAGCCTTTGCGGAACGGCGCACCCGCACAAAGGACGCAGCGGAGGCGCCTCCGAGGCCAACAGCGGCACCGCCAAGGGCTACCACACCGCATACCGCCGCCACCTGCATGGCAACAGCCGCCTCCTTGGAAAGCGGGCTGGGGGATGGAGAATGCGCCCCAAGAGGAACGGGCTCTAGCGCAGCCATCACATCGGGAATAGACCCAAGGGCAACTGCAGTGTTCTGGGCAATGGCCTCCGGTGCCTTGGAAACAACGTCTTCAATAGCTGGCGGTTCTTCTTCGGAGATCACTGGCTTTGGCACACTCGGCTGCGCCGGGGGCACTGGCACCTGCGAACGCGAAGGCCGAGGATCAGAAGGCTCATAGGCGACCGGCTCAGACGAAGGCGCTTGCGGGCTTGGCTCCACCGGACCGGCGGGATTCTCGGGAACAACCGGATCAACCGGATCAACCGGGTCCACAGGGTCGATGGGGTCAACCGGATCCACTGGGTCCACGGGATCAACGGGGTCCACCGGATCCACAGGGTCGACGGGGTCAACCGGATCTGGCTCGACCGCAGCCTTATCCACCAAGATACCGTCAACGTGCCAGCCATCGGAGAGCGATTTAATGACATACCAAACTATCGTCTGAGTTTCGGGATCGAAAGAACCGCCGCTTTCAGCAACCGCGGAAACAACCTGATCGTCAGTGGGAACGCAGGCCAAATGAGCGCCCACATCTTTGCCGTCGAATCCAAAGGCCTTTGTGCCCTCGGAGGGGTTCTCTACCCAGTCGGCAGCCGGATCAATGGCCTCGCCAACACGAATGGCATCGGAGTAGCGAACATTCCCCAGATCGGCTTCGGTTTCCGGAAGCTTGGAAGGATCCTCGGGATAGGCCACAAAGAACATTGCATCAATGCGAGCAAGCTCCTCTTGCGATGACGCGTCAAGCACATCAACGATCGGATCGTCATCCGAAAGAAGCGCTTCGCTCGCCACCGAAGTGGCGGGAAGCAAAGCAAGATTTAAGGAGAGACCCCATGCAAGCAACAGGCCAGCCAAGGCGTGCATACGCCCGCGGCTTTTCTGCATAGATGCATCTCTCTTGCCAATTTCCTCAAAACTCAAAGGAAATCGCCCCTTACTTCCCCAACCAAGACCCCTCAAGCAGCTGCTCGAACGACATGGGGCGCGCAAAATAGAATCCTTGCACCACATCTGCCCGCCACTGCGATATCAGGGCCACTTCTTCCTCCGTCTCCACTCCTTCGCACACCGTTTCCATGCCTAGGTCCTCCATCATTGCCAACGAATCGCGGTAGAGGATGGACGCCCGCTCATCGGACCCGATGCCACGAAGCAACGAAGAATCCATTTTTACTACATCAAAAGGTAACAAGCATATCATAGAGAGGTTCGCAAAACCACTGCCGAAATCGTCCATGCAAAGCTTAGATCCCCCAGCGGACACCTCGCGCAGAAACACGCTCATAGACTCATCCATGGAGGTGGCCACCGTCTCTGTGATCTCAAACTGGAAAAACTCCGGCGAAACCCCCATCTCCGCCATGGTGCCGGCCACGAACGCAGGGTACTCGGGATCCATGATCTCCACTGCGGAGACATTCACCTTGACCGACTGTATGCCCATCTGCTCAAGTTGCGAACGATGCTGGGCAACAAAGGCGCACAGCCTCCGAAACTGACGACGCCCAATCTGCCCAATGTAACCCTCCTCTTCGGCTACAGGTATAAACTCTGCCGGCGAGATGGATCCGACTTCAGGGTGGATAAGGCGGGAGAGCGCTTCCGCGCTGACGAAGCGCTGGGCCGACAGCGACCAGAGGGGCTGCAGGTATACCGAGAAGAAATCTTGGTCGAGCGCCTCTTTGATACAGCGGCGCACCAACGCCTGGCGATTGAAGGACTCTTCCATCTGCTGGGAGGTGGGCGCAGGCAGCGAACGGTCCCCTTCGCCCCACCGGGAAAGGGAGTCGGCGGCAAACTCGATCAGGCTCTGCAGCTCATCGGCGGAGCTGGGCGGCAACGTTGGGGAAACGTACCCCACCTGCGCCTCGAGCAGCACCGTGGCGGAATCTAGCTGATGGCGGGCAGAGAAGAATTGCTGCAGACCGTCCATTACCCATAAACGCTCCCTGCGCGAGTAGACAATGGAAGCGAACAGGTATGGGGTCAACCGGTACACATGACGCCCCGATGCTGCCTTGAAAAAAGCATTGGCGGCAAGCACCAAACCTTCATCGATGATGCTCGAGCTTGACAGCTGCGCAAGACGCTGGGGAAAGCGCATATAGGCAAACACTACCTCGAAGCTCTTCCCCGTTCGCAACAACCGTTGCGCATCCTCGCGGAACAGGGCCGGCTCATAGGCGCCAGTAAGTGGGTCGGTAACGGAGAAGGGGCTGTTTGTGGAAAGAAGGAGCACCAAGCCGCACAACGAGATGGCGAACCCCGCTAACAGCAAATCGGGGAAGAGGCATTCCACCACCACAAAGCCCGCCAGCACAGCGGAGAACTCCAGCACCGAGGCGAAATCGTGCCGGCGCAGCACACTTCGGTACACAACGGCAACGCCGAGCGAGAAAGCGCAATAAAGCAGTGTATAGACCATCAAGGCAAATTCGAAATTTCCCAAATGAACCTGATGGCCAGAGGAATCAATGGAAAAAAGGACGTTAGCCCAGGGGTTCGACAGCGATATTGCCACCGCGCAGGCAAAGGGAAGGCAGGCAAGCCCAATTAAGAAAGGGCCGGGGTGGTTGTAGTTAGCGCACAGGAACAGCACATAGAGCATGAGGGCAAAGGGCAGCACGCAGCGCATGAAAGTAAGAAACGTGGTTACTGCATAAAGAGCGGCAACGGGATAAGCTGAAGCATCGGCGAACAGGAAAAGCGCGACAGCTTCGGCAGCTACCTCTAGAGCCCCAAGCGCGAGCACCACCTCGAAGGAACGAGCCACCGCGCCGTCCTTCTTGCCCGAAGAGAACAGAAGGTGAAACAATATAAACAAGAGCGACGCAGCTGCGGAGACAAGAAAACCTATGTTGAGACCGAACTGCACACAACCTCCGTGCCATTGCCGCTACGCAAGCATTCGTTTCGATTCAACTGGTAAGGATAATACAAAAATGCCCCTCTAGCGGGGCATTTTTGTAGAAAATGATTTGTACGGCCACTATTCTCGATTTTCGCATCGTGCAACACGCCCGCAACAGTGACGCATCAGTCACGCCTTTGAAAAAGCGTCGACAGACGCTTGCGCAGGTCGGGGCTCTATTGGCCGCCGGCACCCGCCGTTTTATCCTCTTCGCCTGTGCCCGTGGCACCGCCGTCACCGCTGGAACCGCCGTCGCCGCCGGAGCCAGAATTACCGCCGGTGTTGTCGGAACCGCCGCCGGTGTTGTCCGGATCGGTGGTGCCAGAGCCGCCGGTGCCACCGCCCTGATCGGGCTCAGTGGTGCCAGAGCCGCCACCAGAACCGCCTGAACCTGAGTCGCCGGTTCCAGAGCCGGAACCACTGCCAGGATCGGGCACCGTGGCACCGGAATCTCCACTACCGGAAGAACCGGATCCGCTGTTGCCGGAACCACTGCCAGACGCACCGGATGACCCGCCGTTGCCGGGATCAGACGAGTTGCCGCCGGAAACCGTTGCCCCGCCATTGCCCGACGAAGAGCCGCCAGAGTTAGAGCTGCCCCCCGATGAGTATGAGCCCGATGAACTGGAAGAGCTGGAACCGGAAGAGGCGGAAGGACGCGAGCTTGATGAACCGGATGCGGACGAAGAGCCCTTCTTCGTTGAAGGGTCTTGCGCAATGGCCTCCTGGGTAGAAAGCTTCGAGACGATCTCGCCGGGATTTTGACCCTTCTCTACCAGTGCCATCATCTCCTTGGTGGCCTCGGCATCGTTGATGACATAGGACACGCCGCCAATGTTGGCGGTAGTGGAGGGAACCATGGCCGAGTACACTTCCAGGTTCTTAGGATCCTCGAATTGCTGGGCCAAATCCAACAGTTCGGATATTGTGAGGTCGGTGGTCACACACTTGGCCCCCTTCTCGATGACGCCGGGAAGGTCGGTGATGGGCAGGCTGAGCACCTTCTGCACGATGGCACCTACAAGTTGGCGCTGATGCGATGTGCGGGTGAAGTCGCCGTCAGCGAACTGGCGGCTGCGGGCGTAGGACAGCGCCTGGGTGCCGTTGAGGTGCTGCGGCCCCTTCTCCAAAATCACGTGGTTGTTGTCGCTGTCCAAGTCTGCTTTGGTGTCGTTAATGCGCGTGTCCACGTCAATGTCAACGCCGCCCACGGCGTCCACCAGCCCCACCAGCTCGGTGAAGCTGACCTCGGCGTAGTGGGAGATCTCGATGCCCAGCAGCTCGTTGGCAGCCTCGATGGCACCGGCCGTGCCCTTGAAGGCATAGGCGGCGTTGAACTTGTTGGTGCCGTAGCCCTCGATTTGGATCTTGGTATCGCGGGGAATGGACACCAGGATAACGGTGTTGTTGGCGGGGTCGATGCGAGCCACGATGTTGGTGTCTGAGCGCTGCCCCATAGAGGGGTCGCCCTCCCGCTTGTCAGAGCCGATGAGGAGCATGTAGAAGGGATCGGCGGGCTCTGGCTTTTTTTCCGGAAGAACCCGCTTGATGTCCTCAATCTCCTGCTCGGTCTTCGTGCCCACGTTGAGGTCCTTCGACACGTTGTTCAGAAAAGCCGAGGCCACGCCGCAGCCGATGGCCACCAGGGCCAGCGCCGCAGCCACAATGGCGATGGCGATGTTGCGCTTCTTCATCTTGGTCTTGGGCTCGGCGGCCTTGTTCTCGGCCGTTGACCCCACCGGCGCCACAGGACCGCTGAGAGGTTTGGGGGAAGCGCCCTGCGCGGGCGCGGCATGGGCGCCCTTGGGCGCACTCGTAGCTTTTGTTTCGGAGGCGGACTTCTGAGAATCGTTCTTCATGGGCGCACTTCCTGTTGATTAAAACCACTGACCAACTGCCCTATTTTACTCCGGCGAATTTGATTTGCAGCCAATTTGGCGCCCCCGTGGATTAAAAATGTAGATAAACGAAAGGTTTTCTTTAAGATTGGAAACAAGGCCCTACCGCAGCTTGGCGCGACGGGCCTTCCAGTCGGGCATCACAGCGTCCATGAGCGCATGGAACCTTGGGCCGTGGCCTCGTTCCAGCAGATGGCACAGCTCGTGCACCACCACATATTCCAAACACTCCGGCGGATAGAGCGCCAGCCGCACGTTTATGCAGATGCGCCCCGTGGCCGGCTGGCAACTGCCCCAACGGCTGGTCATGTTGCGATAGGCTATCTTTCCTGCCTTCACCCCCAGAATGGGCTCCCAGGCCTCGATGAGCGGCGGCACGCAGGCAGCCACCACTGCCTTCCATTGGGCCACCTCCTCTGGCGAGGCTTGGGCCGCCTCCACGCGCGGGGACGCGGCGATAGCCCGCTGTTGCGCCTCTATCCAGCCCTGCTTCTCCAGCACGAAGCGCTCGATGGTGCGCATGGGCAGCCGCAGCGGCGCCGACACCTCGATACGCCCGTCCGGAGGTTTCACCCGCAGGTGCATGTTCTTGATGGACTTGCGGGTAAGCCATACCTCCAAGCCGCCGATGAATACCAGTTGCGGGGCCAGCGTTTTGCGGGTAGCGCCCATCAGATCACCGCCGATACACCGTGGCAGGCGGGCGGGGATGCCTCTACAAAGCGAGTTCCGCACGACGAAAAGCGCCTTATGAAGCTTTTTCCAAAGCCAGGACTGTCTGAGCGACTAGAGGCGTTCCCGCCCGCCATCCTCCAAAAACTCATCAACGGGCCTTATCCGAAGCCGTCATGGCCATCCCGTAGGCATCGTTGCGGGAAATGCCGAACTCGGCGGCCAGTTGCTTCGCGATGTCCTTGGTGCGCAGCCCCTCCGCCGCCAGCTCGCCGGCGCGGATTTCCGCAGAAGCGGCTGCCGCCTCAACGCAAGCCGCCGCCTCCTCCGCATTGGGCCCGTCTATCACTAGGGCAATTTCGCCGCGGATGCCGCCCGGTTCTTCCGCCCGCGCCGCGAATGCATCTGCCAGCTGTGCCGCAGTGCCCCGCGCCACTTCCTCATGTAGCTTGGTAAGCTCGCGGCACACCGCAACAGCGCGGTGGGGCAGCGCCTCGGCGATGGCCCGCAGGGCGGCTACCAAGCGATTCGGGCTCTCGTAGAACACCAGCGCGGCGTCCAGGCCGCGCAACTGTTCCAACACGGCCTTCTGCTCGGAAGTCTTGCGGGGGAAGAAGCCGCCGAAGTAGAAACGGGGATTCACTGTGCCGGAGGCTACATAGGCGCAGGCGGCGGCGGACGCACCCGGCAGCACCTCCACCGGCGCACCAGCCTTACGCGCCGTCGCCACCAGCCGAAGGCCGGGGTCGGACACGCCGGGCATGCCGGCATCCGAGCAGTAGGCCACCGTCTCTCCCGCCAGCACGCGGTCCACAACAGCTTCCGCTTTTGCCCCTATCATGGCCTCGTCCAGCCGCTCCAGGGGCTTGTGAATGTCGAAATGCGCCAGCAGCTTCCCCGTAACACGGGTGTCTTCCGCGCACACCACATCGGCCGTGCGCAGCGCCTCCAGAGAGCGCAGCGTCATATCCCCCAAATTCCCGATGGGGGTGGGCACGATTACGAGCTTTCCTGGGTTGTTTGTAGGCTTGTCCATGGTGAGCATTTTACACTGATGCCCCTATGATCCCCATCTTAAAGAGGACATTGGGCACGCTTGGACACGTCGTTGTGATTCCTCTGATCGATGACAAGGATGTCGATAGCCCGCGTTTCCCCATTGCGGATCCAGTATGCTTCGCGATGGTCGCCTAAGGGCGCGTAGTGGCAGCAGGCAGCTCAAGAGCCCGATAAAGCCGTTCAGGGATGAAGGGGCGTACCACCAGGAAAACCTCACGGGGATCCTGCGTTCGCCCCTCATCCAAGCGCTCCTCGGAAAAATGCAGCTCCAATTTGATGTATCCCTCAATGGTGCTCTTGAAGGAATCGTCGATCTCTACTCCCCTCATGGCGAGGGTGTCGGAAATCGCCCGATACCGGTGTTCTGTCCGCTGTTTGCAAATTACCGCGTAGGAGCCTGGGTCGACGGTAAGGTTTTGCAAATACGGAAGCAGCTGTATGCCCATGGAGAAGAATAATTCCAGTCCCTGCTGCCATGTGAGCGATCGCCCTATCTCGTCAAGGCTTTTGCTGCTCATGAAGTCGGAAACCCAAACGGGGATATCCATCTTCGAGGAGAAGTGCCGATAGAAGGTCGGTTTGGAAATACCGCTCTTCCTGCAGATCGCTTCTACTGTAAGCTCCTTGAGTGGAGCATCAAGCGCCTCGAGTACTCGGAATTTCACCTCGTCTTCTCGCGGCACAAACAAGACCCTGTTCACGCAACCCCCTTCTTTATGGGGCATTATAGCCAAATTGATTCCCTGTACATCCAAAGGCCACGCCGATTTGACGAACTGCGCTATTCGTATCATTTTCCTAACGATTGTCTAGGGCCAGCTCCAAGAGATTACAAAGCCGTTTCCTTGAATCTTGCTATCGTCTTTTCCGGCTCCCTACCATGTATTCAATTCTTCATCTCGAACCTGGAGGAGGGAAACATGGAAGAATCAAACATCAAGGAAAAGGCATTGGAAGGCGGAGTCTCGAGGCGCAGCTTCCTCACTGGCGCAGCTGCCGTGGCAGCGATAGTAGGCGCAGGGGCGCTTACCGGTTGCGGTCAGGGAAAAACGCGCGATGAGGATTCGGGGGCGCTTCCCGATTCCGGTACAATCGCAACCGCAAGTGAAGCCGACAACATCGAGCCTGTCTCGGCCCCTTCTAGCTGGGACGGCGACTACGATATTATCGTGGTAGGCAGTGGCGGTGGTCTTTTCGCCGCAGTGCACGCTTGCGAACTTGGCGCTAAGGTACTCTGCATCGAGAAATCCGCCTCAGTGGGCGGCGCCAGCAAAGAAAGCTCCATCTTTGCCGTTTCTGGGACTAAGGCGCAGTTAGATGCCGGGTTGCCAGATATAACCGCGCTCATGGTGCAGGGCTCGCTGGCGAAGCAGACCGCCGGAGCGGCCCGCACTCAATCCATCGTCAGAGTGGGCACCACTGCAGCTCGAACCATGGACTGGATATCCGACCTGGGTCTTGAGCTTGAACCAACCACCACCGGAGGCCCTCAGGGCGGTATGACCGGCGTGTCCCCAAAGGGCAAAGAACTGGATGGGCTGGCCGCCCGCACCAACATTTACGCATTCACGTTTCTCCAAGACAAGCTGGCGGAGCTGGGCGGCGAGTTGATGCTGAACACCAAGGTGACGGCCCTGGTGAACGACGGCGATGCCATTATCGGCGTCCAGGCAGATGACGCCGATGGGCAGGTACGCCATTACAGGGCATCCAAGGGCGTCCTTCTGGCCAGCGGTGGCATGTGCGCCAATCGAGACATGCTCCAGAGATATGTACCCTCTGCTTATTATCGGGTAAAGTGCTCATCGGCCGGTACCCAGGATTCCGGCGAAGGCATCCGTATGGGACTGGGAGCAGGTGCGCAGTTGGGAGGATTCGACTCTTACCAGGCCTTCGACGGGGGCCTGAACGATCTGCCCTGGGATTACTATCTCTATAACGGAGATATACAGCTGGCTCGTCAGGGATGGCTCACCTTTGACGTGAGCGGCCAGCGGGTTACCTACTACCCCGATGTGGCCAACTACGCCCTGCAGGGACACACGCTGCAATCGTGTCCTGGCGCCCAGGCTTTCCGCGTTTTCGATAGCCACTACGAGGAGTACGCACCGACTTTCGATCAGCAGTGCTGCCGTCACCTCATTGTGCCCACCATGCCCGATATCGATCGCATACCGGAAGCCATGATGGAGCACGACTGGAAATTAGGCGCCAAGCGAGGCATTGCGGAAGGACGCATCAAACAAGCCGACACATTGGAGGAACTGGCAGACCTTCTGGGTCTAGAGCGTTCAATCGTGGTTGACAACGTTGCCCAGTGGAATGAACAGGTGGCCGCTTCTCCCGAAAGCTTAGACGGGATACCAGGAGCATGGCTCCATCCAATCCAAGATCCCCCCTATTACGGCGTGGCAGTGGGATCGGTAATGTTCTCCACTCAAACCGGTCTGTTGACCAACGATGAGATGCAGGTGATTAGCGAGAGCGGCGCCCCGATTTCTGGACTGTATGCCTCCGGAAGCACGATCGGTGGTCTTTGCGGGCCCGATTCGAGCTACGCCATCTGCAAGCAGCCGCAAGGGGGTGTGGCTTTCGCCGCAACCACGTCCTTTATCGCCGCAGAAGCCATGATGGGAGAGCTTCCCGCATTCACCATGCCCGAATTCATGACCCAGCAGGCTTAAGGAAGGGGCATCGCTATGGCCGACAAAGAACCGGCGAACAAATCGGACGCCATCGCAGAAACTCCGCAGCCGAAGCGCAAGAAAACCAAGGCGGCCATCGTCGTAGGTGTGATTGCGGCAATCGTAGTGGTGGCGGGTGTGGGGTTCAGCATATGGCACGAGCAGCCCAGCTTTTGCAACGCTATCTGCCACGATCCGATGGACCCTTATGTGGAAGGCTACTACGCTCCTGACTCCACCATGCTTTCCGCCGCCCATGGAGCAAACGGGAAAGGATGTCTCGACTGCCACGAGCCCACCATTTCAGAGCAAGTCGCAGAAGGTGCAGCCTGGATAACCGGCAACTTCTACACCCCTCCTGAGATGAGGAACTTGGCCACAAACGAGTTTTGTCTGAACGAGGCCTGCCATACCCGCGAAGAAATCACGGCGGCAACCCATGACTGGGGTGGAAAGGATTTCAACCCCCATGCCGCTCATACCACTAAAGAGCAGCAATGCGGAGACTGCCACCGGGTGCACCGCGAATCAGTGATGAGCTGCAGCGAATGCCATACCTCCCCACTCCCGGAGGGATGGGTGGCTCCGTAAGCCTCTCCTGTCTTCCCCCGACAAGAAAGGGCGCCCCGTGGGGCGCCCTTTCGGTTACTCCTGGATATCCACTTCCAGCTGGCCCACCTCTTGGGCGCGGGCTCGTTTGTCCACATCGCCCACGAAGGCATCGCGGGCGGCCTTGGCCTGGGCCTCTTTTTCGGCCAGGTTAGCCTTGGCAACAGCGATCATCAGCTTGATGCGGTTCAGCTGGTTTACCTCGGAGGCGCCGGGGTCGTAGTCCACCGCCACGATGTTGCTCACCGGGTACTGGCGGCGCAACTCCTTGATAACTGATTTGCCTACCACGTGGTTGGGCAGGCAGGCAAAGGGCTGGGCGCACACGATGTTGGGACAACCGTTGCGAATGAGCTCCACCATCTCGGCGGTGAGCAGCCACCCCTCCCCCATAGAGTTGCACAGCGACAGAATCTGCTGGGCGTAGTCGGCCAGTTCGTAGATGTCGGTCACCGGCTCGAACCTCTGCGATTTCTCCAGCGCCGCGTTCACCGGTCCGCGGAATTTCTTGAGCGCCTCTAGCGCGATGCGGCTGCCCACAGCGCCCTTGGTAGAGCGGCCCAGCGGGTCCTTCTGGAAGATGGCGCCGGCAATGCCGAAGAGGAAGAATTCCACCAGCCCCGGTACTACCGCCTCGCAGCCTTCGCGCTCGATGACGTCCACCACCTGGTTGTTGGCGGTGGGATGGAACTTCACCAGGATCTCCCCCACCACGCCCACACGCGGCTTGGTGCCGTCGCCGGTGAGCGGCAGGGTGTCGAAGTCGTCCACTATCTGGCGGGCGGTCTTCTTGAAGGTACCGTAGCTGAGGCCCTGGGACAGCTGCTGCTTGCATTCGGCCATCCAATGGTCGAACAGGCGCGTGGCGCTGCCGGGCTCGGTTTCGTAAGGGCGGGTGCGGTAGAGGCACATCATCAACAGGTCGCCGTAGCACAGGGCCATGAGCGCCTGGTACAGCATGCCCGGCGTGATCTTGAAGCCGGGGTTCACCTCACCCAAGTCCTTGAACGACAGGGCGATCACCGGCACATGGGCCAGCCCCACCGACTTGAGCGCCTTGCGGATAAGGGCGATATAGTTGGTGGCGCGGCAACCGCCGCCGGTTTGGGTGATGAGCACCGCCAGCTTGTCAGTGTCGTACTTGCCCGACAGCACCGCTTCCATGATTTGACCAGTAACTAGAACCGATGGATAGCAGATGTCGTTGTTCACGAACTTCAGGCCCGCGTCTACCGCCCCATGGTCCACCGAGGGCAGAAGCTCCACGTTGTAGCCGTTGCGATGGAAGATGGGCACCAGCAGCTCGAAGTGGTAGGGGGCCATCTGCGGCGCCAGCACCGTGTAGCCCGCCTGCTTCATCTCCTCGGTGAACTGGGGGCGGGCGAACTCAGTGGAGGCGCCCTCCCGCTGCTCCACCTCAGCCGCAGCGGTCACGCCATCGGCCTTCTCGGTGAAAGAGACGGGCACCAGCTTGTCGATGTCGTCCAAATTGATGGAGGCAGCTGGGCAGGCGCGCCCTTCCGCCAGAGCGTCGGCAGCCGCTTCCGCCTCGCGATCGGCCTGGTCTTTGAGCGCCGCCAGCAGGCTGCGCACCCGGATGCGGGCGGCGCCCAGGTTGGACACCTCGTCGATCTTCAGCACTGTGTACACCTTGCCGGCCGCCTCCAGCACCTCCTGCACCTGATCGGTGGTGAGGGCGTCCAGGCCACAGCCGAAAGAGTTCAGCTGGATGAGATCCAGGTCGCTTCGCTGGGTGCACACCTTGGCGGCAGCATAGAGGCGGGTATGGTACATCCACTGGTCCACCACGCGGATGGGCCGTTCCAGCTGCCCCAGGTGGGCCACCGAGTCTTCGGTGAGCACTGCCAGCCCGAAGCTGGTGAGCAGCTCGGGGATGGCGTGGTTGATCTCGGGGTCGTTATGGTAAGGGCGCCCCGCCAGCACGATGCCGCGAGTGCCCGTTTCCTCCATCCAGGCCAGCGTCTCCACGCCCTTGGTGCGCATATCCCGCTTGAAGGCCTCGTCCTCGGCCCAGCCCGCCTCCACGGCGGCGTCCACTTCCGCCTGGGTGAGCGGCGCCCCCTTGGCGCCCACCACGTCCTTGTAGGTCTTGCCCAGCTCCACGAACAGGCGCTTCTTCAGATGCTCTTTGTTGTCGTAGGGCAGCCATGGGGTGAGAAGCGCCACGTCCCCGCCACGCAGCTCGTCGATGTTCAGCCGCAGTGCCTCCGGGTAGCTGGCCACGATGGGACAGTTGAAGTGGTTGCCGGCGGTGGCGTCCTCCTGCCGCTCCCACTTGCTGCAGGGCATCCAGATGAAGTCGGGCTTCTTCTCCAGCAGGTTCATGATGTGTCCGTGGGAGAGCTTGGCCGGATAGCACACGCTTTCCGACGGCATGCTCTCGATGCCTGCCTCGTAGGTTTTCTTGGTGGAGGGGTCAGACAGCACCACCCGATAGCCCAGTTTCGTGAACACGGTGAACCAGAAGGGGAAGTTCTCGTACATGTTCAGGGCGCGGGGCATGCCCACCGTGCCGCGAAGGGCCTCCTCTTCCGTCAGCGGCGAGTAATGGTCGAACAGGCGCCGACTCTTGTACTCGAACAGGTTGGGCACGCCGGAGCCCTCCTTGGCGGCGCCCAGGCTCTCCCCCTTCTCGCAGCGGTTGCCGGTGATGAAGCGGCGGTGCTTGCCGGTTGCCTCATCGCGGCCGAAATCGTTGACCGTGAGCAGACAGGAGTTCGAGCATCCCTTGCAGCGCACCGTGCGGTGGGTGGGGGCCAGCGCCTCGATGGCCCCAAGCGAAAGCAGGCTGCTGCGGGGCGCCTGCGGCTGCCCGTCAGTAGCGGCCGCCTCTTGGGCAGCGCGGCGCACGGCATCCTGGTAGCGGTCACGGGCCAGAAGCGCCGCGCCGAATGCCCCCATGTTGCCGGCGATGTCGGGGCGCACCGCGTTCACCTCGGACAATTGCTCGAAGGCGCGCAGCACCGCATCGTTCAAGAAGGTGCCCCCCTGCACGATCACCTTGGTGCCCACATCCCGCGGGTCGCGGATCTTGATTACCTTGAACAGGGCGTTCTTGATGACGGAGATGGCCAGTCCCGCGGCGATGTCGCCTACGGTGGCCCCTTCTTTCTGTGCCTGCTTCACGCGGGAGTTCATGAACACCGTGCAGCGGCTGCCCAGGTCCACCGGGTTCTCGGCGGCGATGGCGGTTTTGGCGAACTCCGCCACATCGAGGTTCAGGCCGCTGGCGAAGGACTCGATGAAGCTGCCGCACCCAGAGGAGCAGGCCTCGTTGAGCATGATGGAGTCGATCACGCCGTCCTTCACCCGCAGGCACTTCATGTCCTGGCCGCCGATGTCGAGGATGAACTCCACGCCGGGGAGCATCTCCTGGGCGCCGCGCAAATGCGCCACCGTCTCGATTTCGCCGGAATCCACCCGCAGCGCCTCCAGCAGCAGCCCCTCGCCGTAGCCGGTGACGGTGGCGTGCCCGATGGTGACCAGGGGGTTTCCCGCCTCGTCTACCGGAAGGTCGCGGTAGAGCTGGGCCAGCGCCGTCTTGGCGCATCCCAGCACATCACCTTTGTTGGAAGCGTAGGTGGACCACAGAAGGCGCCCGTCCTCAGACACCAGCGCCGCCTTGAAGGTGGTGGAGCCGGCATCTATGCCGAGGAACGCCACGCCGCGGTAGTCAGCGAGGCTGCCGCGCTGCACCTGCTCGCTATCATGGCGACCCTTGAACTCGGCGTAATCCTCCTCGCTGGCAAACAGCGGTGCCAGGCGCACGACTTCCGAGCCCTGCATGTCCCCCAGCCCTTCCAAACGCTTCAGCACGTCGGAAAGTCGTTCCACCTTGGCACCGGAAGCGGCTCCGGCCAAAGCGCAGCCGCAGGCCACGAACAAATGGGCATTATCGGGCACGATGATGGCGTCGCCGGAAAGCCCCAGGGTTTCGTAAAAGCGCTCCCTCAGCTGTGGCAGATACTGCAGAGGTCCACCCAAAAAGGCAACATTTCCCCTGATGGGACGCCCGCAGGCCAGACCCGAGATGGTCTGGGTTACCACCGACTGGAAAATGGAAGCGGCTATGTCCTCCTTGCGGGCCCCCTCGTTCAGCAGCGGCTGCACATCGGTTTTGGCAAACACGCCGCAGCGGCTGGCGATGGGATAGATGGTGGTATGGCTCTTCGCCAGCTCGTTCAGGCCGCCGGCATCGGTGTCCAGCAGCGCCGCCATCTGGTCGATGAACGCGCCCGTACCGCCGGCACAGGTGCCGTTCATGCGCTGCTCGATGCCGTTGTCGAAGTAGATGATCTTGGCATCCTCGCCCCCCAGCTCGATGGCCACATCCGTTGCGGGGATGAAGGTCTCCACCGCCGTCTTGCTGGCGATCACTTCCTGCACGAACTCGATGGAGAGCCATTGCGACAGTAAAAGGCCGCCCGAGCCGGTAATGGCGATGGTCATGGGGCGCTCGGGAAACTGCTCGGCCGCCTCGTTCAGCACCTCCACGATGGTGGCGCGCACATCGGCATGATGGCGCCGGTACACTGCCCAAAGTATCTCGCGATTGCCGTCCAGCACCGCCAGCTTCACCGTGGTAGAGCCCACATCGATGCCGATGTGCAGCACCTCTTCTCCATCCACTTCCTGGGCATCGGCCATGGCGAAAGCCAGCGAGGCGTTGGCAGGCCTCTGCGAGACCTTCTCGCCTTTGCCCTCCGCCGGCGTGTCAAGCAATTCTGCGCCGGACGCGCTTTCCTCCTCGGAGAGGCGAGTCACGCGCATGGCGCAACCGTCTTCAGCAGCGCTCTCCCCTTGCTCGATGGTCACGTAATTGCTTTGCTTGGTATTCTTTAGCATGATCAATCGGGTCCTCCTCGGCCCCAAAACCAATCTCGCTCCTTAACGTTTAACCCATGCATTATAAAGAAATACAGCCCTCCCATCCCCCACCATCCGGTGCGCACACCGAATTCACCGAGAAGCGTTCACGCAGCTGAAGATGCGCCCACTTCCCATCCAGTTATTACGGAAACTCGCGTTTTGACGGACCGCGAGTCATTGTGGATGAGCCGATTCGGCAGGTCGGAGCGAGGTCCGGCCAAGCGGAGCGACGAGGAGACCCACTCGCCCGAAAGGGCGAGTTGGCTCCGACAGAGCGCAGCGTCGAGCGCAGGCCTGTCGAATCGGCCCACCTCCGGAAGGGCGCCAATTGACACGAAACCGATGGGTGACAAATAACGGGCGCGTTGTTCGCCCATTCTACAATCGCCCCGTACACGCGACTTTTCGGAGGAAGGAGCCCCCATGGCTGAAGTGAACGACAGGAAGGTAGCGGTCATCGGCTGCGGGTTTGTGGGATCGGCGACGGCGTTCGCCCTCATGGAGTCGGGACTTTTCTCGGAAATGGTGCTGCTGGATGTGGATCAGGCGCGCGCCGAAGGCGAGGCACTTGACATCTCCCATGGAACCGCCTTCGCGAGCCCCATGGACATCTATGCCGGCACTTACGACGACATAGCGGATGCCGGGGTAATCATCATCACCGCAGGGATAGGCCAAAAGCCGGGCGAGACCCGCATCGACCTGGTGAACAAGAACGTGGATGTGTTCAAGGGCATCCTGCGCGAGATCCGCACCCGCAACTGCGGCGGCATCTTGCTGGTGGTGTCGAACCCGGTGGACATCCTCACCTATGTGACAGTGAAGCTCTCGGGGCTGCCGGAGTCACGGGTGATCGGCAGCGGCACCGTGTTGGACACCGGGCGGCTGAAGCACATCATCGGCGAGAAGCTGGCGGTGGACCCCCGCAACGTGCATGCCCGCATTCTGGGCGAGCACGGCGACAGCGAGCTTATCGCCTGGTCGAGCGCGCATGTGGCCGGCATTCCACTGGAGGATTTCTACCACATGCGAGAGCGGGGCAGCTACGACGAGTTTCGCCGGAACATGAGCGACATCGTGCGCAACGCGGCTTACGAGATAATTGCGAAGAAAAGGGCCACCTACTACGGCATAGCCATGGCGGTCACTCGCATCTGCGGCGCCATCGTGCGCGATGAGAAGTCGGTACTGTCGGTATCCAACTACATGCAGGGAGAATACGGCATTTCCGACATCGCCCTCTCCACCCCCTGCATCGTGGGAAAGGAAGGCATCGAAGTGCGCATGCCGCCGTCGCTGAACTACCAGGAGCAGCAAGAGCTGAAGGCCTCCGCCGCCACCCTGCGCGGAGTGATTGAGGCATTGGACTTAGAAGACAAATAGCCCCTACCGGGAAATTTCACTTTCCCTTTACAGAGC
>CANSTH010000032.1 GCA_947649875.1 uncultured Parvibacter sp. | reverse complement strand
CGCCTATCTGGGACGTGGCCTGGTGTTCAACAAGTACACGGGGGCTCGCGGCAAGAGTGGCTCCAACGATGCCAGCGCCGAGTACGTGGCGCGGGTGCGCCGAGTGATGGACGATGCGGGCGTGTTCTTCCAAACTGCCGAGCTGGGCAAGGTGGACGCCGGCGGTGGCGGAACCATCGCCTACATTCCCGCCGAGTACGGCATGGACGTTATCGACAGCGGCGTGGCGGTGCTCTCGATGCACGCCCCGTGGGAGGCAACCAGCAAAATCGATATCTACGAGGCCTATCGCGGCTACAAAGCATTCTTGCTGAATATGTAAATTGCTTTGCGAATGTGGCGGCCGCTCCAACTGCGCCCGCCCCCGAAGCGCGAACTTTCCCCGAACGCAACGAAAGACCGCCCGAAGGCGGTCTTTCTGTTGGAGGGATAGTGGGGGCGCTCGATGGGGGAGCGCCGAGGCGGGTTAGGCAGCGGCTATTATTCGGCAGCCTTTACGCCGGTTAGCTCGTTGGACTCACCCATGGAAATCCAACCTTCGGGCACTTCTGCTTGGGCGTGGCACTGAGTGCAATACATCACCGAGGCGCGATGGGCCTTATGGCAGGTGGTGCATTCGAGCTCCATGTGATGGGCATCGTGGGGGTTGTAGATGCCCATATCAGCGGTCTTTTCCACAAGGTCTTCGCGAGTAAGGTTGTGGCAGCTTTCGTTTAGGCACAGCTCGTCGCCGGCGCGCCCAGAAGCCTCCGTAAGGTCGCTGGCCGTGCGCTCGACCAGGGGAAATCCGTAGTTGCCACTAATCCAGGCAACGCCCTCGCCCACCTGCTCGCTTAAGGTGGGCACATGGCAATCCATGCACGTGTTGCCCTCGGCAGCGTGTACGGCAGCCAGCATGGTGCTGGAATCGGCCACGGCGTTACCCCATTTGTCGGTAGTGGCCTGCCCCAGCGGGGCCTCGTAGGTGGCCAGGTAGTTGTCCATGGGGGTGTGGCAAATGGCACCGCAGAAGCTGGGCTGCTCGTGCCAAACCCACAGCCCCGCACCGGCTACCACTAGGATGACGGCCACGACAGCACTGGTGATAAGGGCACGGTGCCCCTTCTTTTTCGGTGCCGGGGAGGCTCCCGTTCCGCCATTGATTACAGGGTCGTTTTCGGCCGCAGTGGTGGGTTCCTGGATGTTTTTATCGCTCATGGTTGCTCGTTCCTTTCACAGCTTCGGGTTAGTGCAGATCGCCGGCCAAAAGGCGGGCAACGTGGCGTCCTTCGGTACAGGTGCGGCCGCAGGCGCAGGCCACGATGTACTCGGGATAGTTGTCCGAGAAGAAGCAGCCGGAAACGTCGCCCGCGGCGTACAGCCCTTCGATTACCTGGTTGTCGGCGGTCACCATCTGCATGTCCTGGTTGATGCGCAGGCCGTCGATGGTGGTGAGCAGGGCGCCGCCGAACCAGCAGCCGTAGAAGGGCGGCTCGATGATTTTCGACAGGCGATGGGGCTCTTTGCCGAAGTCGGTGTCTTCACCTTGCTCCACCAGCTGGTTGTAGTGGGCGATGGTATCCATCAGCTGCTGCTTGTCTTCACCCTCAAAGCCCAGCAGGGCGGCCAGCTCGTCTAAGCTGTCGGCCTTCTGCATCATGCCCCAGCCGCCGTCCATGCCGATGAAGTCGTCCAGCGGCATGCCCATCTGCATGAAGGCGGTGGTGTAGGAGGCGCAGCCGGTGGTGCCGAAGCGCAGGATGTCCTCCACGGCGTTGCCATCGAAGATCTGGCACCATACGCCGCCCGGCTGGATGCTGGCGGCGTTGCACAGGGTGTCGTAGGGCAGGCTTTCATTCACGAAGCGCTCGCCCTTGCGGTTCACTTTCAGGAAGGGCTGACTGCCGATGTTCACTTGATAGTGGGTGGCGGGGAAGTGCTGGGTGCCGTCGGCGTCGGTCACGTAGCCGCAGTCAACGCCCGGCAGCACGGCGCCGCGGTCGAAGATCACCGGCGCGCCGTTCACGTCCTTCACGCCGCCGGCCCACAGCCCCGCCCGCAGGCCGTAGCCATCGCAGCGAAGCGAATAGCTGGCGGCGGTGCAGCAAGCGGGCACGAAGGGCTGGATGGCCTGCACCATTTCAGGGTTTGCGGCGTAACCGCCGGTGGCCAGCAGGGTGCCCTTGGCGGCGTTCACCCGCACCAGGCCCTCGGGGGTGTTGAACACGGCGCCGGTCACTTTGGTGCCGTCGTGGTCGAGCTTCACCAGGTCGTAGTGGTAGGAAACCTCATGCCCTGCCTCCTGGATGTGCCATTCCAGGATGTCGTTGCGCATGGGGTACTCGTAAGTGGGATAGTAAGCATGCTCGATGGTGGGGGCAAAGTAATAGGTGCCACCGGCGGGATGATCCGCCTCCATGGGGGTCACCACCAGCTCCTTGCCCTGGGCCTCCATGATGGGGGTCAGCCATTCCACCAGCTCTTTGCCCTCGTTCAGCCAGGTTTTGATAACCCGCTGGTCCACGCGGCCCGAAGCGTAGCGGGTCAGCTCGTTCAGCAGCTTCATCTCGTCAACCGGGTCGGCCACCTCCAGGGAGTATTTGGTGTTGATGGCGCCCAGGTACTCGCGGGTGTCGCCCACGCAGCCCTCTTTTTCGGCCAGAATGAAGTCCAGCCCCAGATCGCTGGCGGTGGCGGCGGCCACCATGCCGGCGTTGCCAGCGCCGATGATCAGGAAGTCGGTGTTACGGGTTTCCACGATGTCTTCCTCGTTCACCACTGGCTCTTCGCCCAGCCAATAGCTGTGGGCTTGCTCGGCGCTTGCTTCCGGGTGCGGCACGGCCTGGGCCTTGGGCGCACAGCCGGAAAGCGCTCCGGCCGCCAGCATGCCGGCGCCGGCCATCAGGCTGCCCTGCAGAAAACCGCGACGGCTCAGATTGGTTTCGCTCATGGTTCCCTCCTTTTTGGGCCGGGGCTTCCCAGCGCCTCCGGCCCGTCACTTGTGGGTTTGCTGTGGCCATAAGGTAAAGGCGGCGGAGAAATAAGGCCCCACATGCTGAGGGCGGTTTTTCGGTTTCCGGGAAAAAGCGCCTGGATGGGGCGCCCTACATTGAGGATGTGGGGCGCGGGTGGGCCGGGAGGTTGTATGCTGGTGGCTGCTTTGGAAGGAGGCCGTAGTGGCGGACGAGCGAAAAGCGGGCGGCGGCCCAACCAACGACGGCAAACCGGCGCAGGCGGAGAAGGCGACGGGGCAGTTGGACTGTGCTTTGCCGGGAGATGCGGTGCCTGCAACCGCGGCAACTATGGTGCGAGCGGGGTTCGCCCTTTGGTGCGCCCTGTTCAGCTTCCTTGTTACCAATGGCGTGATTTATCCTACGGTGGCGCAGGTGGACCCCTGGATACGGGAATGGGCCACGGGCTTCAGCGTGGTAGTGCTGGCGGCGCTGGTGGCCATCATGAAATGGGCGCCGCAGTGGATGCACCCGCGGGCTTACAACGCCGCGGCGCTGGCGTCTGTGGTGGGCTATCTCCTCTGCGATGCCCTGGGGTTTCATCTGGGAAGCCCGCTGTTGCTGCTGGCGGGCTCGTTGCTGGATTCGCTGGCAGAGGCCTGGTTGTTCGTGTTGGCCTACATGGGGT
Source organism: uncultured Parvibacter sp. (assembly GCA_947649875.1). Classification (GTDB taxonomy): domain Bacteria; phylum Actinomycetota; class Coriobacteriia; order Coriobacteriales; family Eggerthellaceae; genus Parvibacter. Next base: position 15,627 of record CANSTH010000032.1, on the reverse strand, counting down.
TTGCGGAAATCGATGGGCAACGGCGGCCCTTGCTGGCCATGGGGGCCTGCTTGGCCGCCTATTTGCTGCAGCCGTTCATCGTTTTGCTCCAGCCGCTTTACGCCGTGGCGCTTGAGGCGGCTCTATTCCTGGCGCTCTTTTTCTGCATACGACCCTTGGTGGCCGAGCCGTTGCGCCGGGCCCAGATGAGCGAGCCCCAGGCGGAAATGGCGGTAACCAACCCTCGGTCGTTCCTCTCGTTCGGCCATTTGCTGTATGTGGCGGTGTTCGTGTTCAGCGTGGCCCAAGGGCTTTGCATTGCGCTGCCCGGCCCCTTCAACGATGCCCCGGCGCTGCCGGTGGCCTTTGTGCCTCTGGCCGTTATTCTGCTGGTGTATCTGGTGCGCGGCCGTATGCCCAATGCCGATGGCCTGTTCAGTCTGTGCGCGCTGTTTATCATTGCCGGCATGTTCCTGCAGCCTTCCGATCAGGTGATTTCCGCCGGCGTTGCCTCCGCTTCCAATACGCTCATCGATGCCGGGGCCTCGTGCTTCAATCTGCTGTTGGTGCTGCTGGTGGGCAGCATTGCGGCGCGCAACCGGGTGGCGGCTCTTCCCACGGCGGCCTTCATGCTGGGGCTGTACTGGTTCGGCGTGGGCATTGGCGCGGTGATGGGCAACAGCGCCATGGGCCTTCTGGGGTGGACGCAGGAGGCGCTCATTTGGGCCAGCTTCGCCAGCGCCATGGTGTTTGTGGCGTTCTGCTTCGTGGTGCTGAAAAATGTCAACTTTTCTGAGGCCATCGGCGCTTTGCAGCCGCCGGTGCCGGTGGCGGAGGCGCTCGTGGGCCCTGCCGAGCCCAGCGCCCACGAGCGCTGTTTGGGCGTGGCGGCTGACTACGGCCTCACTCCTCGCGAGACCGAGGTGTTCGAGCTTCTGGCGCAGGGGCGTACCGTTGGGGTAATTCGCGAGAAGCTGGTGATTTCTCTTAACACGGCTCGGTTTCATACCAAGAATATCTATGCGAAGCTGGGGGTTCATTCCCAGCAAGGGCTCATTGATTTGGTGGAGCATTACAACTAACGGGGCTGGCGGCCAGGCTGGTTGCGGGCATTGCGGCTGACCGACTGTGCTGGCTGCGGTGGTGATGGGGCTGGCGGCAAACCGGCTGTGGGCACAGCGGGCCGGGTGGTCTTAGCCTTCGGCGGGGAAGGTCATATGCCGGTTGCCGTGTAGGTCCTCGATCCAGGCATGCAAGATGCGGCCGCCCTCAACCTGCATTTTTCCGATGCAGCGCACGCTGCCGTTGCGGGGACGAAATACCGATCCAGGGCATAGCAGCAGCTTGGCGGGGCGCACCGCCGGCCCCCATTCCAGCCGCGGGTAGTGTACGTGGCCATGCACAATAACATCGGGGATGGGGTCGCCGGGTTTGAGCCTCTGCGGAAAGGCGCGCGGGGTAACGTGGACAGGCTCGTGTCCTATCAAGAAGCGCACACCGTCGATTTCAGGCGTAGCGAAGTAGTCCACGTTGCTGCCGTATTCGGGGTAGTCGTTGTTGCCCAGCACGGCAATAGTGGGAGCCAGGCAGCGCAGTTCGGTGAGCACTGATGGGCGGCCGATGTCTCCGGCGTGGATGATGGTGTCGCAATCGGCCAGCGCCGCGTACGCGGCCGGGTCCAGCGTGCCGTGGGTGTCGGATATGAAGCCAATGGTTTTCATGGGGGCAATCATAGCAGCAAATATGCTAATCAATCCGTCAACGGCAAGTAATGAAGGGCAAGTGGAGGATTGGTGCGCAGCTTATGGAGTGCGCTCCAAAGCCTTGCGAACCTAGTGGTAGCCCTGTATAAAAGCAACACGCAGTAAACGGAGCGCTTTCGAACAGGAAACGCACCAGACCGGTGAACGGCATCGGGCCCGATGGGGCCAAAGGCAGAAAGCTGGGATGGATCTGGGCGATGGTGCGCCGGAGCTGCAGCGATCAGGCCAAGGGGTCAAATGGATTGGCCTTTTCGCGGAACGCCGCCTGGGGGCGGCGTCTTCCAAGCCGGGGAACCGGCATCGTTTGCAACGCGCTTGCGCGATGGCATAGCCGGAGTTGGCACTGGGTCCGAGTTTGAGAGGGGACTCTGCCCCCGGTGCCTCTTCGCCTGGCATACTTGCAAACCTCCGACCCGCCAATGTGCCAGCAAGGCAAAGGGCTAAGCCTAAAACTTGGCCCAGCCGCAGGCGAGGGCTGTTTTGGGGCCATTGCCAGCCCAGAAAAGCTTGCGCGTCTGCTGGCCTTTCTCCTTAGCGCTCGCCCGGTGACACCCGCGAAAGTGGACTACCGGGCGAGAGTGCGTTTGGGGCCAGAACGCTACTCCCATTCACCATCAACATCGGAAGGCGACGGCGGAATGTCGGCCGTTTCCCGGGCGGTCCATTCCTCGTCGGAGAGAAACCACGTGTCAGCTGTAATGCTTTTCTCCACGGCAATGGGGGCCATTACGGTTAACTGCCAAGGAGATTCGATGGATTGGGCGTAGCGAAACACTTCTTCGCTCTTCTTCGGAATGCGCATGTTTATCCCTTGGTATTCTGCGAACACTAGCCCCCGTTCGCTGTGGTTTCCCAGCGTGTAGGCCACATGGGCCCAGCCTACTTCGTTATGGTCTTGATCCTGTAGAATCACGATATTCGGGTCTTCAGTTTTAACGTAGCCGCCGTTTACGACGTCATCGTCGCGATAGTAGTCAAACTGCACGGCGCCGTCGCCGCGTTCTGTGCCCGTCATGGGGTCGCCGTTCCAAAAGCCGCTTAATTGCCAAAAGCCATCGAAGCCATCGTCGCTTCGCTCGGCGAAGGAGAGGCGAGGCCCTATGGCGTACTTTCCGTGACCCAAGTTTTCCGTCAGCTCGTAGGTGCCTTGCAGCTTGTAGCCATTCTGCGCGCCATCGTATAGGCGGAAGAAGTCTCGCGCGAACAGGCCGGTGGTCAAGATGAGACAAATGCACAGGGCGCCCAGCGCCGCGAACCCCGCCTTTGCCCACCGCCAGGTGCGCGCAAGCTGCGCGGCGTTTTGGGCGTCTAGGGTGGATTGGATGGCCAGCGCTTCAACGGGGCGCTCCGTGTTGGGCGTCTCGCCCAGAAGTGTGCTGACATCTGTGTCGAACACCGCCGCCAGCGTCACTACCATGTCGGCATCGGGCACCGACGACCCCCGCTCCCACTTGGATACCGTCTGCCGCACCACGTGGAGCTTCTGTGCCAGCTGTTCTTGCGAAAGCCCGCGAGCTTCGCGAAACGCCTTCAGGTTGTCTTTCAGCATGGGCGGCTCCTTGCAACGGCGCGGACGGGGGACAACCTTTAAGCTACCACAGCCTGCCAACAAGGAAAGCAACGATTGTTAACATGGGCCTGACCTTGCAGGATGGCTCTTCCTATTGATCGAAATAAGTAAGAAGTCGCGAGGCAAAGGCCTGGTAGTTTTCGTAGAGGAATCGGTTGTAAACAGAGTTCTTTACTCGTTGAGGGTAAAGCAGCTCTGCGGCCCGGAGGGTTTTCAGGTGCTCCGAGATGGAGCTGGGGGCCATGTCCAACGCCTCTGCGAGTTCCTTCGTGGTTTTCGGCGAGTTATACAGCTCCTTGAGTATCTGGAATTTCGTGGAGCTGGAAATGGACCTCAGGAACTCCGCTAGCTCTTCAAGGCCAATATCGTCGGACTCTAGGTCAACCACGGCAATCCTCTTGAAGAGGGTTAAAACGCCATCGAATTGGTTGACGATGAGGCTCGACCCACTGAAGGCACTGAGAAAGACATCGATGGACTTCACATCTCCCAGTTGCCAAGAGCACTCAGGCACATCCACAACCGTAAGACTGCCGTGTGCGACTTTAAGCCCCGGGTGGCAAGTTTCCAAGTAGGTGCTTTCGCTCATGGCTGACAGCACTTTTTTCTCAACGCCCATGCACCCAATTTCGGCTGCGCCGATGCTTTGCCAGATTTCCTCGAAGACGTTATCCCAGTACCATTTCAGGAACCGCGCCATGCGCTCATGGATTTGGGAAGCTTCGGCGACAATGCGGCGGGCAAGATCCATGCCTATGAAGTTCTCTATTGCGCCGTCCGTCCAAGAAGAAATGGCCTGCGGCTGCTTGATCAGCCGGCCAATGGTGCGTTTGGATGCAAGCCCTGAGAGCATCCCATAGATGAATTCGATGTCGTTCAGTTTGGGGAATGCCGCCAGAAGTCCCTTTGCGCTCTCGATTTCGTGTTGCTCCAGGTAGCAGAATAGGTCGATGACAAGGGTCCAGCTTAAAGTGACTTCGTTTAAGTAGTCGAAATCGCTGTGCATCTCGGAGGGCATATCTCGAAGCACTCTTTGGAATGTTTCTTCAAACTGCGGGCAGCTTTCCGGATGTCCCAAGCAATGGAGGCTGGAGGCGATTTCCACAATGGGGCTGTACTTTATTCGAATGCGCTGCTTCTCTCCCGAAGCGGTCGGGCTGTTGATGAGCATAAGTTCCTTCTTACATGTGGTTTGTGAACAAATGAGCTTTTCACCAATTTTAACAGGACATTCGTAAAAAGACGAATCTTATGCAATACAGTCAAAATATTTTCCCGAAAGTAAATAATCCAAGGAAGGAAGTCGGCAGAAAAAATGCATAAAACACTAGGTAGATGACGAGAAACTTCCCCGATGGCAAGTATTTCGGAGATTCAGAAAAGTCCGAATCATAGCTTGACACCTGCCATTAATTTGCTAATAATTCGTAACTAGCCTAATTAGGATAGTTACGAATATTGGCAACAATAGAAAGGGGAGGGACCATGAGCTCTGAAAAGAAGCTCGGACTGCTGCCAATGGTGGCGGCGATTCTCGCAGGAATGATAGGTTCGGGGGTATATGACATTGCCTATCAGCTTGGCACGGTTGCATCGCCCGGCGGCGCCATTGTTGCTTGGGCCGTGTGCTTTGTCGGCATGCTGCTATTCGTTCTTTCGCTGCAGAACTTGCTGGAAAAAGAGCCGGAAGGCGATGGCATGTTCTGCTACGCCCAGAAGCTTTTCGGTCCGCTGGGCGAGTTTATGAGCGGTTGGGGGTACTGGATTTCCGGCTGGGTAGGGAACATCGCTTTTGCCACCATGATGATGATTGCCCTGGGGACGTTCTTCCCCGTGCTAGGAGACACCGGCACGAGCTGGGCCTCCATTGCCATCGCCTCTGCATTCATGTGGTTGATGTTTTTGCTTATCAGCAAGGGCGTCGAGAACGCTATGATCTTGAACGCCGCTGTCACTGTGGTGAAGATCATTCCGCTGGTGGTGTTTATCGGCGTAACTGTGTTCTTCTTCAATTTCGACATTTTCGCCACTGACTTTTGGTCTAACTTCGCAGGAAATGCCGATTTGGGCCAAGGCTTCGATCTTGGCTCGGTGTTTGGCCAAGCCACGGATTCTATGCTGTCCATCATCTGGCTGTTTATGGGCATCGAATCGGCTGCTCTTATGTCCAAGCGAGCCAAAAGCAAGGCCGTGGCATCTAAGGCCAGCATCATCGGCCTGTTCGTCGGCACGACACTGCTGTTCATTTGCGCCATGATTCCCTACGGCCTCATGAGCGCCGAGGAGTTCGTCGCTTTGGGCGAACCTTCCATTGGCAAGATCCTCGAGCTGTATGTGGGCCCCATTGCTGCTCAGGTTATCGAAGCTTGCATCATCATTTCCATTGCCGGTGCGTGGCTGTCCTACACCATTATGCCCACTGAATCCACTCAAATCCTGGCCGATGACCATTTGCTGCCGGCTCGTTGGGGCAAAACCAACCAGAACGGCACGGCAATGTTCTCGCTGTTCATCACCACAATGTTGGCTCAGCTGCTGCTGATAACCATGCACTTTACCGAAGACGCTTACAACTTCGGTTTCTCGCTTTCCGGTTCGGCCATCTTGGTTACGTGGGTCATGATTACCGCCTACAACACCGTGCGCTCCGTTAAGCATCCGGAAGAGTCGGGTAGCGTGCGCAACATCGTCATCGGCGCCATTGGCACGGTGTACATGCTCTATGCCATGTTCGTCTCCGGGCTCGTTTACATCATGCTGCTGTCCATCCCCTTCCTCATTGGCGTCATCTTCCTCTACCAGGCCCGCAAGGAAGCCGGCGTGGAGAAGGTGTTCAACACCAAGGAAATCGTCGCCATTGTGGTGCTGGCTCTGTTCGCCGTAGCCAGCTTGGCCATGTTTGCCATGGGAATGGTGTAACGAGGCCGGCTAGTTTGTAGGGCCCTTACGTAGGGGGCCGCAGGTCCTCTTGGGTAAAGGAGCTTCTTTTCGGGGCAATGCCGCAAGCAATCGCCCCGTGTGATGCCCGATATGTGACGGGCAGGAGAAAAAAAAGCGAAAACAAGCAAGAAAGAGAAGGAGGTTTGAGCGTGAGTACCATCGATGTTTATTCGGAAGTGGGCAAGGTTAAAAAGATTCTTGTCTCGCGTCCGGAGCTGTACTTCGACGCGGTTCGTCCCGATTCGCGGGAATTCCAGCTGGTAGATGACGTTGTGTGGGCCGAGCAAGCAGGCAAGGACCATGACGTATTTACCCAGCACCTGCGCGACAACGGGGCAGAGGTTGTGTATCTGGAGGATTTGTTCGAGCGTTCGCTGGGCGACAAAGAAGATCGTCAGAAGTTCCTGGACGAATACATGACCGAGGACTTTATCTATGACGACGCCAAGCGCGAGCAGATTTCCAATTATCTCATGCCGATGTCGGCCCATGATTTCGCCCGAACGGTGATGGCTGGCATTGAGAAGAAGGACTTGGCGACGGTGGAGAAGCCCTGGAGCCTCTCCGATGCGCTGCCGGACGACACCCCGGACGACCCGTACGCCATGCACACCTCATGCAACTTTGTTATGTGCCGCGACCCTGGTTGCTCGGTGGGTTCCAACTTTACGCTGAACCGGTTCGTGCAGAATGCCCGCAACTTGGAGACAGTGGTGTGGAAGCACGTGTTTGAAAACGTGAAGGATTTTGCTTCCGAAGATGTGAAGTTGCTGCACACCAACAATCCCCATGGCGAGACCATCGAGGGTGGCGATATCTGCATCCTCTCGCCCGAGGTTATCGCGATTGGCCATAGCTGCCGCACGCTGCCGCAAGCTATCGAAGAGTTCGCTAAGGCGGCTCTGTCCAGTGGCGACAGCTTCAAGAAAGTTGTGGTGTTCGAAATTCCGAAGGGCCGTGCCTATATGCACCTGGACACGGTGTTTACCCAGGTAGACATTGACAAGTTCACCTACTACCCCGGCATCATGGAAGGCCTGAAGCTTTACGAGCTGACGCTGGGGGCGAACGGCGAGCTGAGGGCTCAGTTCGTGCAGGAGAAGCTGGGAAGCGCTCTGAAGCGGCTGCTGCACCTGCCGGCGGTTGACCTCATCCCCTGTGCGGGCGGTGATCCTTTCTGGGCCGACTATGAGCAATGGTCCGACGGTTCCAATACCTTGGCCATTGCACCGGGCGTTGTGGTTACCTACGACCGCAATCATCGCACGAACGACGCGCTGGATAAGCACGACGTGAAAGTGCTTACGGTGCCCTCCGGCGAGCTGTGCCGGGCGCGCGGTGGCCCACGTTGCATGTCTATGCCGCTGGTGCGCCAAGCGATTTAACACCCTCCCTTCATGCGGCGGGCAAGCAGGCCCGGCCCTTGCCCGCCCGTTTCACTTGTTCAAATGGCGGAAGCCAAAGACTTTTGGAAAGGAAGACCATGATTACCAAAAAAGACTTCGTTGACGTGCAGGACTTCACCAAGGAGGAGTTCCTGGAGATGCTGGAGATGATTCGCATGCTGAAGGAGGCGGATCAGAAAGGCATCCAACTGCCTCTTCTGAAGGGCAACACCATCGCCCTCATGTTCGACCAGCCCTCTACGCGCACCCGTGTCTCTTTTGAGTCTGCCATGGATAAGCTGGGCGGCGATGCCCTGTATCTGGAAACCAAGACCCTGCACGTGGGCGAGGGGCGCGAGACCTTGAAGGACACCGCGCTTGTGCTGTCCGGCATGGTGGATGCCATCATGATCCGTAACGAATCTCATGAGGGTATTCTGGAGCTGGCGAAGTGGGCGACGGTGCCGGTGTACAACGGCATGAGCTCCGCCTGCATGCACCCCACCCAGGCGCTTTGCGATGTTTTCACCATTATGGAAAACCTGCCGGCCGGTAAGAAGCTGGAGGATGCCGTAGTGATGTGGGTGGGCGACAATTCTGTTGACCACAGCGAGGACAACTTGCATATCGGCGGCGTGTGCCGTTCCAACGCGCTCATTGCGTCCATTATGGGCTACACCTTCATTTCCTGCGCGCCCAAGCCGGCCGAGATGCTACCCGAGGATGTTGCCCTAGTGAAGGCCAATTGCGAGAAGTCCGGAGGCAAGTTCATTCAGACCGACAACCCCTATGAGTACATCGAGGATGTGGACTTCATTATCACCGATGCCTGGTGGTACCACGGTTCCGACCATCTGAAGGACAAGAAGCTGGAGGAGTTCTATCCGAAGTACGCGGTGAACGATCAGCTGATTGCCGCCGCCCCCGAATGGGTGAAGGTGATGCATCCGCTGCCGGGCAACCGTGGCTACGAGATTGCCGAGTCGGTGTGGGACGGCCCCCATTCGCTGCTCATTGAGCAGGCGGCCAACCGCTTCCATACCCAGAAGGGCCTGCTGGTTACCTTCATGTACCCCCGTGCTCGTCAGCAGAAGCAGGCCATGGTGGACTACTACACCGCCAAAGTGGAGATGGCCCTCACGCCGACCGTGGACAAAGTGGCTGGCACTCACTACGACGACTAGGAAGCAGCTGGAAGAATGACGCGCATCAACAACGACACCCGCGTGGTGGTGGCCCTCGGCGGAAACGCCCTGGGCGACACCCCCGAGGAGCAGGTCGCTCGCGTTCGCGAAGCGGCGCCCACCCTGCTCAAGATGATAGAGCAGGGCAACGAGATTATCATCACTCACGGTAACGGCCCGCAGGTGGGCATGATCCAGAAGGCGTTCACCTTGGCCGCCGAAGACGACCCGAAGGTGCCGACCATGCCGCTGCCGGAGTGCGGAGCCATGAGCCAGGGCTACATTGGGTATCACCTGCAGCAAGCATTGGGGGTGGCCATGCACAAGTCCTATAAGCGCTGGCATGTGGCATCCATCGTCACCCAAATGGAAGTGGATCCGGACGACCCGGCCTTCGCCAACCCCACCAAGCCCATTGGCGTGTTTCTCACAGAAGAGCAAGCGAAAGCGGAAATGGCCGAGCATCCCGACCAGGTTTTCGTGGAGGACTCCGGCCGCGGGTGGCGGCGGGTGGTGGCAAGCCCCCAGCCCAAGAAGATTGTGGAGGCCCCTTCCATTCTGAATTTGCTGGACAACGAATTCATTGTTATTGCTTGTGGTGGCGGTGGTATCCCGGTAGTGCGCGATTATCAGGACAAAGGCGCTTACAAGGGCGTGGCAGCCGTCATCGACAAAGACATGGGCGGCGAGCTTTTGGCGGAGGACTGCAAGGCGGACTACCTGTTCTTGTTGACGGCGGTGGAATACGTGTGCACTGGCTTCGGCACTCCGGAGCAGAAGGAATTGGTGGATATTTCCGCCGATGAGGCAGAGGCGTTGGCAAATGCCGGCGAATTCGGCAAGGGCTCCATGGAGCCGAAGGTGCGCGCTGCTATCAAGTTCGTCCGCAGCCGTCCGGGACGCACCTGCATCATCGGTGCGCTGGACAAGGCGCCTGAGACGATGGCGGGCCTTTCGGGCACCAGAATCCACGCGTAGGGCCGTTGCGTTCGATCAAAGCAGTGCTGCAGGGCAGTTTCGCAATGCCGGAGGCGGGTCCCCGTCTCCGGCATGCGGTGGTTACAGGGAGCGCTTATGCAGATTAAAACCGAAATCAAGGACATCTGCCTTAGCGGAGGCGACATAGAGAGCATGATTGCCGCTATGGCTCAAAAAATCGTGCAGGACGAGAAGTCTGCAGCGGGTTCGGTGTTAGTGGGGCTTAATGCAAGGGGGTCTGCCATTGCCAAAAGGCTTGCCCGTCACATGGCCCTTCTTTGCGGGGTGCAGCCGCCGCTTGGTCGCCTGGACATTGCTTGCAAGGAACCGCAGAGCGCGTTAGATGCCAACAACGCGAAGGGCGATGACGGCCGTGCGGGTGGTCTTGAGGTTCAGTCGGTTGACATGCCCTTCTGCATTGATGGCGCCGCAGTGGTGGTCGTGGGCGACGTTGTCTTTACCGGCAGCACCACCCGCAAGGCGCGTGACGTGCTGTGTGGCATTGGAGTGCCGGCTAGTTTGCAGCTGGCAGTGTTGGTGGACCGTCTGTCTCCTAACCCCACTGTGCATCCTGACTTGGCGGGTGTTCGGCTGGAGGTTTCCGCCGATGAAAGGCTTCTGGTGTTTCTTGAGGAGGTAGACGGGTTCAGCGAAGTGCTGGTGCGACGCGGAAGGTAGCCCGTCCCCTACGCCCCCAGGGCATCGGCTATGAGGCGGCGCAGTTCGTCAATGCCGGTGCCGCTTTCGGCCGATGTCACCACGTAGGGCACGTCTTTCGGCGTGTTCAGCGCCTTGCGTATCATCGCCTGCTGCTTTATGGCCTGCTGCTTCGACATCTTGTCCGCCTTGGTGAGGGCAATGGCGAAGGGCAGCCCTGCATCTTGCAAAAACTGCACCATGTGACGGTCAAGCGCGCTGGGCTCGTGACGGATGTCGATCAGGCTCACTACCAGGGCAAACTGGCGGTCTTGGTTGAAATAGCCTTCGATGAGGTCGCTCCAACGTCCTAGCTCGCTCTTCGATACCTTGGCATACCCGTAACCGGGCAGGTCCACTAGCGCCTGGCCGTCCACATCATAAAAGTTCACCGTGGCAGTTTTGCCTGGCGTGGAGGACACCTTCGCCAAACCCTTGCGATACATCAGCTTGTTCAGCAGAGACGACTTGCCCACGTTCGAGCGGCCGGCGAACGACACTTCTGGCTGCGTGCTGGCGGGCAGTTGGGCGGAGGTGCCATAGGCGGCTTTGAAGCTGGCGTTGTGGAAGTTCATGGAAGGCTCCTGGGGTTTGAGGCACGCGATGTCGCGGGCGTGGATGTTGGCGAATATTTTACGGGAAAACCCCGAAGCGCCGTGTGCTTTTCCTTTGGCGGAAGGGGAGTGCGGCGTTACGTGTTGTTCCGGTATGGATGCCCACTTTAGCCCTATAATACGCAGAAATCATCTCAACCCGGCCCATAAGGAAAGAAAAGGAGAACCTGGCTATGGCGTTTTACTTCGACGAACCGTCCCGCACCTTCAACGAGTATCTGCTGGTCCCGGGGCATACGCCCGCCGATTGCATTCCTGCCGCCGTCAGCCTGAAAACTCCGCTGGTGAAATACCGCAAGGGCCAGGAAGAGTGCCCGCTCACCCTGAATGTGCCCATGGTGAGCGCCATTATGGCGGCGGTGTCCGATGACAAGATGGCCGTGGCTCTGGCCACCGAGGGCGGCCTTTCCTTCATCTACGGCAACCAGTCCATCGAGGACGAGGCGGCCATGGTGGCTCGCGTGAAGGACTACAAGGCCGGTTTCGTCACGTCCGATGCCAATCTTTCTCCCGACATGACCTTGGCCGATGTGGTGGAGCTGCACGAGAAGTTCGGCCACTCCACCATGCCAGTTACCGCCGACGGCAGCGCTCGCGGCAAGCTGCTGGGCATCGTGACCGAGCGCGACTATCGTCTGTCTCGCATGAGCCTGGACGAGAGGGTGGCCGACTTCATGACGCCGCGCGAGAAGTTGGTAGTGGCGCAGGATGGCACTACGCTGAAGGTGGCAAACGACATCATTTGGGATCACAAGCTGAACTCGCTGCCAATTGTGGATGCCGATGATTGCCTGGTGGCGCTGGTGTTCCGCAAAGACTACGATTCCCACAAGTCGAACCCCGATGAGATGTTGGACGCCCATAAGCGCTACATGGTGGGGGCCGGCATCAACTCCCGCGATTACGCCGATCGCGTGCCCGCGCTGGTGAACGCTGGGGCCGACGTGCTGTGCATCGACAGCTCGGAGGGCTATTCCGACTGGCAGAAAATGACCATCCAGTGGGTGCGCGAAAACTACGGTGATACGGTGAAGATCGGCGCTGGCAACGTGGTGGACGCCGAGGGCTTCCGCTTCTTGGCGGACGCCGGGGCCGACTTCGTGAAGATTGGCATCGGCGGTGGCTCCATCTGCATCACCCGTGAGACCAAGGGCATTGGTCGCGGTCAGGCCACTGCCACCATTGAGGTGGCGAAGGCCCGCGATGAGTATTTCCGTGAAACTGGCATTTACGTGCCCATCTGTTCCGATGGCGGCATCGTGTACGATCATCACATCTCGCTGGCGCTGGCCATGGGGGCTGATTTCGTGATGCTGGGCCGTTACTTTGCCCGCTTCGACGAGAGCCCCAGCGCTAAGGTGATGGTGAACGGCACCTACATGAAAGAGTATTGGGGCGAAGGTTCCGCCCGTGCCCGCAACTGGGGTCGTTACGACTTGGGTGGCAAGAAGAGCCTGTCGTTCGAGGAAGGCGTGGACTCCTACGTGCCCTACGCCGGCAGCCTGAAGGACAACATGGCCATCACGCTGCTGAAGCTGAAGAGCACCATGTGCAACTGCGGCGCCCTCACCATCCCCGAGTTCCAAGACAAGGCGAAGCTCACACTGGTAAGCGCCACGTCCATCGTAGAGGGCGGCGCCCATGACGTGCTGCTGAAGGACAAAGCCCCCTACGCTTCCAACACACGGTAGGCGACGGCGGGACATACGCGATAGCAAACGGGAGGGGCTTTCTGCCCCTCCCGTTCTATGTGCGGAGCAGAGGTGGGCAATGGGCCTGCTTACCCCTCGGCGTTGCTTATGCCCTCGAAGAGGTCGCGCAGTACGGGTTCGAACAGGCTGTTCTTCAGGCGGATGAAGGATATGTCGTGGGAAAGGTTTTCTTTGGGCAGGGGAATGGCATCCAGAATGCCCGCCTCCACCTCCTGCTGTACGGCGGATTCGTAGACGAACGATATCCCTAAGCCCCGGGCCACGAATATCTTGATGATGTTGAGGCTTTCCACCACGCAGGTGTCGGCGAAAGCGGCGGTGCTCAAATTGCGCTGGGTCAGCGCACCCTCCAGAACTGCGCGGCTGCCGCTGCCTGGCTCGCGCAGGATAAGCCGCTCTCCCAACAGGTCCTCAAACCCGTGTACCCGCCCAGTGGGGCGCCGTCCGGCACCGCAGATGCATACCAGCCGCTCGGTACGGAAGGCATCCCAGGCGTAGGCGGCCTTGTCGAACAATCCCTCCACGAAGGCGCAGTCTATTTCGCCTTCGGCCATGAGCGCCAACAATTTGCTGGTGTCGCCCGAGCGCACGTGGGCGCGGATTTGCGGATGCTCGGCCAGGTAAGAAGCTAGCGAGGCGGCCACCACGTACTGGCCGGCGGTGAGGGTCATGCCGATGCGCAGAGTGGTTTTCGCGCCATGGGCCACTTCGGCGATGCGCTCGTGCAGCAGCTTGTCGTCGTGGGCCATGGTGGAAAGGGCCACCTTCAGCACACGACCGGCAGGGGTGAGCTGTAGCTTCTTGTGGTGGTAGGTGAACAGCTTCGCACCGTACTCCTTCTCCATGAAGGCAATATGTTGCGATACGGCCGGCTGGGTGAGGGAGAGTTCTTCGGCGGCGCGGGTGTAGTTGAGGGTCTTGCACACGGTGAGGAAGGTGCGCACGCGGAAATCTTGCATACGGGCTCCAATCTTCGAGGTGGATGAACGGTGGTTCTGTTGGGGTGTACGGCGGCGGAAATGGCAGTTATGTGGGCGCGAAATGCAACGGTTTCTCTTATTGTTGCCAATGCTATAAAACTCTACTTTTCTGCTAGGCGAAAGCTACTGAGTTGTGGCTGATGCGTTTACCAGGGATTATGTTGGCTTAGGCGGCGTTTTGCCCATGGGATGACGTCCCCTTGTCGCGCACTATCGCGTTTTAAGTCATTTAACCATAAAACATATTTATGACTACAAAAGTATATATAAGTTTTCATGAAGGTTACCTTCCTCCATAATGCACTGGCGCACAGTTCCTGCAGGCGGCTGCGAATGAGTCCGGTGGCTTGTGGTAAGAACGGCGGAAAAACCAGCTAGGTGAAGAAAGAAGATGATAATGCGCGAAAAGATAAAGATGGTTCCCATTCCCACTGCTGGCGTGGCCCTGGGGCTTGCGGCCCTTGGCAACCTGTTGGCTCCTTATGCAGAGGCTGCTCATCTGCTGTGCGGCGCCCTCTCCGCTGCTTTGGCGCTCATGGTGCTTGCAAAAGTTATCCTGTTTCCCTCTATGATTCGCGATGATTTCAAGAACTCTATTCTTGCCAGCGTGTCGGCCACTTTCTTGATGACCTTCATGCAGCTGGCCGGCTATTTGGCTCCTGCGGCTCTTGCTCCGGCGTTCGGGCTGTGGTGCGCCGCCGTGGCGGCTCACTTCCTGTTGATGGGATGGTTCACTGCCCGCTATATTCGTCGCTTCCAACTGAAGGAAGTGTTTCCCACCTACTTCATTTGCTATGTGGGCATTATTGTGGCTTCCGTCACTTCCCCCAACTTCGGCATGGAAGCGCTGGGCACCGTGATCTTCTGGTTCGGTTTTGCGTGCTATCTGGTGCTGCTTGCGGTGGTTACCGCCCGCTACATCAAGCACGAGGTGCCCGAGGCCGCCCGTCCTTTGTTCTGCATCTATGCTGCGCCCATGAGCTTGTCTCTGGCCGGCTATCTGGCTGTTACCCCCAACCCCAACTTGGTGTTCGCCGGTGTGCTGGCAGTGCTCGCCCAGGTGCTTCTCGCGGTGGTGCTGTTCCAACTGCCCAAGTTCCTGGCGCTGAAGTTCTATCCCAGCTACGCCGCCATGACCTTCCCCTTCGTAATTTCTGCCACTGCCCTGGACAAAGTCCTGACGGCGCTTTCCGCCGGTGGCGTGACGGTGCCTCTTATGCCGTTGTTCGAGGCGCTGGCTGTTGTCGAAACCGTCTTCGCCGCGTTCATGGTGTTCTATGTGTTCGCCCACTACATGAGGTTCTTCTTCGGCACTCCCAAGGGCGCCCAGGCCCCGGCGCCGGCCACCGTTGTCGCGCCTGCCGCAGCTGGCGTCATTGACCTTGACGTCGCTGTCGAGTAACAGGACGAAACTATCCATCTTCGGCTATCTCCTGCAGGGCTTCTCTCCTCCCTTGAGCCCTCCTTTTAAGACGAGGGGCACACCGCTCAGGCTGTGCCCCTCGTTCTTTTGATTGAGGTAACATTGGCTTGTACATTGAGTTCGTGGAATCGGAGGGTAACCTCTCGCCCTGGAAGGGGAGCGATGGTGAAAAGCGACAAGGTGGAAGTGGCTCATCTGTCGGGGCCGGAGGGCATTCGCGCAGCGTTCGAGGTGTTGCGCGGCCAGCACGGTGGCGGCACGGGGGTATCTGGCTCCGCAACTAAAGGTAGCGAAGGGGAGTTGCCCACAACGCTGGAAGAAGTCCCCCGCATTTGCTGGACCTGCCAGAAGTGCGCCGCCGAAAACGACGGCGACTGCGAAACCTGCTGGAATTGCGGCGGTC
>CANSTH010000031.1 GCA_947649875.1 uncultured Parvibacter sp. | reverse complement strand
GTGTGTGAACCCCTGGGCCTTCATTGCATCGGAGTCAAAAAGGATGTCGATCCATTCCTCATCGGTTTTTGCCGGGAAATACTCGCCATACCCAAGACCCTCGGCAATCAGCGTAGTAATTTCGTTATCCGTCTTGCATTCCCACAGGGGCTCGATGGCCTTTCCGCCATAGACCATGTAGGGGTTCGAGAAATTGCCGCGAACATCCGTGCATTCCAACCAGAAGGCCACCGGAAGAACATAGTCGGAATAGCGGCACGTATCGTTCATTTCCAGGTCGAGCATAACTATCAGGTCGAGCTTCTTCGCAACCTCATCTATCCAATAGCGCTGTTGGGCATAGTTACTGGCAGGATTGCCCACATTGCCGATGAAGGCTTTGATGGGGGTATCCTCACCCATGAACTTGCCAGTCTTTACCGTTTCGAGCCAGGCGCTGGCACAGATGCGTCCATCGACTTCTTTCGCCCCCATGGGCATAACACCGATACTCGCAGCTCGATTCGCCCCGATGGGAGAAAGCGAACCCTTGGGAGCACCGGGGCCGCCAATGCCGGTGCCGTGACGGGAAAGGTTGTTGGTGACCGCATGCAGAATGGCAAGGGCTTGGCCCCATAGATGGCCACCGCGGTAGTGGTCGATACCATACTGGGTGTACGCTGTAACAGGCTCCCCAGACGTGTAGATATCAATCAAATGGTAGATGGCTTCTTCCGAGAGGCCAGAAAGCTCTGCGGCATCCGCAACCGTGTACTGCGACATATGATCTTTGAGAGCAGAATAGACGGTGCGCACCTTGATGCCGTTCACCTCGAAATCGCCTTCGATAGCAGGAGTCGCACACTCGGTATACAGCATGGGCTGTCCCGTTACCTCATCCATCACGTAAGCGGGGTCGAGCTTGGTGCTTCCGGGGGTGTTGAGCGTAACCGCATCACGCACACCAGCCAGTTCTCCCCCCTCGATGTCAGACTTGCGAAGGAAGAGCCCCGTGTCTTGGCGAATGAGGAAAGGAGCAGTGGTGCATTGCTTGATATATTCCACATCCACCTTATCGGCTTTCACCACCTCGTTCAGAATTGCAAGCGTGACATAGAGATCGGTGCCAGGTTGAATCTGGATGAACTCATCGCAATATTGGGACGTCACGGTACGGATTGGGTCAATGCAATACAGCTTGGCGCCGTTATCCTTGGCAGCCAAGATGATGCGCCAGGTTTGGGGTTGGGCCCATACAGGGTTTGTCCCCCAAATGATGATGTGCTTGGCACTCACCATATCTTTGGGCTCGTTGCTGTATCCAAATACGCCGCCGCCCATCACACGGTTGGTTCCCCAACCAAGCGTAAAGTCGTACATGCCCTGCGGCGTCATGCCGCCAATCGTGTACATGAGGCGCGTTAACGAACCACCCTGGACACGACAGTAGTTGCCCGAACCGGTTCCGAAAGAGACCGCCGTCGGGCCATATTGCTCACGGATGCCCTTAAGCTTGGAGCAAATCTCGTCAATAGCCTGATCCCAAGAAATGCGCTCCCATTCACCAGAACCACGCTCGGTTCCCTCCACGCGACGCAAAGGGTACTTCAGACGGTTATCACTGTAAGTGCGCTCAGGAATGCTAAGACCGCGAAGGCAGCACCCCGAATAGATTTCCTCAGGATACTCCCCACGGCTCATTTTAACTACTTTGCCATCACGCACATGCGCGTTAAGCATGCATGCTTGGAAGCAGTTAGCACGGCATATGGTCGATACAATGCTTTCGCCGCCATCAGAAGATGCGTCATCTTCGGCAAAAGCTTTAAGCGACACCCCTCCAGCAATTGCTGATGCTCCGGCCACGGCCGCAGTGGCCTTCAAAAATCCGCGACGAGAGATGCCCGATTTCGGGCTTTTTGAATCCGCCATTTATTCTCCTTTTCGGGAAGAAACAAAAGACACAAGGTTCACGGATTAGCTAGTTCCGGAGCCCTCTTTTGCTCCCCTTCTCCCCTTTTTGTCCTATCCAGGTTCATCGCGCCACTCCCCGGCGCTTCCCCAAATAGATTCTCCGACAAAATAAGAAATATCCGGATTTCTTATGCCTCGCAGTCTGTCATAGTTTGTCATATGTTGTCAAGGGGTAATTTATGACAAAGTATGACAGAATGCGAAAGGTCTGCGACGGGAGTCTACTCCGCAGGGACGCCGATGCGCAGTGCCAGGTAGTTCAGCAGCCCCTCGCAGCCGTCGCACACGTCCTGGTAGGTGGCGTCGAAATCACCGGTGTACCAAGGATCGGCCACATCGCGACTGTAGCCCGCGAACTCCAGCATCTTAAACAGCTTAGCCTGCGGGTCGCCTCCCAACATGCGGCGCATATTGCGTAGGTTCGCTTCGTCCATACCGATGATGAGATCGAAGGCGTCATAGTCAGCGCGGCACAGCTGACGCGCCCGTTTGCCCTCAAAGCCGCCGATGCCGTGGGCCACCAGCATCCGCCGTGTTCCGGGATGCACCGGGTTGCCCAACTCCTCGGTGCTCGTTGCCGCCGATTCGATGCGAAAGCGATCGGCAATCCCGCGGCGCGCCACCATGTCCTTCAGCACGAACTCGGCCATAGTCGATCGGCAGATGTTGCCGTGGCAGACGAAGAGGATGCGGATGAGATGTTGGGTCATGGGAAAATCCTTTACGAACGGAGGAGGGTACCGCGGCCCCTTGCGCTTGGTAAAGCGATGCTGGTAAAATGGCAGTCAGCGGATGCCCGTGTTTGGTTCTGCGGGCAGCACCGTTTTGGTTTTGCTGACCGCGAGCTAGCTACTCGCGGTCAATCTTTTCCTCAGAGCGCGAACCCCGTATTTCGTGCACGGCCTTGACTATCGCCGTCGCCAGCCCCACCACTGCCGCAGCAAGCATCACAACGTGAACAGCCAAGTCCATGGGCAAGTCGCCTCCTTTCGCAAAAGAAGGCGCTGCCGGCACGGGGCTTACTCCGCTGATTTTCGACAATTATACCATCATATCAGGAACGTTTGTTCCTAAGTACAAGGTGGCTTGCAGTATTTGACATGAACGTAGCAGTTATTTTTTGCAGACTATCTCATGTGAGGCATCCCGTCTACCATCCCATTCCAATTGAAAGAATACAAGATTTGCGCTACTATTGAGCAAATTTGCTCAATAGGAGGTCGTTTATGGCGATTCCCGCATACCAGCGCCCCTTGGTCAGGACGCTTGCCGAACGTATGAACGAGCCGCGACGCTTCATCCAGATGCTCATCGGTCCCCGTCAAACGGGAAAGAGCACCGCCATTCGCCAGGCGCTCCAATCCGTTAAATTTCCAGTCCATGTGGCCCTGGCCAGCATAGACTCTTCCAGTAGGGACTGGCTGCGCGCCCAGTGGGCCCAGGCTCGCAATCTCGCGACCCCCTCCACCCCGGCCTTGTTGGTGGTGGACGAGATACAACTGGTAGACCAATGGTCCGCCGTAGTGAAGGAGCTGTGGGATGAGGACGAATGGGGCGGAACGGACCTTCGGGTAGTGCTTAGCGGCTCGTCGTCCCTGTTGTTGCAGAAAGGCCTTCGCGAGGGCCTCACCGGGCGGTTCGAGGTAATCCGTAGCACCCACTGGTCCTTCCCCGAATGCGCCGATGCGTTCGGCTACAGCCTGGACGAGTTCTTGTTCTTTGGCGGATACCCGGGAAGCGCCCCGCTGCGCCAAGACGAAGAGCGGTGGCTGGAGTATATGAACGATGCCGTGATAGCCCCGAGCATCTCCAAAGATGTGGTTGCGCTGGAGGAAGTGCGCAAGCCCATCCTCATGGAGCGCCTGTTCCGGCTGGGAGCAGCTTCATCGGGCCAAGAGTTGTCCTATCGCAAGATCATGGGGCAACTGGACGATGCCGGCAACACCACAACTTTGGCCCGCTACCTGGAATTGCTCAACGATGCGGGGATGCTGTGCGGACTGACTAAGTTCGACCCGAAGCTGGTGCGCGAAAAGGCCAGCTCGCCGCGCTTCATGGTGTACGACACCTCCCTGATGACCGCCTCCTACGGGCGCTACCGCGACTTCCTGCTGACTGACAGCGAGCGCAAGGGCCACCTTGTGGAAAGCGCCGTGGGGGCTTGCCTGCTGGCACGATCGAAGCGAGAGCATTTCGACGTGAGCTGGTGGCGCGAGGGCGACAAGGAGGTGGATTTCGTGGTGTCCCAGGGCGCCGACGTTACCGCCATCGAGGTGAAAAGCGGCCGCGTGAAGTCGCTAAAGGGGCTGACCGCCTTCATGAACAAGTTTCCCCACGCACGCGTGCTAATTATCGGCGCCCAGGACACTCCGGTCGAGGCGTTCCTGCGTGGCGAAGTGCCCCTGTTCTAGCAAAAGGCCCCGCGCCGGGGAGTGGCGCGGGGCCGCCCAGCGGGAGGCGGAGAAACGGCCTCCCGCGTGGGGTCGGAGGGAGCGGGCCGGAGGGGCAGCCCGCCGGGATTGGCTTGCGGCCGGAAGCCGTAGCGCAGAGATCCTGTCTCTGCCCTGGCCGCAGGCAGGTGCGGGCTACTCCTGGTCCGCAGGCTTCAGGGGCAGGAGCTTCAGCCCCAGGAAGAATACGAGGAACCCGAGGGCGGTGACGCCCAGCGCCACGCCGAATTCCAGCGGCGTGGGCCAGTAGACCATGCCGGCGTAGGCCTGGGCCATGTTGCCCTCCCAGTTGGTGACGGTGAAGGGGGTCATGGCGGCGGCCAGGTCGATGTTGGGGATCTGGAAGCCCCCGACGAGCAGCTGGGCGCGTTTGCAGAAGATGGCGGCGATGGCGCACAGGCCTGCCACGACCATCAGCGGCGTGGTGCGCAGGGCCGGCACGACGCAGATCACGATGGCGGCCGCGGAGAGGACCACCTCGCCCCAGAAGAAGGGGGCCAGCGGGCCCGAGACCAGCATCTGCACCACGGCCAGGCCCTCGCCCGCCGGGAAGCCGGCGGTCAGGAGGTCGCAGCCGAAGAAGTACAGGTCCACGAGCAGGAACACGGCCAGGAGCTTGGCGAGCTTCACCAGATTCGCCTGGTCCCACTTGAGGTAGCCGGCCGCGCGCAGGGCCGCGGCGGCGCACATCACGAGCCCGGTGCCGCACACGAGGGCGGAGCTCACGAACCAGGGGGCGAGCAGCGCGGTGTGCCACATCTCGCGGCCCTGCTGCAGGCCGAAGATCCAGGCGGTCACGGAGTGCACGAGCACCGCGGTCACCAGCGCCACCACGGAGATCACCCGCAGGGCGGTGTGGCCCACCTTCCCCTTCTCGGCCTGCACCTGGGCCCAGAGGTACACGCAGGACAGGATCAGGTACACCATCAGCACGATGATGTCCCACATCAGCGGGCTGCCCAGGTTGGAGTACACGAACAGCTCCCACACCCGGAAGGGCTGGCCCATGTCCACCACCACGAGGCCGATGGCGGCCACCGTGGCGGCGATGGAGGTCATCACGGCCACCTTGCTGATCCCGCCGAAGCCGGAGAGCCCGAAGGCCTTGGGGACGGACGAGATGATGAGGCCACCGGCCGAGAGCCCGACGAAGAACATGAAGCCGGTGATGTAGAGGCCCCAGGAGTCCAGGTTGCGCATGGCGGTCTGCACCATGCCGCCGGAGAGCTGCATCGCCCAGAGCACCAGCCCTGCGGCCACCAGCACGGCGGACACGCCGATGGCGATGTTCAGCCCGACTCCCCCACCCTTCTTGGCAGGGGCCTTCGCGGCAACCGCCGCAGTTGTATCAGTCATAAGAGTATCTCCTTAATGCGATATGAGAAACCATGCAGGTCCAAGTAGGCGAGCGAGGCGCTCTGTGGTGCCCGCAATTGCCCTGAAGGCCGGCCGAGCGTGCTTTTGCACGTGAGGGAAAGGCCTGAAGGGCAAGGGCGGGTGGCCACAGTGCGCCGCAGCGCCGAGTAGTTCCGACGTTCGCCAGAACGGCGGAACTAAACGAGGTAATACACACCGGGCTTCGTGCCCTTTTCGTCCAGCAGGTGCTCGTAGGAGCGGCCGGCGATGGCGCGGGACACGTCCGAGTTCGGGTCGTCCAGGTCGCCCCAGTGGCGGGCGCGCGCCGGACACAAGTCCATGCAGGCGGGCGTCTCGCCCTTGCTGATGCGCTGATAGCAGAAGGTGCACTTCTCCACCACGTGCTTCTGATGCTCGGGCGCATCGGCATCGCCCACTGCGTGGGCCAGCGAGTATTTCGGCTCCTCCCAGTTGAAACTGCGCACGCCGGTGTAGGGGCAGGCGCTCATGCACATGCGGCAGCCGATGCACTTGTCGTAGTCTTGCCGCACCACTCCGGTCTCGGGATCTTTGTAGGTAGCCCCCACCGGACACACCTTCACGCAGGCGGGGTTCTCGCAGTGCTGGCAGGCAACGGTAACATTGTGCATCTTCAGGTTGGGGTACTCCCCTTCCGGCGAGTCAAGGTTGCCGCCCCCTACCGTCATGATGCGGTTCCACCAGATGTTCTTGGGCAGATTGTTCTCTATTTTGCATGCCACCGCACAAGAGTTGCAGGCAATGCAGCGCTTGGTGTCAACCAGCATA
This sequence comes from uncultured Parvibacter sp., assembly GCA_947649875.1. GTDB lineage: Bacteria > Actinomycetota > Coriobacteriia > Coriobacteriales > Eggerthellaceae > Parvibacter. The sequence goes on along the minus strand of CANSTH010000031.1, from coordinate 12,848 downwards.
ACAAGTTTCTTATCAGCCATGACACTACTCCTCGTTCCAAACACGCACTTCAACCAGGTTGTCGAAGTAGCTCTCGTTCACGCCCACCGGATCGTATTCGGAGGTAAGCAGCTCCGACCAGCAACCTGCCTTGTGCTGGTGCGACTGCCAGCTCTTGGGATACACCATGCACCCGGGGCGGATGCCGTTGTTGTACACTGCCTTCGCCACGCAATGGCCGCGGTCGTTGTACACCTCCACGTAGTCGCCGTCGGCAATGCCACGGGCCTCAGCGTCGGCCGGGTTCATCTTGATGGTGGGCTCGGGATCGAGCTCGCGCAGGTAGGCGTTGTCCGACCACATGGAGTGCACACGGAAGCGCGGGCGCTCGGACAGCAGAATGAGCTTGTACTTGTCCCAAGTGGGGCTGCCCTCGTAGGCTTCCGTGGGGTTGAAGTAGCGCGGCAGGTGCTCGCGATCCTCGTCAAAGGTCTGGCCCACATCGAACTGCACGGTGGGGTTCTCCACGTAGAACTCCATACGGCCGGAGTCGGTGCGGAACTCGGCATTCTTCCAGGGAATCCAAGGCTTTTCCGGATACCAGTACATGTCCTCGTTCTCTTTCACCTTTTCGTAGGTTATTCCCAAAGCGCCCAAGGCCGGAGTGTCCACCACCTGGGACATGTAGTCGTCCTCGGTGAGGTCGATGAGGTCCGGGTACCCCATGCCCGCCGCCAGCAGCTTCAGAATCTCGAAGTCGCTCTTGCTCTCATACAACGGGTCGATGGCCTTTTCGCTGTGGAGGAAGCACTGGGTGGCGGAAATGGGCACTAGCTCCTGCTGCTCAAACCAATGGGCGGCGGGAAGAATGATGTCGGCGTACTTCGTGGTATCGGTAAAGCAGTAATCCGCCACAACATACAAGTCCATGTTGCCGATAACATCGTTGATGTACTCGTTGGTGTTCACCTGGTTGGAAACCGGGTTGCCGGCGTACACGTACAGCGAGCGGATCGGGTAGTCCTGCCCCTTCCACTTGTCAGTGCGCATGATCTCGGGCAGCGCCAGAGCGGAAATCATGGGATACTTCGCAGCGGTCATGCCCTTCACCACCGCGTTGATGCCCCAGCAGGCCTTGAAGTCGCCCACGCCGGTGCCGGCACCCGAGTATCCGATCTGCCCGGTGAGGGCCGCCATGGTGATGTTGGCATGAGCGGCGTGCACGCCGTTGGTGTAAGAATTGGAGCCCCAGCCAAGGCGATGGATGCAAGGGCCATCCAGCGCCAAGTGGGCCAGCTCCACGATGGTCTCAGCGGGAACGTCGCAGATGTCCTGGGCCTTCTCGGGCGGATATTGCATGATATCTTCAACCAAGAGGTCATAGGCGGTGGAGCAGGGTACGCCATTGAAGTCGTAGGCGCCGTTGAGCTGAGGATCCGTTGCCTCAACCAGGCTCTTCACCGTGCCGTCGGCGTCGAGCACAGCCGGATGGTCGATGATCTTCTTGGTAGTCTTGGCCTTGCCTACCTGTGCGCCCTTGTTGTCGCTGGATGCAGCGGAAACCATGCCGATCTCCACCTCAATCACTTCGGGCTCTACGCCCAGATCACTCATGCGCAAGAACTTGCCGGTGTCGGAACGAACCAAGAATGGTGCGCACGTGTGGTCGCGCAAGAAGGGCTTGTTCACGGCATCTTCGTCCACCATCACATACATCATAGAAAGCGCCAGCGCGGCGTCGGTAGCGGGCTTTACCGGCACCCACATATCGGCCCGGGCGGCCAGCTGGGTCATGATGGGGTCGATCACCACCAGCTTGGTGCCGGCATCCTGTGCATCGGCCACATGGTGCCAGTCGTGAATCTGGGCATCGGTGATGTTGGCGCCCCACACAAACATGGTTTTGGAGTTCTTAAAGTCGGAGGGGTCGTTGAGCACCCAGTCGCCCAAGTTGCCCACCACGCGGTTGATGCCGCGGGTGTTGGCCTGGTCGCGGGCAATTTTGATCATGCTGGCGTTGATCTTGTTGAAGAACACGTTGTACATGGGCGAGGCCACACCGCTGATGGCGCCCAGGTTGCCAGAGCCGCGGGTGTAGGCGATGGCCTGCTCGCCGTACTCTTGCTGGATGCGCTTCCACTCGTCGGTGATGATCTTGATGGCCTCTTCCCAGCTGATGCGCTCCCACTGGCCGGCACCGCGCTCGGTGCCCTCCGCGCGCTTCATGGGATATTGCACGCGATTGGGGCCGTAGATGTTGTAAACGTGGCTCAAGCCCCGCAGGCAAATGCGGTCGACGCTGCCATCAGGGAAGGAATTGAATGAGCGCTTGGAAGTTTTGACAATCTTGTTGTCGCGCACGTGCAGGTTCAGCTTGCACGTGCCAGAGCAGTTGCCGCGGCAGATTCCGCAGTAGATGGTTTCCTCGTCGGGCTGTCCCGACGCGTACTCCTCAGCGAGGGCAGTTAGTGAAGCCCCCCCCCCGGCAAGGGCAGAGGCGCCGGCCACGGCAGCGGTGGCCTTCAGGAATCCGCGGCGGGAAATCCCGGGCTTAGGACTCTTCAGTTCCGTCATCTCTTCTCCTCTTCGCATGGGATCCGGCAGGTGCGGCATGCTCGGGCCGCGCGGCCCGGCGCCTCTCCCCCTTGTTCCCCTTGTACCGTCCAGCGGGCCTTGCGGGCGCCCCCGCTTGTGCCGCGCCTTTTCGGACGGTTTCCTACTGACACTAGAATCGGCCGGATTCCGTATGATGGCAGTCTGTCATAGTTTGTCATACATTGTCAAGGGGTAATTTATGACAAAGTAGGGCTACTAGGACAGGACAGCCCTCGCCGTCCTTTCCTGTCCTAGTAGCCCTACCTGCCCCACCAGCTTTCCCGGCCCACCGGCTTTTCCAACCCATCAAGCCCCTCCCCGGCCACCTGCAATCGCTGACGCTCCTCCCGCAAACGACAAAGCGCAAACATCGTCCTTGCGTTAGAATGGGAAGTTGTCGTTTCGATTCGCACCGTCGAGATGAGGCTGCAGGCATGGGATTAACCCTTTCAGTGTTCTTTTCGCAGGCAGGAGCCCATCCTGTACTCATTGTCATTTTGATCTTGGTCATCGGCGTCACCATCATATCCGGCGCCACCGATGCCCCCAACGCCATCGCCTCCGCTGTTTCCACCCGCTGCCTGAAGCCGGGCGCGGCCCTGGCGCTGGCGGCCATCTTCAACTTCGTGGGACTGGTGGGCATGACCTACATCTCCACCGCCGTTGCCCATACCATGTTTAACATGGTCAATTTCTCTGGGAACACCCATCAAGCGCTGTTGGCGCTGGTAGCAGCCATGATAGGCTCCATCGGGTGGGGCGTGTTCTGCTGGTTCCAGGGTATTCCGGCGTCTAAGTCGCACTCGCTTATTGCCGGCATAACCGGCGGCGCCATCGCCTTGAACGGTTTGGCGGGCGTGGTGCTCAGCGAGTGGATGCTGGTCATCTACGGCATGGCGTTCTCGCTGGTGGCGGGCTTCCTATTGGGCATGGTCACCACTAAGTTCATCGAGTTTTTGTTTGCCCGGGCCAACCGCCATCGCGCTAACATTGTGTGCGTGGCGCTGCAGGACGTGTGCGCCTGCGCGCTGTCGTTTTTGCACGGCGCCCAAGACGGCCAGAAGTTCATGTCCATCGGGCTTTTGGGAATAGCACTGGCCTTCGGCATGGAGACCAGCGGCGAGACCAACTTCCCCCTGTGGCTGATGATCCTGTGCTCGGCCGCCATCTCGCTGGGCACACTGTTGGGCGGCAAGCGCATCATCAAGTCGGTGGCCATGGATATGGTGAGCCTGGAGAAGTACCAAGGGGTGGCTGCCTCCATCTCCACCGTGATTACGCTGTTCGTGGCCTCCATAACCGGCATGCCGGTGTCCACCTCCCACTGCAGCACTGCCGCCATCATGGGCGTGGGAGCATCCAAGAGCTTCAAGCGCGTGAACTGGGGAATTGCCAAGCACATGGTAACCGCCTGGGTGCTCACCTTCCCCTGCTGCGGTTTCATCGGCTGGGCCCTGGCCAAGCTGTTCATGATGTTCTAGGGCCGCAGCAACCCGTACTTCATCTGAACCCGGGCAAGTTTTCCTAAAAGCGGGTTGCCCGCCAGAAGAAGCGTTGCCAGCGTTGCCGTGCCATGGATGAGGTTTACCGGCAGTCCCGCCAGGTAGACCGCTGCAGCCGCAGTCGGCGTGATGGTGCCCATCATGGTGAAAAGCGTGCAGGTGTCGAGTATTGGCCCCACCAGAAGCACCACGAGCAAAAACCCTCCTGTGGAAACAGCCACAAGCATCTTGGGAGAAAGCTTCGAGCGCGGCACCACTCCAACGTCCGCCAAAAGCCCCATCAGGCCCCCTCCCGCGCCAAAAGCGAGCATCTGCCACGGCGTCCACGGCCCCAGCCCGAAAATGAGCCCGCTGGCCAGGGCGGAGACAGCCCCCACCAAAAAGCCGCTGCGGGCGCCGAGGGCAATGGCCGCCAGCATCACGATTGCCGCCATGGGCTTGAAGTGGGGAATCCAGATGAACGCCACCCGCGATACCACGGCCAAGGCGCACATTACCGCCAGCACCACCACCTCGCGCGCTTGCGGACGGCGCAGCTCAAAGGCTATGAAGAAGGGGGCGATGGCATAGATCACCAAGAGCACGCTCACCAAATAGTAGCTGCGTCCCCCCAGCTGTGCCCCCACCGCTATGGTGACGATACTTGCGGCGACAACGGCAATCCCCATAGCCCAGCGGCGCGATCGGGACAAGCCCAAGCTGCTCCCCCGTCGTTTCCGATCAGGCGCTTGCCGCCATTCCTCCTGTTGTCGGATCGAATCAGGCCCCTTTTCCCCGTTCGTCATTGAAGGCATAGGGAGATCACGTCCTGATCGGTAATTGCGTTTTCGAAAAACCCGCGGCTCATGCGGTTTGCCGCCGTGGTGTAGAAGCTGTTCTGCGAGAAGAAGCGGCGGGGAGGATTGCTGGAAACCACCGCACCATCGAAAAGCAGCGACGCCTCGTCGGCGTAGCGGGCGCAGAACTCCACATCGTGGGAAACCATGAGAATCGTTACTCCATTGTCTGTCAGGCGTCGCAGCAACTCGGCCAACTGCGCCTTGAACACGGCATCGATTCCCTTTGTCGGCTCGTCCAGCAGCAAAAGCCGCGGCTCTGTCAGCAGCACCTTGGCAAGAGCGGCCCGCTGCTGCTCGCCGCCAGAGAGGTCGAAGGGATGATCATCAAGCAGGCCTGTCACCTCGCAGAGCTGTGCCACTTCTTCGATTCGCTCGCATCGCTGCTCGGGCCCAAGCTTCGCGCCAGAAAGCATCTCTGCCAAGTCGTCCTTCAAACTGTCCGTCACAAAAAGGCTCAAAGGGTCTTGGGGGAGCATCGCCACGCAACCGCGGAACAGCTCGTCATCGCGCCAGTTCTTCAACTTACTCCCAAAAAGGGAAACGCTGCCCCGGTAGGGCTTCAGCGCCCCGGTAAGCACCCGCAGAACAGTTGACTTTCCCGTGCCGTTGCCCCCCAGAAGAACGCGGAACTGGCCTTCGGGGACGCTCAGCGTAACCCCGCGCAGCACATCGGGAAGCTCGCGCCCATAGCGAAACCACACCTCTTTCATCTCAACGGCGGCAGGATGATTCGCTTTGGCGGCCACGGGCCGAATCACCCCCGCGGCGTTAGATTGCCCCATCTCAGCGGCGGCAGGACGCATGGCCCCCGTTTCACCGGCCATCTCCGGAATGGCCCGCACAGGCAGCTGGCGCCCTCGGCACCAATCGCCCAGCCACGTCCTTCCTCCCCGCACGGTTAGCGGAGCGGTGGACAAACGCCCGTCCCCCAGCGGTCCTACACCCACCGGACCCGCACTCGCCGATGCCGCGTCCAACGATTCGCCCGACAGTCCCCCGCCCAATGACTCATCCGAAAGCCCCACACCCGACGGATCGCCCGGCCAACCCTCAACCAGCCGCCGTTCGACGGCGCCCCAGATGCGCAGCGGCGCCGGTAGCGCCGCGACCATGGGGTCGTGACTCTCCTGCAGGCGCTCCCCCACTTCCCGAGGACTCCCCGCAATCGCAATGGCCCCCTCCTCCATCAGCGCAACCACATCGGCATGGGGAAACACCTCTTCCAAACGGTGCTCGGCAATGAACACCGTAGTTCCCAGCTCGCGATTGATCTTCAGCACAGTGGCCAAGAAATCCGATGCAGCTATAGGGTCAAGTTGGGCAGTCGGCTCATCCAACACCAACACATCGGGCTGCATGGCCATGACCGCCGCCAGGTTGAGCAACTGCTTCTGACCTCCGGAAAGCTGCGCCACATCCCTGTGGAACCAATGCTGAATGCCGAAATAGCTGGCCATCTCGGCGACGCGAAGCCGCATGGTTTCCGGATCGCACCCCAGATTCTCCAGACCGAACGCCAGCTCGTGCCACACCTTGTCCGTAACAATTTGAGCATCCGGGTTCTGCAGCACAAACCCAATGCGGGCCGCTTGCTCCCGCGCCCCCACCTCGCCAAGCGGACGGCCATCGAAGAGCACGCGCCCATCCGTGCTGCCATGCGGTGTGAGCACCGACTTCAAATGACGCAGCAGCGTGGTCTTCCCGCATCCGCTGCGGCCGCACAGCACCACATAGGAGCCCGCGGGGATATCAAGGGAGAGGTCCTTCAGCGCTGGCTTCGCCGCCCCCGGATAGGAGAAGGTCAGATTCTCGATAGAGAAAAGCGCCATAGGATATGCTCCCAACAGTCGATGAAGGTTGGAATAAGAACAAGGGAGACATACGATAATAGCGCCAACCAGAACAGAACCGTAGGACAACCGAGGGAAATGACGGGAAAATACTCCACCGCAGTAGCCCCAGTCATCAGGGCAACGGCACACAGCGCCGTGAGCAGCATCTCAATCGCCAGCAGCACCCCATCGCGCAAGGTGAACCGATAGGCGGCAAAACAGGTGCGCCCCGCAAGGCCGAAGCCGCGGCTGCGCATAGAGTCAGCGGTCACCAAGGCGCTCTCGAATGCCCATGTGGCAAGAAGCGACAACAGCGCACCACCGTTTCGCACCCGTGAGGTCAGCGGTCCTGTCGCACCCGACTTGCCGATTCCGGCCCGGGCATCCATGATGGATCGGAGCTTGCGCCGGTAGGTAGGCACGAGCCTCAGCACCATAGTCAGGGTCAGCGAGAGGGAAGGCGCCATGCGCCCGAAAAGATACGTTATCTTCTCCCCGGTCATTATTGCATTGAAACTGGAGAACCACAGGATCACAGTGACGAACATAGCAGCAGTCACCATGCCGAAAACCAACGACTGAAGGGTGAACGGCCTGTTCGGGCCATAGGTGAACAACACCGTGTCCCCCGCCGGGTTGAAAAGCGGATTCAAAAGAGACAGCACCACAAACGCGATGGCCATCCCGCCCAGCAAGCGCAGCCCCTCTTTCCCCCTGGTCCGAAGGTGCATGAGCGCCGCCCCCAAAAGCCCTACCGCGGAGAACAGGGGGTTGAGGAAGCAGACGCCCAATACGATCACGCTTGCGAAAAAGAAGAAAGTTACCAGGGGATGGAAGGATTCGAAGGAGCTCACGTTTTCGCTTTGCCGCCTTAGCCCTTATCCGACGGGTGGCTTCTTCGCCGCCGCCCTCGAGGCTTTTGGCGCCTTGGCCGCCCCCGATGCCTTCGCCGCCACCTCGGGATCGCCGGTGAAGCCCTCGCTGAAGGCGCTGGGTATGACCAGAGTGCCGCCGGATTGCTTCACGCTCTCGTAGGCCAGGTGCATGGTGCGCAACCGCATGGCCTCCGGATCCTCCACATAGTTCTCGGAGGCGTCCTTCAGCATATCGGAGATGTCCGCTTCTGCCTCGGCCAGTATCATGCGGGCGTTGCGCTCGCGCGTGGCGATGGCCTCGGCCGCCATGGCCTGCTGCAGCTCTTTGGGCACCACGATGTCGCGCACTTCCACGTCCATCACGTTGATGCCCCAGCCGTCCAACTTTTCCTCCAGCGCCTCTTTCAACTCGGCGTCCAGCTGATCGCGACGGGTGGCCACCTCGCCCAACGTAGCGCGGCCGATGGCCTTGCGCAGCGTGGCCTGGGCCATCCACGCCACCGCCGAGGCATAGTCTTCCACCTCGGTGGCGGCCTTCTGGGGCGAGAACACCATCCAGAAGATCACCGCATCGACGTTCAACGGCACAAGGTCGCTGGTGAGGGTTTCCTCGGCGCCGAAGTAAGTGGCGATGACCCGCTGATCGATGCGCACCGAGTAGAACTCCACAATGGGGATGGTGAACACCAGGCCCGGCCCGGCGGTGCGGTTGAACTTGCCGAAGCGCATGACCACCGCCTTTTCCCAGTCCATGGTCATATGGATGGAAGAGGCGGCCACCAAACCGCAGGCCACCGCCACCAGCAGCACCGGCAGCGTGACCGAGCCCGCCACCACCGCGCCAATGGCGCACACCAGCGCCACAGCCGCCAGAAACAGCACCGCGGTGAACACCACGGCGCCGTTGCGATTGGTGCGGTTAAGCGCCTGCGCTGGCCGATTTGCCGCCATCCTCGCCGACTGGATTGAACTCGACGATGCGTCCGCGGCCTGCCTTCTGATCCTCCGCATATGCGACCCTCGCTTCCCTATCGCGCTTCAGCTTCGCCTGCTTCATGCTGGCGGCAAAGCGCGCCTCCACGTCCTCCAGCGACATGCCCAGCTCTTGGCAGCGCTGCAGGTATTCCGTTGTCACTATCTCGGCCGTTACCGAAACGTCCACGCCCGGCTTGTCGGAAACATCGCACACGAACGCCCCATGGCGCCGCTTTGAAACGATGAACCCGTCCTCCTCTAGACTTTGGTACACCTTGCTCACGGTGTTGTAGTTGATTTCGATCTCGGCCGCCAGTCCGCGCACAGTGGGAAGCTGGTCGCCCGGCAGGTAGTAGCCTGAGGTGATGAGGTACGTGAAGCGGTTCTTCAGCTGCAGCCAAATGGGAATGCTGCTGGAATCGTCCAGTTGGAACAGCTCCGTCAGCTTCGCTTTGGCGGTTGGCTTCGGCATGATGGCTTCTTCCCTTCGTCTGAGCATGCACTACCCCCTTTCTCTATTGTAGGTTATGAATAATGGCGAACAAGAGCGGATGTTCATGACTGGTAGGTCAGATACGCTTAGAACGACTGCGGGCGGAATGATGGAGGACGTGCGATCGACGACGCTCGGGCAGGACGCGGCGATAAATTCCGGCGAGAGCCCGCCCCCGGCGTCCCAGCAGGCGGAAGCGGAAGGCGCACGGCCAAACAACTGGGCGCCCCAATTGCCGCCGTCTTCGCCATAAGGCTCCTCGGTGCCGGGGTCGGCGCTCGGCACGGCAGATGACTCCCCTTCGCCCCCTTCTTCCCCTTCCGCCTGCGCCTCATCCGCAGACGATGCGGGAGCGGAAAGCTCCAGCGGACGAAAGGAACCGGCATCGGCAATGGCCACCCGCAACGACACGCCTCCTATCAACACAAAGATGGCAGCCGCGACCGCCAGCCGAAGCGCTCCTTCGGGAACGCGGGTGGCGAGAGAAGCCGCCTCGCACGCGAACGGCAGCGCGAGGCCGCACACAGCGAAACCGGCCCACCACCAAGCCGCGGCCGGCCCTTGGACAAGGGAGGCAAACGAGGCTTGGATGCCCGGATGGTTGCTGCCGCCAGCCAGCACCAACAGCGCCACGGCAACCGCCACTTCCAGCACAATCACCGGCACGTCCACCTTCAGCAGGGTCTGCGCAAGGGCATCGGTGAACTCGTCTTTGCCCACTACCGCCTGGAGCAGCACCGGAACGGCAATCCCGCAGGAGAGCGAGGACAGCACGAACAGCGCCACCACCGGCCAGAGCCCCCAGAAGCGGGCGCCGTAGAGGGTCTGCAGCAAGAACCCGGTATAGGCCATAACGAAAACCGCCACCGGGACAGCTGCCGCTTCCACTGCAATCATCGCACCGCGCCCAATAGCGGGGATCGCGAGGAAGCGCACGGCCACCGCAAAGCAGCTCAACGCGATGAGCGCCACGAGAGCCCATGAGCCCCAGTTCATGAGGGATGCCGGCGGCGAGAGCAACAGGCTTATCACACGATCGACACGGCCAAGATCGAAAGTGAGGCAAACGGCACCGGCAGCCACCATCAACAGTCCCGCGAGCATCGACAGCCCCACCAGCCGCTCCACCGGCCAACGGGAAAGGCCGCGGGGCACACGTTCGCGGCCGAAAGGCTCCTTGAGCCACAGCAGATCCGTTAGGCAGCACACCACCAGGGCGCCAGCTCCGGCCCCTCCCAAGAACAGGTACGCTATAGCAAGATCCCCCAGCACTGCGCCCTTCGCTCTCCGCTCGTCCCCTCATTTACTAAGCATAAAGTATGACACATAGTGCGGCTTCTGTATATGACACGTTGCCTTACATCTCTCCAATTGACAAGCAGAAACAGTATAGCGTAATATTGTATTACATTGAAAGGGGTCATCATGGATGTTACGGTAACCGCCCGAATCCCGGTCGAGATAAAGGAGCAGGCAAGCGTTATTCTCCGCGACTTGGGATCCACCCCCACACAGCTCATCAATGCCGCCTACCGCTACCTTCTCCAAGAAAAGGCGCTGCCCGAGGCAAAGCCAGTCGCACCAGCCAACCGAGAGCTAACCCCGGAACAGATTGCCGCAATCCAGGCCTCATGGAGCAGAATGGCCGTGCCATGCACCGGTCAGGAAAGCGGGGGCGGCAATTTCAAACAGCAGCTAGCCGAAGCGAGGGATCAGCGCTATGCGGCTTTTTCTTGACACAAACGTCCTCATCGATTTCTACGCCCAGCGTGAGCCCTTTTGCCAGGCCGCTAAAAAACTGCTCATCATGAAAGCATTCGGAGATGCGGAACTGTGGGCATCGGCGAAGTCCTTTACCGATATCTTTTACGTGCTGAGCAAAAACGCTGACAGCGCCTCTATCCAAAGCGCCTTCGAGGAAAGCTTTCAATGGCTGCAGCTGTGCGGAGTGGACGGAAGCGATGTGGCCTTGGCCGCCCAAATGAAATGGCACGATTTCGGGGATTGCCTCGTATATATTTGCGCCCAGAAGGTTAGGGCCGACTATCTGATCACCCGCGATGAAGGTGGATTCGAAAAGGCCGCCATCCCCGTCCTCACCCCCGAAGAGCTACTGCGGCAAGTTGAAGAAGCCGAAGGCCTGTCCTACGACGAAATCGAACTGATATAAAAGTGCCCCGGAGCAATTCCGGGGCACTCGCATGAAGGGCATCGGGTAAATGCTGGCCTGTCAGGAGGCGGACCGCCGGGGGACGACCTGCCAGGGACCTGTCAGGGGGACGGGGTTAATGGCATATGCCGTCACCCCCGTCCCCCCGGCATGGGGCCCGGCGCCTCGCATCGGGTTGCTACTCCCCCCCCTTCGCAGGGCAGGGATTCTGCCTATGCCCGGGCCGCGGGCAGATGCAGGCTACTCCTGGTCCGCCGGCTTGAGCGGCAGGAACTTGATCCCCAGGAAGAAGACGAGGAAGGCGAGGCCGACCACGCCCAGGGCGACGCCGAACTCGAGCGGGGTGGGCCAGTAGACCATCCCCGCGTAGGCCTGGGCCATGTTGCCCTCCCAGTTGGTGACGGTGAAGGGGGTCATGACGGCCGGGAGGTCGACGTTGGGGAGCTGGAAGCCGCCGACCAAGAGCTGCGCGCGCTTGCAGAAGATGGCGGCGATGGCGCACAGGCCCGCGACGACCATGAGCGGGGTGGTGCGCAGCTGGGGCACCACGCAGAGCACGATCGCGACCACGCTCAGGACGATCTCGCCCCAGAAGAAGGGGGCCAAGGGGCCCGAGACCAGCATCTCCACCACGGCGGCGCCCGAGGCGGCCGGGAAGCCCTCGGTCAGGAGGTCGCAGCCGAAGAAGTAGAGGTCAACCAAGAGGAATGCCGCGAGCAGCTTGGCGAGCTTCACGAGGTCGGACTGGTCCCACTTGAGGTACCCGGCCGCGCGCAGGGCCACGGCGGCGCACATCACGAGGCCGGTGCCGCACACGAGCGCCGAGGACACGAACCAGGGGGCGAGGAGCGCCGTGTGCCACATCTCGTGGGACTGCTGGAGCCCGAAGATCCAGGCGGTGACGGAGTGCACCAGCACGGCGCACACGAGCGCGACGACCGAGATGACGCGCAGGGCCGCGTGGGTGACCTTCCCCTTCTCGTTCCCCACCTGGGCCCAGAGGTACACGCAGGAGAGGATGAGGTAGACCATCAGCACGATGATGTCCCACATGAGGGGGCTTCCCAGGTTGGAGTAGGCGAAGAGCTCCCACACCCGCAGGGGCTGGCCCAGGTCCACCACCACGAAGCCGATGGCGGCCACCGTGGCGGCGATGGAGGTCATGACGGCCACCTTGGAGATGCCGCCGAAGCCCTTGATGCCGAAGGCCTTGGGCACGGAGCTGATGATCAGGCCGCCGGCGGAGAGGCCCACAAAGAACATGAACATGGTGATGTAGAGGCCCCAGGAGTCGAGGTTCCTCATCGCGGTCTGCACCATGCCGCCGGAGAGCTGCACCATCCACAGGGCGATGCCTATCGCGGCCACGATCGCGGACACCACGATCCCCACCGTGGCGCCCTTCCCCGCCTTGGCGGGTGCCGGCGCCTTGACGGCAGAGGCCGTCGCAGTTGTATCAGTCATAAGAGTATCTCCTTAAAACCAGAGTTACGAAAAAGCAGGTCCATGCAGGCGAGCGAGGGGCGCTGTGGCGCCCGCAATTGCCCTGAAGGCCGGCCGAGCGTGCTTCGCACGTGAGGGAAAGGCC
>CANSTH010000030.1 GCA_947649875.1 uncultured Parvibacter sp. | reverse complement strand
AGGGGCGTTGTGAGTGCGGTAGATCCGTCTGTGTATAAAACTGTGCTAAAGGTGCGTCAAGCGCGTGGGTTCGACATCGCATGTTTTCTCATGCGCTTCTACCAGTACATGATGAACGTGGGCATGGTTACCATGATCACGCTGTCGGGGTATTCGTTTTTGCTGGCAGGAATGGTTTCTTCCGCCATTGCCATTTCCACTTTTATAGTTTCACCTCAGGTTTCGCGCCTGGTGGATCGTTACGGCCAAAGCCGGATAGTTCCCTTCGCCACTGCTGTTACGGTGCTGGGCCTTGCGTTGCTTATTGCCAACATCGCGCTCGATGGGCCGGAGTGGATTTGTTTCGTGGGAGCGGTGCTCATGGGGTTTGTGCCCAGCGCGCCGGCGTTGGCCCGGGCCCGGTGGACTCACCTTATCCATTCCGGCGTTCTGGGAAAAAGCGCCCCTGACTTGCGCACCATGTTCTCCTACGAGGGCGTGCTCGACGATATCGGCTTCATGTTCGGCCCCTCCATTTCCATTGCGCTGGCCAGCTCCATAGCGCCTACTGCCGGCATGGTGTCGGGGGCGGCTGCTCTGGTGGCGGGTACGGTGCTGCTGTTCTTGTCGAAATCCACCGAACCGAAGCCCGCTGGGACAAAGGGCATCGGTTCCAAGGTCGAAGGGGACAAACGCAAGAAAGAGCACAATCTGCTGTTCTCCACGCCGGTTGTGCGGGTGTTGTTTTTCGCCATGATCTTCATGGGGGCCATGTTCGGCGTGTACGACTCCACTACGGTGGCACTGGCCGAAGAGCTGGGGAATGCCAACATCGCCAGCATCGCGCTCATGGTTTCCGCAGTGGTTTCGATGGTGGCGGGGTTCGTCTTCGGCATGCTGCGCTTTCGGGCGCCGCAGTATCGCCAGCTCATGGTAGCATCCGTTTTACTGGGCCTCACCTTCGGCTCTATGTTCCTCATAGACTCGTTTGGGAACCTTCTGGTGGTGTCGGTGGTGGCCAGCGCCTTCTATGCGCCTTTTCTCATTGTGGCCAATGCCACGGTGGAACGGGCGGTTCCCGCCTCGCGGCTCACCGAGGGCATCACCTGGGTAAATGCTGGCATAACCTGCGGCATGGCAGTGGGGCCCTCCGCTGCGGGGTTCGTGATCGATCGCCTGGGCGCCCCCTCTGCTTTCGACATGGGCGCGCTATTCGCCGTGGCCATTCCTGCCATCATTTTGCTCTGCGGCGGGGTGTTGAAGCGCCAGGTTCGCACCGAGTGCTACGAGGAAGTGGGGAAAGAGCCGGCGCGCCGCAAATAGGGGCTGATATGTTCCGGTGGAATGCCGAACGGGATGTCGAAGGCCTGGTCATCTGGCATCTTGCTGCTGTGCCGAAGAATGTTGCTCTTTCCAAGGACGTCATACGACCCGACCCCTGACATCCGATTTGGCATGGCGATTCGATTGTCCTATGGCGGGGGATGGCGAATCAAGACATCGCATTTGTGCCGTCGGCGTCTTTTCACTCTGCTAATATGACCACAATGCCCCGCGTAGGGCTTCGATTCGTCTATCTCCGATGGGAGGAGAATTTCATGGTGGAATTAGGAGACGACAGTGTGATCTACGCCTTTGGGCCTGAGATGCCCCCGGTGCTCACGGTGCCCTCGGGCGCCACGGTGCGCATCCGCACGAAGGACTGCTTCGGCAATCAGGTGCAGACCCCGGAAGACGAGCTGGATGAGATCGACTGGGATCGCATCAATCCCGCTACCGGCCCCATTTTCGTTGAAGGGGCTGTTCCTGGCGGTGCCCTCAAAGTGGCCATCAACTCCATTGAGCTGGACGGCCAAACCGCCTCATGCACCGGCGAGGGGGAAGGGGTGTGCGGCGACCGCTTCAGCGCATGGTCCACGAAACTGTGCAAAATCGAGGACGACCATCTGATCTGGAACGACAAGCTGTCTATCCCGCTGAAGCCCATGATCGGCGTTATCGGCGTGGCGCCGGCGGGCCAGCCGGTGAACTGCGGCACCCCCGGCAGCCACGGCGGCAACATGGACAACACCGCTATTGGCGCTGGAGCCACCCTATACTTCCCGGTGGCGGCGGAAGGCGCGCTGTTCGGCCTGGGCGACATGCATGCCGTGATGGGCGATGGCGAGGTGTCGGTGTCTGGCGCCGAGGTGGCGGGCTGGGCAACGGTTACCCTTACCGCCCTGCCCGAGCTTTCCGTGCCCGACCCCCTTATCCAGACTGCCACCCACTTCGGTGTAATTGCTTCGGCTGAGAGTCTTGACGCGGCGGCCGATCGCGCGGTGCACGAGATGGTGGACCTGCTGTGCGACCGCACCGACATCGGCGCCGACGAGGCGGTGATGCTGCTGTCGCTGGTGGCCGACGTGCAGGTGTGCCAGATGGTGGATCCGGAAAAGACCGTCCGCTTCATGGTGCCCAATTACGTGCTGGATGCTCTGGGATTCGAACTGTAAGGAGAAACATCATGCAAATCATCCGAGACCAGGTGTACGCGTTTTCCAAGGACAACAAGCCGGTGGCAGTTGCCAAGCCGGGTGAGATACTGCAGTTCGTCACCAAGGACTGCTTCTCCAACCGCATCACCGACGAATCGATCACCATGGCCAGCCTCGACTACGGCTACGACGGCGCTAATCCCGCCGCGGGCCCGGTGTATGTGGAAGGGGCGCAGCCGGGCGACGTGCTGATTGTGGACATCTACGACATCGAGGTGGCCGACGAGGGCACGGTGGCCACCGACGACCATTGCGGCCCCCTGTTCGAGGGCACGCCTTATCGCTCGAAGAAGGTGCCGGTCAAAGACGGCATGGCCGAGTTCAACGGCGTGAAGTTCCCCATCGATCCCATGATCGGCGTCATCGGCACCGCTCCTTCGGGCGAGCCGGTGATCGATGGCTATGTGGGGGCTCATGGCGGCAACATGGACAATCACCTTATTACCAAGGGCACCCGCCTGTACTTTCCCGTGCGCGTGAAGGGGGCGCTGCTGCAAATGGGCGATGTGCACGCCGCCATGGGCGATGGCGAGCTATGCGGCACCGGTATCGAGATCCCTGCCCATATCACCGTGAAGGTGGGGCTGCTGAAAGATTTCGAGCTGCACTGGCCAGTGCTGGAGACTTTCGGCGCCGAGGGCCGGTGGTACGTGAACGCCAGCGGGCAGGAGTACAACGAAGCGGTGATGAACGGTGCCAAGGAGATGCAGCGGCTGTTGATGCGCATTACCGGATGGGATGCCACCGACACGTACATGTACATGTCGCTGCAGTCTGATGTGCAGATCAGCCAAGGGTGCAAGCCCTGTGAGGTGCAGCTGTCCCTTCGCATCGGAACGCCCAAGTTGCCGCAATTCGGTCCGCTGGTGGGATAAGGTTTGCTCCCCAGTTCCTTCTGCCGTTTAGATAAAAATCACTCCACTGCATTAAAGTTTTCCCATTGTGCCCTCTGTTTTTTCCAAGGGGGCACATAATTACGGGATTCACGGGCAAAGCGGGGTTCCGGTTTCTCGCTCAAGTTGGCGGAACCCCTCTTTGACGGGATAAAGGGAAGGGAGAGGCAGCAAGGGCTGCCTCGCGAAAGGAGGTTTTATGGCTGAGAAAGCTCAGACGGACAGCTCGTCCCTCGAGAAATTTGGCTATAAACAGGAGCTGCGCCGCGGAATGGGCCTTTGGGACGTGGTCTTGTACGGCGTGCTGTTCATGGTCATCATTGCCCCGCAATCGATTTGGGGCCTTGTGCAACAGCAGGGCCTGGGCATGTCCACGCTGGTTTACCTCGTGGGCTTTGTGGCCATTGCGTTCACGGCGCTGAGCTATGTGGCTATGAGCCGCAAGTTCCCCATTGCGGGCTCGGTGTACTCGTATGTGCAACGCGGCATGAATCCTCATGTGGGCTTCATCTCTGGCTGGATGATCTTGCTCGACTACTGCATCGCGCCTGCGCTGTTGTACACCATGGTGGCAAACTGGGGCGTCATGCTTGTGCCGAACAGCCCTTGGTGGCTGTGGATCATCGTGTTCGTTGCGTTCAACACGTTTGTTAACATCCGCGGTGTGTCCCTTACCCGCGGCATCGACTTCGTGATCTTTGCCATTGAGATCGTGGCCGTCATTGCCTTCGTTGCCCTGGGCTGCAACTTCATCATGGGCGGCGGTGGCACGGGCTCGTTCAACATGGATCCCGTGTGGCAGCCCGAGAACGTCACGCCCAGCTTCCTTGCTGCCGGCATTTCCATTGCTGCGCTGAACTTCCTTGGGTTCGATGGCATCTCTACGCTGGCCGAGGAAACGCACGAGCCCGAGAAGAACATCGGCAACGGCATCATGATTGCACTGGTCATCATCATCGTGTGCTTCTGCGCCCAAACCTACATCGCCTCGCTGATTCAGCCCGATTGGGCCTCTTGGAGCGAAGAGCACGCCAACAACGCGTTCTTCTACGGATGCCAGCTCATTGGCGGCAATATCTTCATGAACATCATGCTGGTCATCAACATCATTGCCGTTGGTATTGCGAACATCATGAATGCCCAGCTGGCGGCATCTCGCTTGCTGTACTCCATGGGCCGCGACGGCGTTATTCCCCGCATCTTCGGCAAGGTGCATCCCAAGTACCAAACTCCGTGGGTGGGCTCTTTGTTCATCGGCGGCATCGCCTTTGTGCTCGTGGCCATTTTGGGCATGGCCGACCTGGCCACGCTGGTGAACTTCGGCGCGCTGTTCTCGTTCACCGTGCTGAACTTCGCCGTGTTCTGGTACTTCTTCGTTAAGGAGAAGCAACGCGGCGTCAAGGCTGTTTTGCGCTATGTAGTTGCCCCTTGGATCGGCATCGTCATCCTTGTCTATGTGTTTACGGGATTCGAGGCCCTCACCTACACGGTAGGCGTGATCTGGTTCATCATCGGCATGATTGTGGCCGCTGTGAAGTCCAAGGGCTTCAAAGAAGTGCCCGACGCGTTCAAGAATCTGGACGTCTAGGTAAGTGTTCCGGCGGCCTGACGGCCGTCGGAACGACTCGGCGCTGCGGCGCACTGTCCCATGGTTCCGCCGTTCTGGCGAACAGCGGAACCGCTCGGCGCTGCGGCGCACTGTGGCCACCCGGCCTTGCCCTCCACCCCTTTCCCTCGTGTGCAGAGCACACTCGGCCGGGCTTCAGGGCAATTACGGGCACCACAGTGTGCCTCGCTTACGCGTCCGGACCTGTTATGGGTCCGGACTTTTTCTAGATGATGCGGTATAAGCCTTTTACGGAGTTTTTTGATTCGAGGAGGATGATATGGCTGAGATTCGGGAAGAGTACGTTGACTACAAGGGGTTCAAGACCTACGTTAAGATAGTGGGGGAGAACCAGCCGGGGAAGAAGACGCTGCTCATTTTGCACGGTGGTCCCGGTTGCACCCACAACTACCTGCTGCCCTATGCCGAGATGGCCGATCGCTACGGGCGCCAGATTGTGTTCTATGACCAAATCGGATGCGGCAAGTCGAGCATTCCCCATCAGGAAGACGACTTTTACAACTACGACCTGTGGGTGGACGAGTTCTATGCGGTGCGCGAGGCGCTGGGGCTGGACGACATCCACCTGTTCGGCAACTCCTGGGGCGGCATGCTGGGCATGCTTTGCATGATGAAGGATGACACGGGTGTGAACTCGTTTGTGATCAACTCCTCGCCGGTGCGCATTCAAACTTGGCTTGACGAGGCAAACCGCCTGATCAAGTACATGCCCCAAGAGATGCAAGACGCCATTGCCGAGGCGGAGCGCACGGGCAACTACGACACCCCCGAGGCCAAAGCCGCTTACGATGAGTACTACAAGCGTCACGTGACCGGCCTGTACGAGAAGGACTACCCCCAGTACCTCATCGACGAGGTGGAGGGCACCGGCGAATGCTACATGGTGATGCAGGGGGCCAGCGAGTTCGTAGTCACCGGCAAGATGAAGGACTGGGACATTCGCGAGGGCGTGAAGAACATCAAGGTGCCTTGCATGGCGCTTTCCGGTACCGACGACGAGGGCTCACCGCTGGTGATCAAAGAGGGCGTGGACCTTATTCCCGGCTGTGAGTGGACGCTCATCGCCGGAGCGCCCCATATGTCCTGCGTCACCCATCCGGACGAGTCGATGGAGGCAGTGGAGAACTTCATCAGCCGCTTCGAGTAGGACGCGTTACGGTTTTGGAACGACCCTCGGCACCGAGGGTCGTTTTTTATGCATCGTCACCACAATGAACGCAGCGCGAGTAGAGCACAGGCGCTACAATTAACCAGTTTGACGATTTTGGCAACTCATCAACGGAGGAAACGAGTGATGTCCGATTACATCAACGAGTACTGCATGCACACTGCCACTTGCGGGCAGCTGGGTTTGGAAGATGTCGGCGGCGAAGTGGTGCTGTGCGGCTGGGCGTGGCACAACCGCGACCATGGCGGTCTCATCTTCGTGGACTTGCGCGACCGCGACGGCTATACCCAGATTGTGGTCGACCCCGACTGCGTTTCCGCTGAGGACTTCTCCGCTGCCGAGCATCTGGGCCGCGAATACGTGCTGCGGGTGACCGGCAAGGTGCGCGCCCGCGCCGAGGAGGCGGTGAACCCGAACATGGCCACCGGCGCCATCGAGGTGCTGGCCAGCAAGTTGGAGGTGCTGAACACCTCCGTCACGCCGCCGTTCGCCATCGAAGACGGCATCGAGACCGATGAGATTACCCGCATGAAATGGCGCTACCTGGACATCCGCCGTCCCGAGATGCTGGCGAATTTGAAGCTTCGCCATCGCGCCGCCCATGCGCTGCGCAACGCGTTGGACAAACGTGGTTTCTTCGAGGTGGAAACCCCCATTCTGGCCAACTCCACCCCCGAGGGCGCCCGCGACTACATCGTGCCCAGCCGTCCCAACCCCGGTAAGTTCTACGCCTTGCCTCAAAGCCCCCAGCAGTTCAAGCAGATGCTGATGGTGGCGGGCATCGAGCGCTACTACCAGATTGCCCGCTGCTTCCGCGACGAGGACCTGCGGGCGGACCGTCAGCCGGAGTTCACCCAGCTCGACATCGAGATGAGTTTCGTTGAGGGCGACGATGTGATGGACATGATGGAAGACGTGATGGCCGAGGTGCTGCCCCAGGTGGGGGTGAACCAGGAGTTCCCGCTGCAGCGCATGCAGTGGAGCGAGGCCATGGACAAGTACGGCTGCGACCGCCCGGACGTGCGCTTCGGTATGCTGCTGCACAATATCACTGACTTGGTGAAGAACACCGGCTTCAAGGTGTTCGCCAGCGTGGCGCAATCCGGCGGCGTGGTGAAGGCCATCAACGCCAAGGGTGCCGGCGACTGGAGCCGCGGCGAAGTTGAGAAATTGGCCGACATCGCTGCCGAGAACGGCGCCAAGGGCATGGCTTGGGTGGCATTCACCACCGACGGCCAAGAGAAGAGCCCCATCAAGAAGTTCTTCACTGACGAGGAGTGGGCGGCGCTGAAAGCGGAAATGGAAGTGGAGCCGGGCGACCTGCTGCTGTTCGCGGCGGACAAGCCGGAAGTGGCCAACGCTGTGCTGTCGGCGCTGCGCCTGCACATGGCCGAGGCGCTGAACGTTCCCCGCGAGGGCCACGCGCTTCTGTGGGTGGTGAACTTCCCCATGTTCAAGTACGATGAGGAGGAGAAGAAGTACTCCGCCGAGCACCATCCCTTCACCCAGGTGCTGCGGGAGGATTTGGACAAGATCGAGGACGCTCCGCTGGAGTGCGGCAGCTACTCTTACGACCTGGTGATGGACGGTTACGAGCTGGGCGGCGGCACCATCCGTATCCACAATGCGGAAGAGCAGCGCCGTGTGCTGCGGCGCCTGGGGCTCACCGACGAGCAGATCGATGAGAAGTTCGGCCACCTCATCCATGCGCTGGAGCTGGGCGCTCCGCCCCACGGCGGCATTGCGCTGGGGCTCGACCGCTTCATCATGCTGCTGGCGGAGAAGCCCTCCATCCGTGACGTGATTGCCTTCCCGAAGACCTCCAGCGCCAGCGACCCCATGACCGGCGCTCCCTCCGAGGTAACTGCCCGTCAGCTGAAGGAAGTAGATTTGCGCTTGCTGTAGGATTTTGCTAGGATGCACTCGATGGCAGCCTATGCTAGTACCTGGGCAGCGCCGTTGTTAGGTTGAGAAGACCGTAGGATTACTTCCTACGGTCTTTCTTTTCAGCGTCGCCGCCTTGTGCCTTGGGCGTATGGGCGATCAGCGCGGCCGCTAATCCCAGCAACGCGGTTGCCAGTTTCACGGCTTCCAGCAAGATATCCATAGGGCATCACCCCCTCTCTCAGGGGAGGGCGCTGCCAGCACATGGGGCTTATACCGCCGAGCTGCCCGCATTCTAGCACGGATTGTTGTTCGGCGGCACATATCCATCCGAGCGCTCGAAATGCTGTGTTATCATACAGCCCAATGATACTTTGCCGGTGCGATGGGGTGGATGAGTGTTCGATACTCTTAAAGTGGACGACAAATCGGGGGTTCCCGTTTGGGTCCAGATACGCAACTTCATCGTGTTCCTCATTCGCTCGGGGCAGTTGCGCCCCGGCGACACGTTGCCCACGGTGCGCCAACTGGCGGTTGAGCTGGGGGTAAACTACAACACTATCCACAAGGTGTACCAGGATCTAGAAACCGACGGCCTCATTAATTCCGGCCGTGGGCGTCGCTCCACTATCGCCGACATCAACAGCGAGGAGCTGGAGATGCCTCCGTCCCCGGTGGACGCCATCATTGAGGAGCTGGCCCGCATTACAAAGGAGTCGGGCCTCACGCGCGCCGATGTGCTGTCGCGGGTGGAGCGGGCTTTGGATTCCGTCGAGGGCTAAGCCAAAAGTTGCGAGTTTGCGTATTTTCGTGCGGCCCTTTGCGGCTGCCGTTCAACTAAAAGGGGAGGAGAGGGGAGCATGGCTGAGAAGAAGTCCTACTTCGACGAGCCGAACGATGTGACCATCGAGGACGAGACCATCACCAGTGAGGCTCAGTTCGATGAGACCACTACCAGCCGCACTGGTGCCGCAGTGCTGCGCATTACGCTTGCGGCGCTGCTGTTCGTAGCGTTCGCGCTCATTTCGTGGTTCAGCGGATCGGGATTGCCGGTGATACTGGGGCTAATTGCGGCGCTTCTGCTGTTCAGCTGCACCCATGTGGTGCTGGAGTGGGAGCGGGCTGTGGTGCTGCGCTTCGGCAAGTTCCACCGCGTGGCGGGTCCTGGCCTCATTTTCATGCTTCCTATCGTGGATTCTGTTACTGCTACGGTGGACATGCGCATGCGTTCCACCGCTTTCAAGGCCGAGCATGTGCTGACGGCCGACCTTGTGCCGGTGGATGTGGATGCCGTGCTGTTCTGGACGGTATGGGATGCGGAAAAGGCCTGTTCAGAAGTGAAGAATTATGTGCGGCTGGTGTATTGGGTGGCGCAGACCACGCTGCGCGATGTGATGGGCGCGGTGACCATCGCCCAGCTTTCCACGCGCCGTACCCAAATCGACAAGGAAGTGGCCGACATCCTGGAGCAGAAGACCAACGAGTATGGCATCACTGTGCTGTCGGTGGAGATTCGCGACATCGAGGTACCGGACGATTTGCAAGAGGCGCTTTCCGCCGAGGCCCGCGCCGAGCGAGAGAGCAACGCCCGTGTGATGTTGGCCGAGGTGGAGAGGGAAGTGTCGGAGATGTTCGTGGAGGCGGCCGAGGTGTACGGCAACAAAGACGCCGCGCTGCAGCTGCGCGCCATGAGCTTCGTGGCCGACTCCGTGAAGGAGAAGGGCGGCACAGTAGTCATCCCCAGCGCCCTGGCAGAAGCTTTCGACGGCTTGGGCAAGCTGGGAAAGCTGTAGGACGAGAAATCGCATAAGGCCAGTTGATCATCCTATTTGGGCTCGCTGAAATGGCGGGTCCTCTTTCTTTTCCATTGCGCTAAATGGCTTGGAATTCTATTCTCCTAGAAAAAGAATCATACGCTTGTAAAATAAGTATCATAAATTAGTGTGATATATGATAATATGCCTCCCATAGGGTTGACTTACGATTGACCGAAGGAGGAGAGGGTATGAGAAAGCAAACGCTCATTGCGATGGGTATTTGCGGGGCCATGGTATTTGGCCTTGCGGCCTGCGTTCCGGAAGTTCCCAAGCAGGACTACGGTGCATCGCAGGACAGTGGGGTGATTCAAGCGGATCATCCGGAGCATCAGAGCCTAGCGTCGATTTACGAAGAGATGGACGTTACGGCTGAAGAGTATGCTCCCAGGGTACTCACATTAGAAGATGGCAGGCAAGTGCAGCGCACGCCAAATTCAGACGGTGACAGTGTTTTTGCTGGTGCGCCCACGGCGTATAACACGCTAACTCTCAATGCGGATAATCGTGGATGCGAATCTTGCCACCAAGACGGCCTCGCTGATCTCGTGCGCAACATGGAGTACAAGCATTTCGATCTTGAGACAGGCTTGGGAACAAGCATTGGGGTTCAAGACTGTCTAATGTGCCACAACGAAAGCAGCTGGCTGCAGCATGGTCTGACAAAGCAATTCGGTTCGCTGATCCATGGCCTTCACAATCGTGATTCATTCAAGGGCGATTGCATGTCTTGCCATTCGGCGACCGCCAATGGCGAGGGACTTCTTTTGTGGGATATCGCGAAATATGACGTGTTGTCCGGCATTAACTGGACCGCGGATGTACAAGGCGATTTTCGCTATGATCAAGACAAGCTGGGTGGAAGCCTGGGATTGACGTGGTGGCCAATGGGAGAGGCCGATTTGGACGTTCTGCTGAACGACTATTTCGAAGGTGCACCTCTCGATGAAGAGCTTTTCGACAGCTGGGAGATTGCGGTATCGGGCATGGTGGACAATCCTTTCACCATCACTCTGAAAGACCTTATTGAGCAGGCTCCTTCCGAGACGTTCATCAGCTCCGAGCAGTGCATTCTTAATCCCCCGGCTGGCGAGTTGCTGACGAATGCCGAGGTGACGGGCGTGCCGCTTTCATGGTTGCTCGAGAAGGCGGGCGTTCAGGAGGGTGCCACAACAGTTATGCCCTATGGCGCGGACGCCTATTCCGGCTACGCGAACACGTTGGAGAACATCAACACCGAAGGTGCTTGGATTATCTACGAGGTAAACGGAGAGCCTCTGAGCTACCTGGACGGCTATCCTTGCCGCGTGTGGTTCCCAGATCACAGCTTCCCAATGTCGGTGCGCTGGGTGAACGAAATTGTCGTTGACTCCGAAGAGCCGCATTACAACGAGGGTTTCGGCGTTGCAGGCGTGTTTGGTGGTGCTGGAAGCTGGATTGGGGACGAAAACTCGACGGCCGAGTTCATGAACAAGCCTAACGTTGCGATTTGCGGTACGCCGGAAGGCCTGGTTGTTCCGGCGGGAAAGCCCTATACCTTCGAGGGGTACGCCGATGCCATTAACGAGCAGCTTACGGCGGTTGAGTTCTCTATGGACGGCGGAGAAACATGGACAACTTTCGATACCTCCGACTCCGATAAGAAGAAATGGGTTTACTGGTACTTCACCTACACGCCCGAAGACCCCGGCGCCTATGTGCTGCAAGTGCGTGCAGTGTCGGGGGACGGAAGGGTTTCCTATATGCCCGACCAGATCATGATCAATGCCAAGTAAGGGCAGTTTGGCCGGAATAGCGAATGGAGTGAAAATGGCAACAGTAAAGAAAACCATCGCCCTCGGCGCAAGTGCTGCTATGGCCCTCAGCGGGCTGGGAGCCACATTCGCCATGGCGAATCCTGGCGATCCAGATGGGCAGTCTGCGGGCGCAGCGCAGAAATCTACCACGATGGAGATGCGAGAAGGCGACATTGTGCCTATGCCGAAGGCGGTGATAGGCGAGTTTACCTTCTGTCAAACTGAGGTGGCGACAAATGAAGAGCTTGCAGCCCGTTTGGCCGGGGCATCGAAGTATCTGTGCGGTTCGCAGCTTGTCGAACAAAACCAAGGGGTTGCGCCGGAGGAGTGGGAGTTTGCGATAACGGGGAGCGTTCGGCATCCCGAGGTGATGTCGCTTGGCGAGTATCTGGACAGCGACCGATCTGAAACGGTGGTAATGGGCTGTACCTGCTTGGGTAATCCCGTTGACGGCAACGCAACGGCCAATGCCAAAGTAACCGGATTACCGATCAGGGAGCTTATGGCCATGGTCGAGCCCGACGAGGGCGTAAACACCATGGTGCTCGTCTCGGCTGACGGTTACGAAGTGGCACTTCCTTATACGTATGTAGTGCAACGGCGAAGTTCGATCGTGTTTGCGGTGAACGGTGCTCCGCTGGCTGAGAGCGTGGGCGGGTCAAATCAGCTGTGGCTGGGCTCCACCCCTGCCAGCTATTTTGCCCGCGACATTGTGGAGATTAGGCTTGAAGATCGCCAAACACCCCCGCCTTCTCCCTCGTCTGCGGAGGCTCGTGCCGCCTATCAAAACCTTCCCAATATTGGCGTTTTGTATGGTGGGAAAGTGCGATAGCGCAAGCTGGTTTCCGAGCGGGGGTAAAGAACCCTATAGCCCCCGTCCTTCCCGACTATCATGAAAGGAGGGTTCGATGATTGTAGATGCCAATTTGTCGCGTCGTGGTTTTGCGCGAAGCTGTGGTATCTTCTGCGCGATTGTTGCTTGTGGAACCACCCTTGGGTGCGCTAGACAGGCAGAAGCGGACGATACTGCGGTTGCTGGTGAAGGCGCATCGTTGCCACAGTATGGATTCCTGGTTGACATGGGGAAATGCGTAGGGTGCGAGAACTGTGTGGCGGCTTGCCGCCAATACAACAAGCTGTCTAATGACACGCCGAATCGGCGCACTATTACCGTTTTCCAGGATTCTCGTGACGAGAACGTCTACGTGTCCACCTCGTGCATGCACTGCGACGAGCCGAACTGCATGCGGGTTTGCCCCGCTGGTGCCATCACGAAGGGCGAGGCCGGCATCGTGCACGTGGACAAGCAGAAGTGCATTGGGTGCAAGTACTGCTACCAGGCGTGCCCCTACGGGGTGCCCAACTACAACTCCGAGGCGATGGACAAGTGCGACTGCTGCCTGGACGCGGGCATCGCGCCCGGCGAAACGCCCTACTGTGTGCAGGCCTGCATCTTCAACGCGCTGAAGTATGGGCCCGTTGACGAGCTGGTGGCCCAGGCCGAGGGCCGGGGGCTAGAGCCCGTTCCCGTCGGGGAGCCCTGCGGCCCCAACTGCTACCTGGTAGGGGAGGTGGCCTAGATGCTCCAACTCACCTGGTCCTGGCAGCCGGCGCTGTACCTGTTCCTGGGCGGCATGGGCGCGGGCGCGTTCATCATGGCGGCGGTGCTGTTCCTCATCGACAAGGCGAAGCACAAGCTTGTGGTGTGCGTGTCGATGTGGGCGGCCTTCGTGTCGCTCGCGGTGGGCCTGCTGCTCCTGCTCTCCGAGCTCATAAGCCCGGTGCGCGGTATGATGATGTGGTCGGCCTTCAGCAACTTCTCGTCCTGGATGACCTACGGCGCGTGGGGCGCGTTCTGCGCCCTGGTCGTGTGGGCGGTGTCCGCGGTGCTCGCAGTGCCGGCGGTGGGCAAGCGGCTCGCCAAGGCGAAGTGGCTGCCCACGCTGCGCGTTGTGCTCGCGTGGGTCGGCATAGCGCTCGGCGCCTTCGTGGCGGTCTACACCGGCATGCTGCTCATGACCGCGGGCGGGGTGCCGCTCTGGGACAGCCCGCTGCTGCCGGCGCTCTTCACCGTGTCCGCGTTCGACACCGGCGTGGCGCTGGTGGAGCTCGTGGTGGTGGTCCTCTCCAAGAAGGACCCGCTGGCGCACAGGGCGGCCGCTCTTATGGAGCGCATCGTCATCGTCCTGGTGGTGCTCGAGGCCGCTGTGCTGGCGGCGTTCCTCTGGGCCATGCTCTCGGCCGACCCCGCGAGCGCCTGGGGCCAAGCGGCCGTGGCCTCCGCCCAGCTGCTCACCTCGGGCGGCCTGTCCACCGTGTTCTGGTGGATGTTCGTGGCCTGCGGCCTGGCGGTGCCGCTCATCGCCGCCATCGCCGGCCTCGTCCTGGGCAAGCGCGAGACGCGCCCCGTTATGGCCATCGGTGCCGTGGGCGCCCTCGTGGGCGGCTGCGAGCTCCGCTTCCTCATCCTCGCGGCCGGCGTGCACGCCAGCGTCCTCTCCGCCACGGTGATGGGCCTGCTGCTGTAGCGCCCCTCTGACATGCATGGTGTCTGCGCCCCTCCTCCGTGGTCGCCTCACGAACAAGCCCCTGCACCTTCAAGGTGCGGGGGCTTTGCGGTTCTTCGTTTTCTAGTGAGACATTTGCTGTTAAGGCTAGCTTTGGCTTAGCATAAGGAAAATGTGCATGATTTCAGACAATTTGCTGGGCATGGACTCAAAATCGCCGCTCTGCCGCCATGAAGCTCTCTATGTTTGCGTGGATTACCCCGTTGCGCTTCTGTAGAATGCTGTCCATAGTAAGCAGGTATTTTGGCCATGAGTCGCGTATGGCCTCAAGGGCGCGGTACTCCCGCTCCTCGGTGGCCTGGTCGGCGATTGTCCTCGATACTTGGACGTAGGCATAGTCGTTGGCGGGATTTCGAAGGATGAAGTCGCATTCGAACTTTCCGATCCTGCCGACGCTGACCGCATACCCCATGCCCAGCGCGTAGGTGTAAGTGATGTTTTCGAGCGCTGGCCCATAGTTTATACGGCGGTCGGTGTTGAGGGCGTTGTAGATGCTGACGTCCGCCAGATAGTATTTCTCCTCGCCGTTGAGCGACCTGCGCGATTTCAAGTCGAACCGCTTGCAGCGGTAGAGGATTTTGGCGTCAACGAGGATTTGGAGGTAACGGTTGAGGGTCTCCCGCTTGATCGCGATGCCTTCCACCCTCGCAAAGTGATCAAGAATGTTCTTGACGCTGGTGGGGGCGCCGAAGTTGCTCACGGCGTAGTCCAGGACACGGTCGAATACGCTGCGGTGCTTGATCTTGTTATTGCGCCTGATGTCCTTCTCTATGATTTCTTGGATGACGCTGGTCGTGTATGCGATCTTCTCTTCAGCGTTGGGGTACTCGACGGCTTTTGGGAATCCGCCCTCGGCGAGGTAGTTGCCAAACTCGACGGCAAGATTCGCGTCAACCTCCATGCCGTACATCTGCTTCATGCCCAAATACTCGGCGAAGGAGAGCGTGAACACTTCGACTTCCAGGTAACGTCCGGTGAGCTTGGTCACAAGCTGCCCGCTCAACAGATAGGAGTTCGAGCCTGTGATGAAAATGGACCAATCGCCGTCTTCGCGAAACCCGTTAACAATCTCTTCGAATCCTTTGACGTTTTCAATCTCGTCTATAAAGAGGTACTTAAGCCGGGGGTCATCGGTCGGCGCAAGTGACTCGATGAGCTGTTCGAGCTGGTCGGGCGTTTTGATCTTGCGAAACGCCCGCTTGTCGAGGTTGATGTCGATGAGGCGTGACTCCTCGATTCCCTGCTCTTTCAGCTCTTCAATGACAGATTGGAGTATGCAGGATTTACCGCACCTCCTGATGCCCGTGAGCACTTTTATCATGCCGGCATCATCGTAGAAGCCGCGCAGTTTGGAAAGGTATAGCTCGCGGTGGAATAGTTTCATGGGGACTCCAAGCAGCCTGTTATGGGGGTACTATTTGACATTATTATAAACTTTTACCCCCATAACTTGGGTAATAAACTTTCTGTGTGATGAGACACCTTCTTCTGATTGGCATTTAGTGCATTTCCTTGTAGGACACTCTTGGAGTTGCAGGGACTTCGTGGCAATTAGCTGGGTTTATGTCATCGGCCGGTCAAGAACAGTATTCGTTTTTACAGTTTTGGTCATCTCGTATTTACGGTTAGAGCATATTCGTTTTTCGGCATATCTTCATTCGTATTTTCGGAATGAAAGAGGTGCAAAGTGACCGGCATGGGCGAGGGCCCGTACCGGCGCAGCGACGGCGTCTTCGTGATTCCCGTCCGCTGCATGGGGGCATGATTCCGATTGCATCTACCCCCTCAGGCTTGATGTTTCTGCGTTCACCAAACCTGCTCGAAGTTGGTAGCCGCGGTTACCAATGCGGGCGGAGCTGTTGCCCTGAGTGGCCGGTGCGGTATCGTCACTCCTGTTGTTGAAAAGACACGTTATGGCGCGCTGACATCGTGGACTTCGGCCTGGAGTATTTGCACCCGGTAAAATAGGGCGGCGAGTGCCATTTATTGCGACATCTTCGTGCTGAGGAAAATTCCCGCAATCTTGCCCTAGGGGCAGTCTGTTAGACTTTTGAGAAAAGCAACCGAAGGGGGCATTCATGATAGGACGGGTTTACGGGCAGGTGGGTAAGCCGGTGCAGTTCAAAGGCACTGCTTACGACTTCGGCCACAGCATTTCGGCTATTGAGTTCTCGCTGGATGAGGGGGAGCACTGGACCCGTTACGAGACGCCGGACACCAACGACTACCAAAACCTCACTTGGACCTTTGAGTACACACCAGAAAAGGCTGGCTTCTACGTGCTGCGGGTGCGCTCGGTGAACGATGCCGGCGAGCACAGCCCCGAAAGCGCCTTCGCCGAGTTGCAAGTGGAGGAGTAGGTCCGTACAAAAGTGGCGTTTTTGTGTCATCTACGCGACCTGGGAAAACACTATATATTCCCAGGTCGTAGCTTTGCTCCGCGATGTTGGAAAACGCTAGATTTGTACGCGCTCGGTCAATATCTGCGTCAATCCAGGCGGCTTATCCCACCAGCGCCTTTAGTCGCTCGATGGCCTCGGGGGTGAGGTGCAGGCCATTCGCCACGTAGGCATCGAAGCTGCTGTAGGTGCGGTCTATCTCGTCGAAGTAGGCGTCCAAATAGGAGGAACGCGCTTCCAGAAACGACATGAGGCAGGCCCGCTCATGGGTGGTCATGCCCTTGCCCAGGCGTTCCGCTTCCGCCGCAATCAGGTCGGCGTGGTCCTCGTTCACCTGCAGGTAGTCCTCCATCACCTCGGCCCGGCTGGCCCCCGCCACCCGCAGCAGGGTGGCGCACAGGATGCCGGTGCGGTCCTTCCCGTTGGCGCAGTGGATGAGCGCCGGGCGCCCGTCGGCGGCCATCGAGCGCAACGCTTGCCCCACCAGCGGGTATTCCTGCACATAGCGGCGGTAGTTCGCCCGCATGCGCTCCTCGGGCTGGCCATACTTCTCAATTACGCCCGCCACCAGCCGCTTCTCCGAATCCTTCCGTCGCCCTTCGGATGAGGGGGTAAGGGCGATGGTGCGCACTCCCAGAATGAAGGGCTCGGGGTGGGCGGCCACCTCGTTGGCGGTGCGCAGGTCGTACACGGTGGCCACGCCCAGCGACTGTGAGAGGAAGGCCGCCTCTTCTGCCGTGGTGCCCACCAGCTCGCGGGAGCGAAACACGTTCGCATCGGCGAACGAACCGCCCACGGGGCGGACGCGGGAGGGGCCGAAGGTGCCGCCCTCCGGCAGCGCCTCGAAGGGAAAGCCCGCCACCAGAGGGGAGGGGGTGCCGTCGGCGGTCACGGGTCTGGCCTGCAGCAGGTAGCGGCCGGCGCGTGGCGGCGTGTAGACGAACTGCCAGTTCACCCCGCGGCTCTTGTCCACTGCCTCGGTGGGGTAGGCGGTCCAGGAGGCACCGCCGTCCAAGCTGAACTCCATAGCAGCGATGGGCCGCTCGAAGTCGTCCACATATCCGGAAAACGCGATGGGCCGCCCGGCGTAGTAGGGCGGTTGCGTCCGCGGCGTCACTGGTTGAGCGCCAAGGGCGCGCAGCGTCGATGCGGCCGGCGAGGTGCTTGCGAATGGTACCGGTTCAGTGGTGGAAGTCACAGGTTATATCTCCGTAATCAGGGGAAAGTGCCCAGAGTATGGTATTCAAATCACGATTTGTCAAATCACGATTTGACAAAGTGTTGCGCGCCCTGTTCGGTCCCCCGTCCCCCGACACGCCCCCTCCGATATGCCCAAAAGCCCCCAACCGGCGGTGGTGAGCATAAGTGCGGTGTGACGCGCGCCGCCCCGACATGCTGGCCTGTGCCGCGGCCTGTGGATTTTTGGTCGCTGGGCTGCGAGACGCTTCCGGTGCCCAGCGATTCCCCTATACTGTTCCGTTGCAAGTTCGAGTGCCTCGAACGGGCATGGGCGGCGACATGTTCCGAACCTGGTCAGGTCCGGGAGGAAGCAGCCATAAGGGACCGCTGACGAGCGCCCGTGCCTGTTCGGGGCACTTTTGCGCCTGGAGCCGGAGCGGCTCTGTCTTTGCCCGTGCGCGGCAGTTTCGCGCTGGCGGCGTAAAGCCAGCGTAAAGCGAAGGTGAAAAAAGCGTGGCGCTTTTGCGCAGGGCGGCAGCGTCCGGGCGCGGGAAAATACAATATCGTTGGTGGCATGCGGCCGCCATCGCATTTCGCAGACAAGATAGGAGCCTTAGTGGCCATCATCGACTTTTTCGTGAACCTCCTGAAGGACCCGCGTGGCCAAATCG
Organism: uncultured Parvibacter sp.; assembly: GCA_947649875.1. Lineage (GTDB taxonomy): Bacteria > Actinomycetota > Coriobacteriia > Coriobacteriales > Eggerthellaceae > Parvibacter. The sequence goes on along the minus strand of CANSTH010000030.1, from coordinate 982 downwards.
CCGCCTGGATCATCGCCCTGGGGCCGGTGTGGGTGTACACCCCGCTGTTCCTCATCGTGTTCGTGGAAACGGGCCTGGTGTTCTTCCCCTTCCTGCCCGGCGACTCGCTGCTGTTCGCCGCCGGCGTGTTCTCTGCCGACGGGGGCGGCCTGAACATCTGGGCTACTTTGTGGGTGTTCTGGATTGCGGCCATCTTGGGCAACACCTCCAACTACTGGATTGCCCGCTTCTTCGGCCGTCGCATCATCGACTCCGGCAAGGTGAAGGCCTTGAACGCCGAACGCATGGCCAAGCTGGATCATTTCTTCGAGCGCTACGGCGGGCTTACCATTGTCATCACCCGGTTCATGCCGTTCTTCCGCACCTTCGCCCCGTTCATTGCCGGTACTGGCCATATGAACTTCGCCAAGTTCACGCTGTTCAACTGTGTTGGCGGTGTGAGCTGGGTGAGCCTGTTCGTGCTGGTGGGCTATTTCTTCGGCGGCATTCCGCTGGTGCAGGAGCACTTCGAGGTTATTGTGCTGGGCATCGTGGCGGTGTCGGTGGCGCCGGCGTTCATCGGCGTTATCAAAACGGCCATGAACAGCCGCAAGGCGAAGCAGGGCGACCCAGTGGCCCAGGCGGAGGAAAAGGTGTCCGAGGCCCAGTACCAGCGCGACGTGGTGCGCGAGAAGGTAATGCGCGAGGAGGCGAAGGCGAAAGAAGAGGCCCGTGCCAGGGTGGCGGCGGAGCGGCAGGAGGAGAGGAGCGCGATTGAGCACCCCGAAGCCTCCGAGGCCGCCCTTCCGCAGAAGAAGGCCGACCCTGCGCCTGTCGAGCAAGGGACGCAGGGGAAGGCCGAATAAAGCGATTCGCCCCATTCCCTTAGCGGGAACCCTCGTGTAACCGCCGTGGCGGGCCCTGGGGGGGGGGGGGGTTGATGTGATTTGTGTAAATGTGGGCTATGCTGTTTTTTTCAGGGATTGAGCCAAAACCCTGCAAG
>CANSTH010000029.1 GCA_947649875.1 uncultured Parvibacter sp. | reverse complement strand
ATAGGCTTAAACTATGGTAGTTGAAAGTCTGCGCCATCCGCCGCGCAGTAGCGGCAGAAGCACCCGGCACCAGCAGGAATGCAGCGCTTCGCAAACGCCAAAAGAGAGGATCCATGACCACGCCCGCGAATACCGGCCTTATATACTACGTGGAGGACGACCAGCACATCCGCGACTTGGCGGCCTACGCCCTGCGGCAGGCAGGGTTCGAGGTGCGCACCTTTCCCGACGGAGCCGAATTCGCCAGCCTGTGCGCCCACGAGCCCCCCGATGCAGTGCTGCTTGACATCATGCTGCCGGGCGACGACGGGCTAGAGCTGCTGCGCCAGCTGCGGGAAAACGGCGCCACTGCCGCCATCCCCGTGATGATGCTCACCGCCAAGGGAACCGAATTCGACACGGTGTGCGGCCTGGACGCCGGGGCCGACGACTACCTGGCCAAGCCCTTCGGCATGATGGAGCTCATATCCCGCGTGAACGCGCTGTTGCGGCGCTCGTCGCTGTCGGCCTCCCCAACCGCCGCCAAGGCAACGGCAAGCGCCGGCTTCCCGGCAGAGGCCCCCTTGAGCTGCGGCGGCATCTCCCTGTTCCCCGCGGCCCATCGCGTAGAGGCGCAGGGGCACCCCGTGGCGCTCACGGTGAAGGAGTTCGCGCTGCTGCAGGCGCTTATGGAGAACCGGGGGCGCGTGCTTTCCCGCGATCAGCTGTTGGCCGATGTGTGGGACATCCACTTCGCCGGGGGCACCCGCACCGTTGATGCCCACGTAAAAACCCTCCGGCAGAAGTTGGCAGACGCGTGCCCAGGAAGCGACAGACCGATAGGTACCGTGCGCGGCCTAGGATATGTTTTCAGGGAAGAGCAGCAATGAGAGACAGGGCACCCAGCCTCTCGGCAAGGATGTTCCGTAGCATTCTTGCTTTCACTCTGGCGGGCATAGTAGTGTTCTCATTGGCCTTGGCCGCCATCTTTTATCTCTCATTCGAGCATAAGGCAGCGTCCGACCTCATGGCCCAGACGCACCGTGCGGCTCAGTATCTGGACAGCGAGTCGCCGGAGCAGCGCCTCGCGGTGCTTGAGGAGCAATTCGATGGGAACGTGCGCTACACCCTCATAAACGCAAACGGCACAGTGGTCTACGATAGCGCGGCACCCGGAGCGGATTTATCTCAACTGGAGAACCACGGCGACCGCCCCGAGGTGCAGGAGGCGCTGGCGGGCGGCGAAGGTGCCACCAGCCGCCATTCCGCCACCCTCGGTACCGATACCCTGTATGCTGCCGCTCCTCTGGCGGACGGATCGGTCATTCGCCTGTCGGAAACGCGCGACTCGCTTGTAGCCTTTTTCGCCAACGACATGATGCCGCCGGTGACCATAGCTCTTCTGGCAGCTGCGGCGCTGGTGCTGGCCCTCTCGCGGCTGCTCACCCGCAACCTCATGCGCCCGCTCGACCGCATCGACGTATCGGCCCCGCTAGAGAACACCGCATACACGGAAATGGAGCCGCTGCTTGCCCGCATCGACTCGCAGCAGCGCACGCTGAGAGCGCAGAACCAAGAGCTGGCCCTGGCCGAGAGCCTGCGACGCGATTTCTCCGCCAACGTATCCCATGAGCTGAAAACGCCGCTTCAAGTAATATCTGGCTATGCAGAGCTCATGGCCCATGGCCTGGTGGCCACTGATGACGTGCGGAAATTCGGCTCTGTCATCCATCAGGAGTCTCAAACCATGAGAGCGCTCATCGACGACGTGCTAGCGCTGTCTCGCCTGGACGAGAAAGGGCTTTCCGCCGATGAGACAGCATTGGTAGATCTGACAGCAACAGTAGCCCACGCTGCAGAACGATTGGAGAAGCCCGCTCGCGATAAAGGGGTTTCCATAGCCCTCGCATTGCAGCCAGCACAAGTGAGCGGCAGTGAAACGCTGCTGGAGCAAATGGCCTACAACCTGATAGAGAATGCCATCCGCTACAACTACCCCGGCGGAAGGGTGACAGTAGAGGTGCTCACCGAGGACGCCGGAGGTTTGTCCAGAGAAGACGATACCCGCCAATTGGCAACCGAGAGCGCCAACCCGCTCCAGAAACTTGCGATACTGCGAGTAAGCGATACCGGACCGGGCATTCCCCCCGAAGCGCGGGAAAAGGTATTCGAGCGTTTCTATCGCCTAGACAAGAGCCGCTCAAAGGAAACCGGCGGCACGGGGCTGGGGCTGGCTATCGTGAAGCACACCGCCCTGCGCCACGGCGGCAGCGTGGCGGTAGACAGCGCCCCCGGCGGAGGCGCTCGCTTCACCGTGATTCTCCCCCAAGCCCGTTAAAGCCCCGAACGACAAGGCCAGCTGCATGGGGGCCTTACCTGCAGCAACGAAAAATCAACAGGTCCAGGCGAGGGACGGCCCGGTGCCCCAGATTGGCCTGAATTCCGACTGAGCGTACTTTGGTACGCGAAGGAAGGAGATGAAGGCCAAGATGGGGTGCCCGGCCGTTCCGCAGCATAGAAACAAAAACGGCTACCGAAAAGCAACTGGACCGGCAGGGCAGCCGGAAGGTTCCCAGGTGCCCGGAATTGGCGCGAAGAGCGGCTGAGCGTACTTTGGTACGCGAAGGAAAGCTCTGAACGTCAAGGCCGGGTGCATGGGGGCCTTCCGGCAGACAATACGAAACGAGGACCGTATAGGCCCTCGTGAAATTGATGGTGGAGCATAGGGGGATCGAACCCCTGACCTCATGGCTGCCAGCCATGCGCTCTCCCAGCTGAGCTAATGCCCCGTAAAACGTGCAAGGGTTATAATATCAAATCCTCGCTATTGGTCAACACCCTTTTTTCTAAGCGGCGCAAGTTTTTTCGATCTCGTCGATGATCGGGTCCAGAGCCCCCTCGACGTCGTAGTCCTCAACCAGACCCTTGTCCACCAGGCGGGCAAAAGAGGGATCAATCGGAAGCGTGGCCACAGAAGGGATCTCATAGTGCTTCGCCACTATCTCGCCCTGGGGCTCGCCGTAGATGAAGTGCTTCTTGCCGCATTCATCGCACTTGAAGTACGCCATGTTCTCCACGAGGCCAATTACCGGCACCTCCATGGAGCGAGCCAAGTTAACCGCTTTGCCCACGATCATGGCCACCAGCTCTTGCGGAGCGGAAACGGTGACAATGCCGTCCACCGGCAGCGACTGGAACACCGTCAGGAACACATCGGAGGTTCCCGGAGGCATGTCAACGAACATGTAGTCGATATCGCCCCAGTTCGTCTCCTGCCAGAACTGCTTGATGGCGTTTGATACAACCGGGCCGCGCCAGGCAACGAACTCGTCCTCGCGACGCAGCATGAGGTTCACTGACATGACCTCGATGCCAGAAGCGGTTACGGCAGGATTGATGCCGTCGGCATCTGCGGTGAGACGGGTGTCCACACCGAAGGACTTCGGAATAGACGGGCCGGTGATATCGGCGTCAAGAATGGCCACCTTGAAGCCGCGCTTCTGCATCTCGCTGGCCAAAAGGCTGGTGATCAGCGACTTGCCAACACCGCCCTTGCCGGACACAACGCCAATGACGTTCTTGATGCTCGAGCGCTTGTTGGGCTCAAGCGAGCTGGGAGCGGAAGCCTCGGTCCGGTCGCCGCACCCGGAAACGCCACAGCTGGAGCACTCGTGAGAGCATTCTTCTGCCATTTTTCCCTCTTTTCTCAATATAGCGGGCATAGGCCGAACAACGACCAGCCCATTCTCTTTGAACAGCGGCCATGATAACACAGGCCACGAAAAAGGACGGAACCCATCGGCTCCGTCCTTTATTAATTCACGAGCGGGGATAAAGCAGAAAGCGCCGCAAAGGGACGGTAGAACTACTCCCCCGATAAACACCTATTCTTTGATAGATGCGTAGAAAGTTGCACTGTCGAACAAATCGGCAATGGACTTGCCCTGCACGAATGGAAGGTCTAGAAACTCGCTGATGGTGGGCACCAGTGCGCTGCAGTCGACATAGTGGCCCTTTTCGTTTTTCACGGCGGTGTCCTGAACGCGCCAATAGCGGTCGTTCACATCAGTGAGGTAGTAGGTAGCGTCATCGACGTCCATGTACATGGAATGGTTGGCATGCAGGTACATGGGCAGGTCTTCATAAGACACTTCCAACGCCTCTTCAGCTTTCACTCCCATAGGAGCCCCTTTCGTACGGGTTTATCCAATGGCACTATCATACATGGAAGCAACGGCTTTTTTGGCGGCATTGGCCCCATATTCGACAATCTTTTCCATGACGAAGATTTTATAAGCTGCAGACTCATGTTTTTTGAGCCGGAAGCACTGGAAGGTAGATGAAACCGATTGCGGGACAGCAGGGCAAGAGACCCCGCCGCTCCGCAATCTGCAGGCAGTACTTCCAAGAAACGAACGAAGAACGGCAAAAAAGGAAGCCGGTCACAGCACCCTCTTGGCGATGGCAACGCTGGCAGCCGCGTCCTCCGCATAGAAGTCGGCTCCGATCTTCTCGGCGTAGTCGGCGGTGAGCACCGCTCCTCCCACCATGACGCGCGCTGAAGGCACCTGCTGCCGCAAAAGGGCTATGGTGCGCTCCATGGCCCCTATCGTAGTGGTCATGAGGGCGGAAAGCCCCACCAGCTTCGCTCCATGGGCCGCCGCCGCGTCCGCCACCGTCCGGGGCGCCACGTCACGACCCAAATCCACAACGGGAAAACCGTAGTTTTCCAGCAGCATCTTGGTGATGTTCTTGCCGATGTCGTGAATGTCACCCTCCACTGTGGCCAACACGATGGGAGGGCCCGCCATCGCCGATACGCCAGAAGGGGAATCGGCGGCCGCCTCCCCTAGCACGTCGAAAGCCGCCTTCGCCGCCTCGGCCGCGGCCATGAGCTGGGGCAGGAAGTAGGCACCGCTGTCGTAGCGGCGCCCCACCTCGTCGAGAGCCGGGGCCAGCACCTCTTCGGCTATGGCCACGGGGGACATTTCCCCTCGCAAGTCTTTAGCCGCCACAGCCGCCGCAGAAGACCGTCCGGTAACCACAGCATCGAGCAGCCTGGCGGCGGGGCCTCGTGGCGCATCGGCTGCAGGACTCGCCTCCGCGGTGCTTATCCCTTCATTACCAGCTACCTGGGAGGCCGCAGGCGCAAACTGCGCCGCCTCCTGGGTGCCGCTATAGGTTGCCACATAATGCAGGCATTTTTCGTCTTGGCCGTTGAGCACCCGAAAGCCGTTGAGGGCATCCACGTAGCGGGGCTCCAGCGGATTCAAGATGGGCATGTCCAACCCGGCCGTTAGCGCTGCCGTCAGGAAGGACGCGTTAAGCACGGCGCGGCGTGGGAGGCCAAAGCTCACGTTGGACACTCCAAGCACGGTGCGCACCCCCAGCCGGCGCTTGCACAGATCCACCGCCCGCAGTATTTCCAGAATCTCCTGCTGATTTGTGGCGGCGGCCATGACCAGGCAGTCGATGGCAACGTCTTCGCGGGGAATGCCGGCCTCTTGGGCCGCTTCCACGATGCGTTGGGCAATGGAGAAGCGTCCCTCAGCAGTGGAAGGGATGCCCTCCTCGTCGAGGGTGAGCCCCAGCACCGTGGCACCGTAGCGGGCCGCAACGGGCAGCACTGCCGCCAGGCTTTCCGCCTTCCCGTTCACCGAGTTCAGCAGCGGGCGGCCAGCATAGGTGCGGCAAGCGGCCTCCAATGCCGCAGGGTTGGAGGAGTCCAGCTGCAACGGCACTGCCACCGTTGCCTGCAGCCGTTGGGCCACCGTCCTAAGTACAGTGGCCTCGTCGATGCCGGGCACGCCCACGTTCACGTCCAGGATGTCGGCGCCCGCCTCCACCTGCGCCGCGCCCTCAGCCACCGCCATGTCGAAGTCACCGGCCAAGAGGGCCTCTTTCAGCCGTCGCTTTCCCGTGGGGTTGATGCGCTCCCCTATCACGGCAATCGAGTTCTCTCCAGGTGACAGCTGCACCATCGACTGCGCACCGCTCACGATGAACGTCGGACGATAGCGTTCTACGGTTCCGGGCCATGGGCGGCTGTCCAAGAGCCGTCGCAATTGGGCAATATGGGCCGGCGTGGTGCCACAGCACCCGCCCACAATGGCGGCGCCCCCATCGAGCACCGCCTCCATGGCTTGGCAAAATTCTTCCGGCCCCACATCGAACACGGTAGCGCCATCGGAGGCGATGCGCGGCAGCCCGGCATTGGGCTGCACCATAAGGGGACAGCGAGCAAAGGGCGCCATGGACGCTGCCAGCGGAGCGGTTTCCCGGGGGCCCAGCGAGCAGTTGATGCCTACCGCAGCTGCCCCGATGGCGGAGAGGGTGGTGGCGGCAACCGCAGGCGTGGTGCCCATGAAGGTGCGGCCGTCCTCTCCGAAGGTCATGGTGCACAACACCGGCAGCGCTGTGCACTCCAGACAGGCCAACAGCGCCGCCTTCGCCTCTAGCAGGTCGGAGAACGTCTCGACGATGATGAGATGGCAGCCGGCCGCCTCGGCGGCGCGGGCCTGCTCGGCGAAGATGTCGTAGGCCTCCTGGAAGCTCATGAGGCCCAGCGGCTGCAGCAAAGCGCCGGTAGGGCCGATGTCCCCCGCGATAAGCGGCGCCCCTGCACGGCGGGCGATGGCGGCAGCGGCCCTGTACACCTCTTCAACAGATACGCCCCACGACGCCAGCTTGAGGCGATTGGAATTGAAGGTGTTAGTGGTGACGCAATCGCTGCCCGCCTCCACATAGCGCCGCTGCAAGGCGCACACCTCGTCTGCATGGGTGAGGTTCAGCAAGTCGGGCACCTCGTGTACTCCGGCAAGGCCCGCTTCTTGGATGAGAGTGCCCATACCGCCATCCAGCAGCATCGGCACCTGCCCGGCAAGCACCTTCGCAAGGTAGTCGTTCTCCACTTTAAGCGTGCGCGGTGCGGCCATAGCCTGCCCGCCTCCCTTCCACGTTTTCGGGGGCAAGCCCCACCACTGCCGTTACGCTTTTCATGGGCGTCATGAGAAACGAAGGGCCCGCCTGCACCCCCAGCATCCGGTCGGCGCCGGTCAATCGCAACATTGCCGGTTGCAGCGACAGAGGAAGGTCGCCATAGCCGGGGCTGAAGCGTCGGGTGCAGCGAAAGCCCGCGGCAGCGGCCCGCTGCTCCACTTGCGCCGAGGCGGCACGGGCCGCCTCCTCGGCCATCGATGAGGCGCAGGCGTCCGCTATAAAATCCTGCACCGGCCCCAAGGCGCGGGCCCGCATTAGCTCCCGCTCGTTTTCCATCCCCAGCGTTACCGCCAAAAGCACCGCATGGGTACAGCCTTCCAGGAAGCGGGCGATGTCATTGCCGGGCAGCTCCAAGCCGGCTCCCGCCAACAACAGCCCTCGGCCCTCTCTCGCCCTCGACTCTACACCGGCCCCCTCCGTTTCTCGCACGGGCCAGATCAAAGGAAAGGCAGCACTCACCATGGCGCGCGGACGGGCGGTTTCACGGCAGCGGTCGGCCACGGCCGCCAGCTGATCGCCAATGTGCTGGGGCACTTCCTGGCGACGGCGCCCCAGGTAGCGCAGCGCCCGCGGAATGTCCACCGCGCAATCGAGTGGGACCGGACCGAAGGGGAACGATGCCTCCAAGAGCCCATCCTCCGTCACGGCCGAAACCCTTCCGCCCGCAAAGCTTCGGCGGCGGCCAGGGCGATGTCCGGTTGGTTCATGGCGTAGACATGCAGCCCGTCCACCTGCTGGCGAGCCAACTCCACCAACTGCTCGCAGGCGTAGCGGATGCCCGCCTGCCGCAGCGCCTCGGGGTTGTCCTCGTATTTGGCCAGCAGCTTGATAATGGCGGAGGGCAACGAGCTGCCGCACATGAATATCATGCGCTGGATTTGCCCCTTCCCCAGAAACGGCATGACGCCGCACACGATGGGGATGGTAACCCCTGCTGCCTGGGCCTGCTCTCGGAACCGGAAGAAGGCATTGTTGTCGAAGAACAGCTGGGTGATGAAGAAATCGGCCCCGGCATCCTGTTTCTCTTTCAGGTGGCGGATGTTCTCCCGAGGGTCCAAGCAGCTGATGTGCCCCTCCGGATAAGCAGCGGCGGCCACCGTGAAGCCCCGCTCCTTCAATATGGGAATGAGATCTTTGGCCAGGTGAAAGTCTTGCGGCTGACAACCGGGCGCAAGATCGCCCCGAAGCGCCAGCACTGTATTCACCCCAGCCGCCCTCATGCGCTCCATTTCCTCATCAAGGGATTGACAGGTAGCGGACACGCAGGTGAGATGGGCCACGCCGGGCACGGAAAGCTCGTCTTGGACGAGGGCGGCAATATCCACCGTCTGGGAGGAATTGCCGCTACCGCCCGCCGAGCAAGTGACCGAGATGAAGTCGGGGCGCGCTGCGGCCACCCCTTGTGCCGCCAAACGCGCCGCATCCAGCGTCAACTGGCCTTTGGGCGGAAACATCTCCACCGAAAAGGGAACAGAGGGGCCTTCGAATGCTCTCAGGATAGGGTTCACAGCGCACTTCCTTTATTCTCCGGGAAAGGCAACCATTATAAGACCGAAGACAGAAAGAAGCGGTCCGGGGCCGAGCAAATGGGAATGCGGCCACGCAAATTGCGCTATTGATGGCGAGCAGAGCGGCGAAACCGCCGAGCCCGCAGAAACGCGCCCACCGGCGCCAGCGCCTCCGATTGCACACGGTACAGGTTGCAGGAACGGTTGGCCAACGGCACGGGAACCCAGTCTTGCGCCGTTGCCCGGCCAAGTGCCTCCTCTACCGTAGCCGGCGCCTCAGGATCGTGCTCATCGGGGCCGAAACCCGGCAGCCAGCACAAGTTGCCCACACGCACTGCCTGGGCAGGGGCGGAAGGCACCAACAGCTCCAACTGCTCCCCTTCCTCGAAGCGGTTACGGGCCAGCAGGTACAGAAAGCCATCCCGGCAGTCCACCACATCCGCCACGTGCATGGTGCGCTGCTCGTAGCCATCGTAATCGGCTGCCTGATGCGCTTCCCCAAAATAGAATCCCGTGCCGTAGGGGCGATGGGACACGTCCAACAGCTCGCCGGCAACCGACTCCCACGGCTCGCCATCCAGCACCCGCCGGTAAGCCCCTACCACGCTGGCCACATAGAAGGCCTTTTTATTGCGTCCCTCTATCTTTATGGAGTCTATGCCTGCTTCCCGAAGCTCCCGCAAGTAGGGCAGCATGTTCATATCCTCCGCATTCATGAGATAGGTGCCGTTGCCGTCCTCTTCCACGGGGAAGAACATGCCCGGACGCTTTTCCTCCTCCAGGAGGAACTCCCCTGTGGCAATGGGTTGCCCTGCGGCCCCATGCGGCGGTTGGGCGTCACTGCCCACGCTGGCGCCTTCCGCCGAGCTGCGGCCCACCTTGTAATTCCAACGGCAGGGCTGGGTGCAATGGCCTTTGTTGCCGGAGCGCCCCGTGAGATAGGAGCTTATGAGGCAGCGGCCCGACACCGCCATGCACATGGCCCCGTGCACGAACGCCTCCAACTCCAGGTCGGCGGGAATAGCGGCCCGCATGGCGGCGATGTCCGCCAATGACATCTCGCGGGCGCACACCACCCGCTTCGCCCCCAGCGAATGCCAAACCTTTGCCGCCTCGGCGTTGGCCACCGAAGCCTGTGTGGAAACATGGCGCTCCACCCGCGGAGCCACCCTGCCGGCAATGGCGAATGCCCCCAAATCGCCGATGATGAAGGCGTCCACCCCCGCTGCGTCCAAAGCGCGGAAGAAATCCGGTAGCTGGGCAATGTCGCCATCGTGCATGAGGATATTGCAAGTGACGTGCACTTTCGCCCCGTGCGCGTGGGCCAACGCAACTGCCGACGGAATCTCCGCCAACGGAAAATTGGCAGCGCGGGCCCGCATGCCGAAGCGATCTGCCGCCAGGTACACGGCATCTGCCCCGAACAAGAGCGCAGCCCGCAACTGCTCAAAGCCCCCCGCCGGAGCCAGCAGCTCCATGGAAACAGGCTCACTGTCCATCGAGGCCATGCTGCGACACCTCCCTTCGCGACAACCGGCGTTTCTCTGCCCGGATTGATTCCGGCGCCCCATTATAGGCCAACCACCTTCCACAAACCGGTCAACGGTTTAGAATAGCCCTGTTGACCCGTTGGTCAACAGGATGCGGAAATGCGTTTGGCCATCTTCCGCACCCGTCCCTTACAGCCCTGCCGACAACCGCGTGAAAGGAGACCCTGTGCGCCCGCTGAAACAAATCGATCGCCACGGCGACTTCGATGCCCTTCCCCCACAACGACAGGAGGCCATCATCCGCGCATCGATAGAAGGATTCGGCCGCAACAATTACAAGGAGGCCTCCACTGAGGATATCGCCCGCCGCGCCGGCATGTCAAAGGGATTGCTGTTCTTCTACTTCCGGAACAAAAAGACGCTCTACCTGCGCACCATGGACTTCCTCATGAACAAGGTGGTGGAGTGGGTGGTGGATGATGGCTTCTACGCCATAGACGACTTCTTCGAATTGATGCTGTACTCCGGCGTCCAGAAGATGGAAACCCTGAAGCGCTGGCCCTGGGCGATGGAATTCTCCATCCGGGCATTCTACGCCGACCACTCCGACGTTCGCGATGCGATGGCCGAATGGACGAACACCCAAGTGGATGCCATGTTCGATCAATTTTTCGTCAACGTCGACTTCGGTCGCTTCCGCAATGAAGTGGAGCCGCGAGAGGTGCTGGACATGCTTATCATGCTCGGAGACGGCTACTTGCACCAACGCCTGTCCAGCCGCCAGCCCATAGACCTGGATGACTTCATGAGCGCCTATCGCAAATGGTGCGACATTTTGCGCAGCTGGTCGTACAAGCCAGAATTCCTGTAAGACGCAGAGGGTCGGACAGAGAAGAGGGCCTACAAGCTGAAATCGCGATGGCAGAAGGCAGCCAGAGCCGCCGCGAAGAAAACGGCGGATGCCCCCAGAAGGGCAAGTGTCCCTAGAACGGCTTCTCCTTCCCCGGCCGCCAGCCCGTAGGCATCGTAGAGGGAAAACGGAGAAGCGCTGGCCAACCACTCCAGCCCCTCTCCCGTCGAGGCCGCCAATCCCATGAGCAAAAAGAGCACACAGGCGCCGGCGCCGACCCACAACCCCAGCCCCGGCCTTTGGAAGATGCAGCCAGAGGCAAAGCAAAGCGAGGCAGCGAATAGACCCAGTGCAATCAGCCCCATGTTCGCCTTTGCAAGCGCCACCTGATCTAAATCGCCCGGGAAAAGCAGTTCGCAGAAAACAACCTCGGACACCCACAGAAAGGCAACAACAGCCACGATGGCAACCGCCTCTGCCGCCATCAGCGTAAAGGCCAGGCGAAAGCGAGAGTGGGGCGATGCGAGCAACCACGCAAGCGAACCGTCTTTGGCCGGCCCCACCACCAGCCGCTGCGCCATATAGGCAGCCATAAGCACCAGCGCCCCAGCAAACATGAAGCCATACAGATAGTTCAGCAAAAAGTCGCACAAGGAATCAGATGGATTCGCCATGCCGAAGGCAGCGAACAGTTCCGGCATTGCCTCCTGCATGAGCTGAAGACTCTCGCTCACTTCCGGGTCGTAGAGATACACTACGGTGCCGATATAGAAGGCCAACACCACCGCGATAGCCGAAACAAGCGGCAGCAAACTGCGCAAACTGCGGCCGAACAGGGGGAACTTCATCGACGACCCCCTTTCCCGCCAGGCGTGCGACCACTGGAGGAATTGCCCGCAGGCACTTCGCGCCAGTGGCGATTAAGCGCCTGCGGCCCATACAGCTGTCGTAAGGTAGAGTCTAAAGTGAGTTCCTGCGCCTGCGCCTGGTACACCACATGACCGTTTCTGATAAAGACAGCACGATCGCAGGTGCCCTCCACCTCCCCCAGCAAATGAGACGAAAGCAGGATAGTGGTTCCGCGGCGCTTTTCCGCCTGCACTAACTCGACAAAGCGCCGCTGCATGAGCAGATCCAAACCACTCGTGGGCTCATCTAGCAAAAGCAGCTGAGGACGCCCCATAAACGCCGCAACGATGCCCACTTTTTGGCGAGTCCCTTTGGACATGGAGCGCACGTGCGCCGAGACATCCAGCTCGAAGAAATCTGCCAGCTCATCGCCGCGAGCGCATCCGCAACGGCAATTGCCCTCCCTTATCCCGGCCATGGCGGCCGTAAAGCGCAGAAGCGCTGCTGCAGTCATATCGCCGGGAAACGCCAGCTCACCGGGAAGGTACCCAACAGATTTCTGGATTTCCGCCCGGCCCGAAAAGCAATCGCGCCCGAAGATGCGCACGCTCCCCTGCCGAGGACGGACAAACCCCATGAGCATGCGCATGGTAACGGACTTGCCCGCCCCGTTGGCGCCCAAGAAGCCCACCACTTCGCCCTGCCCTACTTCCAGGGACAAGTCGAACACCCCCCGGGATTTGCCGTAGTCCTTCGTGGCTCCCCGTATTTCAATTACCGATCCCATAAGCAGACCCCATCTCTTCGCCTTCGCAATCGACGACTGCCCTGACGGGATCAGCTTACAGCGTTGACTTGATTTTGGAAGGCCTACCCCTCGTAGGTGACGCGGGCGCCTTGGGGGGTGTCCTCTATCACAAAGCCAAGCCCCACTAGGCCGTCACGCACGCCGTCGGCCAGGGCCCAGTTCTTCTCCTTGCGGGCAAGGGCGCGGGCCTCCAACAGCGCCTCCACCGCCTCCTCGGCATCGGAGCCGCCGTACCCGGCCAGCTCGGCAGCCAACGTCACCACTTCGATGGGGTAGGTGGTCTCCTCCGCCATATCGGTTTCCACGTCGATGCCCAGCACCGCCAGAAGCTCCAACACAGTATCGCGCACCGCCACCATCGCCTGGGCATCGTTCACCGACAGCGACTTGTCGGCCACGGCAGTATTGGCGATGCCCACCAAGGTGAACACCGCTCCCAACGCCTGAGGGGCGTTGAAGTCGTCGTCCATAGCCTCGGTGAAGGCGGCATTGGCCTGCGCCACCGCCTCAGCCATAGCAGCGGCGTCCACCACATCGGGCGCACCGTCAACCGCATTGCCCATCAGCCAGTCCAGGTTCTTCACCGAGTTCTCGATGCGGGTGAGGGCCGCGTCCGCCTCGTTCAGGCGATCCACCGAGAAATCCAGCGGCGAGCGATAATGGGTCTGGGTCATCAGCATGCGCAGCGCCGCCGGCCGCGTTTCGTCCAGCACATCGTGCAGCAGCATGAAGTTCCCCAGCGACTTCGACATTTTCTCGGCGTTTATCTGCAGCATGCCGGAATGCATCCAATGATTGGCGAAGGTGCAGCCGCACGCCGCTTCCGATTGGGCCCGTTCGTTCTCATGATGGGGAAATACCAAATCGGATCCGCCCCCATGGATGTCGAAGGGCAGCCCCAGGTACTTGCGGGACATGGCGGAGCACTCAATGTGCCACCCCGGGCGCCCCTGCCCCCACGGGGAATCCCATGCCGGCTCGCCGGGTTTGGCGGCTTTCCACAGGGCGAAGTCCAGCGGATCGCGCTTGCGGTCTTCCAGCCCTTGACCATCGGAGCGCAGCTCGCGGTGCCCACCTTCCATCTCGTCGATGTTGCGGCCGGACAGCTGGCCGTAGCCGTCGTAGGAGCGCACGGCGAAGTACACGTCGCCCTCGTCGGTGGCATAGGCATGACCGGTGTCGATAAGGCTCTGGATAAGCTCCTGCATGGCGCCGATTTCCTCAGTGGCCTTGGGGCGAATATCGGGATCGGCCACACCGGCAGCATGCATGTCGGCAATGAAGGCCTCGGTGTATTCGGCTGCCACCTCGGCGGCGGTGCGCCCCTCTTCGTTGGCGCGGTTGATAATCTTGTCGTCCACATCGGTGATGTTCTGGACAAAGGTCACCTCGAAGCCGCGCCAGGTAAGGTAGCGGCGAATGGTGTCGAAGGAGATGAAGGTGCGGGCGTTGCCGATGTGGATGCGGTTGTACACAGTGGGGCCGCACACGTACATGCCGATCTTCCCCTCGTGCAGGGGAACCAGGTTCACCTTTTTGCGCAGCTTGGTATCGTAGAGCTTGATAGTCATAGCGAATGCCTTTCTTCGTTAGTTTTCTACAGGGGCGAATGGATGCGGATGGCTACCTACATCGCGCGCACAGGCACGTGGCGGTGGCGCTGATGCCCTCCTCGCGGCCCTCGAAGCCCAAGTGCTCAGTGGTGGTGGCCTTCACGCCAACGTTTTCCACCGCAACCCCCATGGCGCGGGCCAGGTTCTCCCGCATCTGGTCACGGTACGGGGAAAGCTTCGGCGCCTGGGCGGCAATCACGCTGTCCACGTCCAGTATCTCGTAGCCCTCATCGCGCACGAACTGCGCCACCTTCTCCAAGAGCACCAATGAGTCGGCATCTTTGAAGGCAGGGTCGGTATCGGGAAACAGCTTGCCGATGTCGCCGCCGCGCACCGCCCCCAAAAGGGCGTCTGCCACGGCATGGGCCAGCACATCAGCGTCGGAGTGCCCCAAAAGGCCGCGGGTATGGGGAACGTCCACCCCGCCCAGCACCAACCGGCGCCCTTCGGCGAAGGCGTGAACATCCATCCCCTGGCCTATTCTCAGACGGCGAAAATCTTCCATCGCTGCTCCTTAGCGCTCTCGGTTAAAAGGAAAGATCCTCGGCCCCGGTGTTCTTCATGTACATCATGCGCACCGCAGCCGCCAGCAGAATGTAGTCCTCCGGCACCGTGAGCTTGATATTGTCGCGCTTGCCCTCTACTACCAGCACCTTGCCCCCCAGCCGCTCGATAAGGGAGGAGTCATCGGTGCCCACGAAGCCGTCCGCCAGGGCCGCGGCATGGGCGCGCCGGTAGATGCCGGTACGGAACACCTGCGGCGTTTGGGCGTTCCAGAATACCGAGCGGTCGGGGGTGCCCATGATCATGCCGTCCTCCACCACTTTCAAGGTGTCGACGGCCGGATGGGCCACCACTGCGCCATCGGCATCGATGTTGCCGCGCACGGTGTTGATGGTGTGCTCGATGAGCTCGGGACTGATGAGCGGCCGGGCGCCATCATGCAGCACCACGAATTCGAAGTTGTCGTCCACGTACTCCAGCCCCGAGAACGCCGATTCTTGGCGAATGGAGCCAGCCGGTGCCAGCACCACCGGCGTGACGAAGGGAAACGGATCGATGGCCTTGTGCAGGTACTCGCTCTGGCGCTCCTCCGGACACACAATGACGATGAGGCCGATATCCCCCACCGCATCGAATGCCTCAGCCGACCAGGTGAGGATGGGCTTACCGGCAATCTCCACCAGCTGCTTGCCGCCTTCTTTGCCAAAGCGCTCGCCAGTGCCCCCCGCCAAGATGATGGCGGCCGTCTTGGGGTTCTTGTCCACCTTGCCCTGCAGCTCCATCAGCGGATGCTGCAGCATATCGAAGTCGAAGTCGGTCATCAGCAGCTCGGGGGCCTGCAGCACAGAGGGTTCGTAGATGGGATCGATGGTGCGCGCCATAATATGAGCCCCTTCCTTAAGGTTCTTTCGCTTGAAAACAGTATAAACGAGAAAGGGAGGCCGATGGACCTCCCTTGGATGAACCGTATCAATGGAGTTGCCGCCTTGGGCGCTACTCCGCAGCGCCGCCGCCAGAAAGCGCCCCGGCAGGGGTGCGGCTGGGAGCGCCCGCATGGCCCAGGTCGAAGTTTGTAAGCAGCAACTCGGCATCGCGGGCGATGGAATCGCGCTTGCGCGGCGCCGGGATGGATCCGGTGCCGGCGGTGAACACCAGCTCGTCGCCCGCCTCGTTCAGAGCCACATCCACCACGCTGCCAGAAGTCCAACGGCCCTCCAGAATCTGCTCGGACAGCGGATCCTCTAGCAACCGCTGGATAGCGCGGCGGAGCGGCCGCGCGCCGAAGGTGGTGTCGGTGCCCTCGCGGGCGATGAAGCGACGCGCCTCGTCGGAGAGGTTGATGGTCATGTTCAGGGCGATCATGCGATCCCGCAGCTCCGCCACCATCAGCTCCACAATCTGGCCGATCTCTTCCTCGGTAAGGCTCTTGAACACAATTATCTCGTCGATGCGGTTCAGGAACTCGGGGCGGAACAGCTTCTTCATCTCCGCCATCACGCGGGACTTAATCTCCTTATCGGACAGGCCGCCCTTGTCATCGGCGGAAAAGCCCAAGGTGGTGGTTTGGGCGATATCGCGGGCCCCCACGTTAGAGGTCATGATGATCACTGTGTTGCGGAAGTCCACCGTACGCCCCTGGGCATCGGTAAGACGTCCCTCCTCCAGAATCTGCAGCAAGATGTTGAACACATCGGGGTGGGCCTTCTCGATCTCATCGAACAGCACCACCGAATACGGCCGCTGGCGCACCGCCTTGGTCAGCTGGCCGCCCTCGTCGTAGCCCACATAGCCCGGAGGCGAACCCACCAGGCGGCTCACCGTGTGCTTCTCCATGTATTCCGACATGTCGAAGGAGATAAGGGCATCCTCGGAATTGAACAGGAACTCCGCCAGCGCCTTGGAGAGCTCGGTCTTGCCCACGCCAGAGGGGCCAAGGAAAATGAACGAGCCAGCGGGGCGCTTCGGATCCTTCAAGCCCGAGCGGGAGCGGCGGATGGCCTTGGACAGAGCCGTGACCGCTTCTTCCTGTCCCACGATGCGCTCGTGAAGCACCCCCTCCATACGCAGCAACTTCTCAGTTTCCGCTTCGGTGAGGTTGGACACGGGCACGCCGGTGGTCATGGACACGATATCGGCGATATCCTCCATAGTAACCGCCTGCACCGCCTTGGAGGAATCCTCCTCCCATTGCTTCTCAGCCTCTTCCCGCTGGTTGCGCAGCTCGTTTTCCTTGTCGCGCAGCTCGGCGGCCTTCTCGAAGTTCTGGTCGGCGATGGCGGCATCCTTCTCCTGGCGCATATGGCGCAGTTGCTCGTCCAAATCGCGCAGCTCCTTGGGCAGCGTCATGTTGCGAATGCGCATGCGGGCGCCCGCTTCGTCCAGAACATCAATGGCCTTGTCGGGCAGGAAGCGATCCTGGATGTAGCGGTCGGACAGCTGCACAGCGGCCCTCAGGGCATCGTCGGTGAAGTGCACCTGATGATGGGCCTCGTACTTGTCGCGCAGCCCCTCCATGATGCGCACTGCCTGCTCCTCATTGGGCTCGCTCACGGTAAGCGGCTGGAAGCGACGCTCCAGGGCGGAGTCCTTTTCCAGGTGCTTGCGATATTCCTCGGAGGTGGTGGCGCCGATAATCTGGATCTCTCCGCGCGACAGCGGAGGCTTCAGAATGGCAGCGGCATCGATGGAGCCTTCGGCGGAACCAGCGCCGATGATGGTGTGGATCTCATCGATGAACAGCAGAACATCGCCCTTTTCCTTCACCTCGTTGATTACCTTCTTCAGGCGCTCTTCGAACTCGCCGCGATACTTCGAACCTGCCACCAGCGCCGACACATCCAGCGTGATCAGGCGCTTGTTGCGCAAAAGGTCGGGCACTTGGTTGGATACGATGAGCTGGGCAAGACCCTCGGCAATGGCAGTTTTGCCCACGCCGGGCTCACCCAAAATGAGCGGGTTGTTCTTCTGACGGCGCGAGAGAATCTGCATCACGCGCTCGATTTCCGCGGCGCGGCCGATCACTGGGTCCAGCTGGCCGTCGCGAGCCTTCTGGGTGAGGTCGGTGCCGAACTCTTTGAGCATGCTGGAGTCGGGGCCGGACGTGGGGTCGAAACCGGAGCGACCGGCATACACCGGGCTCTGGCCCACCAAATCATTTAGGGCGCTGCGCACATCGTCGCCGGATACGCCTAGCCGCGAGAGCACCTCCAGCGCCGTGCCCTCCCCTTCTCGCACGATGCCCAAAAGCAAGTGCTCGGTGGAGATATAGGACTGTCCCATCTGCATGGCCTCGCGCAGGGAGTTCTCCAGCACCCGCTTCACGCGGGGGGTAAAGGAGAGATGGCCGGACACATCAGTGTCCTCATCAATGGTGACCACCTGGCGGATGGTTTGCACCACTCCATCATAGGTGACGTTCAGGCGATCGAGCGCCTGGGCCGCCAGCCCGTCCTTTTCCTGGATAAGCCCCAGCATGATGTGCTCGGTGCCCACATACGGTTGATGCAGCCCGCGTGCCTCATCCTGAGCCAGGACAAGCACTTTGCGCGCCTTGTCCGTGAATTTCTCGAATGACATGGTTGCCTCATTTCCCAAATTGGGTGCCCGCGAATGAAATTTTCTCTCTCAAAACCTGACATGCCGGGCACGAAATATAGTTCTGGTGCAGTTTAGCACTCACCTACTGGAATTGCTAAAACCTACGGTTGGAAAGCCCCTATTTGTGGTCACGTTGTGTGGAAGGGGCAACGAGGTTTGCGCCCAATGCAAGAGCGCCCGGGGCTGCCGGGCGCTTTCGCCTTGGGTTATGAAACCGGCTCGAAGCCGTTAGTACAGCTTGGCGCCGGCAGGAATGCGGTCGTCCACCATCAGCAGGTTCAGGGCCTCCTCCGGCTGGCCGTCCTCCCCTTCCACCTCGTGCACGGCGCTGATGATCATGCCGCAGGAATCGATGCCCATCATCTTACGCGGCGGCAGATTGGTGATAGCGATGAGGGTCTTGCCCACCAGCTCCTCCGGCTCGTAGTAGGCGTGGATGCCCGAGAGGATAGTGCGGTCGGTGCCGGTGCCGTCGTCCAGCGTGAAATTCAGCAGCTTCTTGCTCTTCGGCACCGCTACGCACTCCTTCACCTTAACAGCGCGGAAGTCGGACTTGCTGAAGGTGTCGAAGTCCACCTGGTCCTCGAACAGCGGCTCTATCACCACGTTGGAGAAGTCTATCGGGGCTGCCGGGGCCGCGGGCTCGGCAGGCATCGGATCAGCCGTAACGGCCTGCTTAGCAGGGGCCGGGGGCATAGCAGAGGCTTCTTCCCGCATCGCCGGAAACAAAAGCACATCGCGTATGGAAGGGGCGTCCGTAAGCAGCATGACCAACCGGTCGATGCCGATGCCCACCCCGCCGGCCGGCGGCATGCCGTACTCCAGCGCGCGGATGTAGTCAGCGTCGAAGCCCATGGCCTCATCATCGCCCATGTCCTTGGCCGCCACCTGGGCGCGGAAGCGCTCTGCTTGGTCGATGGGGTCGTTCAGCTCGGTGAAGGCATTGGCGTACTCGTGCCCCAGCACGAACAGCTCGAAGCGCTGGGTGAGCTCGGGGTTGTCCGGGTGTTTCTTGGCCAAAGGCGAGATTTCCAACGGATGGTCGATGACGAAGGTGGGCTGGATGAGCTTCTCCTCTGCCACCGCCTCGAAAATCTCGGAGATGAGTTTGCCTTTGCCCCAAGCGCCCTCGGCATGGCCGCCGTTCTTCTCCAGGATGGCCACCAGATCTTCGCGGCTGCGGTCGAAGGACACGTCCTCGCCCGCGTACTCGGAGGCCAGCTCCATCATGGAGGCGCGGCGCCAGCTGCCGGACAGGTCCACCGGCGTGCCCTGGTACTCGATGGACAGGCTGCCGCAAGCGGCTTCGGCGGCCGCCTTGATGCAGCCCTCGGTAAGGTCCATCATGGAATTCAGGTCGCCGAACGCCTCGTAGGCTTCCATAGTGGTGAACTCGGGATTGTGATAGGGGTCCATGCCCT